>CAZDAQ010000236.1:0-3713 GCA_964503425.1 uncultured Opitutales bacterium
CGCCCTTGCCGCCCCCGCCGCCCATGCCACCGTCATCTACACCAGCATCAACAGCGGTGCCGGCGTCACCGTCTCCTACCAGGGCAACCGCATCTTTTTTAATCCCCTCTACGGCTACGCCAACATCGTCCCGGTCAATACCCCTCCCTCCAGTAACGTTTTCGACCTCATTCCCGGCATCTATTTTACCCCCTCCAACCAGCCACCTCCCTTTTTGGCCCGCGGCCACGCCGCCGGCAGCATCGCCGCCACGCAGCCATCCCCCGGCTACTACCTTCTCGACAAATTCACCCTCGGCCAGCCCATCGGCTCCAGTTCCACCTTCTTCCATTACGGCTATTTCTTCTACTCCGGTTCCGGCCCCTTCCCCCCGAATGTGGACACCTCCGGCTACGTCGGCCTCCAACTCTCCAACAACGACTACGCCTGGGCCCTCATCGAACGCCACGCCGACAATTCCTTCACCCTCTTCAGCATGGCCTACGACAACACCGGCGCCGCCATCAACGCCGGCGCCGTCCCCGAACCCGCCGACTCCGCCTTTGCCGCCGCCCTCCTGGCTGGCTCCCTTGCCGCCTACCGCGCCCGCCAACGCCGTAAATCCTCAAAGGCCGCTTGAGGCTTGTGCCTTGCTCAAGCCCTGGGCCTTTGTGGACGGTTTTTGTGGTTGCGCCTCCAAATTCGCGAGCGCAACCGAGCGCTTGCCTTGGCGCCCCCCCGGTCATTTTTTGGGCGCCTCTGACGTAAACGGAATTTCCGCCAGCACTGTCGTGCCTTTGTTGATGGCCGATTTGATGGTCAGGCTTCCGCCGACCATTTCGATCCGCTCTTTCATGCCAATCAGTCCCAGGCGCTGGGGGTTTTTGGCCAGCAGGATTTTTTCCACGTGAAAGGCTTTCCCATTGTCCGTAATCTCCATCCGGACCATGCCCGCAACCTCGGTGATGCCTATTTTGATCTCGGTGGCCTGCGCATGGCGGGTGACATTGGTAAGCGCTTCCTGCGCCACGCGGAACAGCGCCGTGCGCTTGGCGCTGTCGAGGGCTTCAACTCCGGCGAAGATCGTTAGCTTGATGGCGGTTTTTTTGCGCTTCGCCAGCTCCTTGGTATACGCATGCAGTGCCGGGATCAAACCGAAGTCGTCCAGAATCGTCGGTCGCAGATTGCGGGCAAACTGGTGTACCGCGAGCACGGAATTCTCCACCAGGCGCTGGGTGTTGGCAATTTTCGTCTTGAGGGTTGAGTCTTGCGGGGAAACCCCCTTGCTCAAGGCCGACAACTCAAGATTGATGCTGACCAGCGTTTGCATGACCTCATCATGCAACGCCCGGCTGATCGCCTTCCGCTCCTCCTCCTGCACCGTGATAATCTGGCGCGTCAACTGCCGCAACTGCACATGCAAACCCTGCGCTTCCTTCAGGAGTTCACGCTGGGCCAGTTCGCTAAGCCGGAGCGACTTCTCCAATATTCGACGCCGGGCGATTTCCAGGTTGGCCCGCTCATTTTTAGCCGCCAGCAGATCCATGCGCCGTTGGATCGTTTCCAGGCGCTTTCGCTCAGTGACGTTGTTGAAAAAGCACACCACGCCATATTCACCAGCGGGCAGCGTGACCCGCTGGATCTGCCATTCGTAGACTTCTTCCACCCCGGTGTCCCGGCGTCGCTCGGTAAACTCGGGCGATAGATATGACTCCCCGCTCTTCAGCGTGTGCCGAAAACGACTTATCACCCGGTCCGCAACCCGCCGCGGCCAGATGGTCTCTAAAATCTCGGAAAACTCCCGGCCAATCAGGGGTTGGACGTTTCTGAACACCGGCAGCGCCGTCGGGTTGACTTGTTGCAGGCGAAGCTGGGCATCCACCACGTAGACCCCGACCGGCGCTTGCTCGACCAGGGCGGTAAACAGCGCATCCTTGCGGCGCAATCTGGCCTCCGCCTCTTTGCGCTCGGCGATTTCCAGCTGCAACTGCGCATTTAAGTTCTCCGCCGCTTCCGTAAGCTCATGCTGGCGCAGCGATCCGAGTACCAACGCCTCGTTCATGGCGACGGTCGTTTCATGGACTTGCGCGGACTCAATGACTTGAATCATGACCCCGACGAGCCCGGTTTCCTCCATGACCGGCCAAATCGTATATGACCAGAAGACCGGATGCGGTGTGGACGGACTCTTTTCCGTGTAATTCTCGGGTTTTCCGGTGCGCAGCACGCGCCCGATCAACGTCACACACGCATCTTTTTTCGGCAGCAGTTTGCTAATGGGCTTTCCCGCCAGTTGCTTCATCGGCTTGCCCAGCAAGCGGCAAAAGGCGGGGTTCGCATAGCGCACGATCTGGCCCGCTCCCTCTACCGTGGCCATGGGCAAAGGCGCATGCTCGGTGATCGCCTGGCACAGACCCCCCAGGTCGGGCGGCTGGCTGATGCCTGAGGTTGGTTTCGCTTTCATAACGTGGCAGGTTGATCAGGCATCGGAGGCATCGGCCAAATTGCAAGTGCGGTCGCCGGGCCTCCGTCAATCGTTGATGGATTTCCGGCTACGTCTTCGCCTTCGGTTCCGGCGCGGACTCTTTCACCTGGCCGATGCGCTGGGGTATGCCGGTCGTCAGCCCCGTATAATCGGTCTGGCGCGGCCCGATCACGACGACGCCTTTGTCGGTGATGACATATTCGCGGATATCCTTGCTGTGATTGGCGCCGCGCATTTTGATTACGACCATCACCTTCCGCAACTGGCCGTCGATCTCCACATAGCGCAACCGGATTATATCATCGGTCAAAAACGAAATCGTATAGTGGCTGAACGAGAGCGCGGTGAAAGTATCCTCCACCTCAACCGTGCTGAGGATGGTGACCCCGGCGCCCGTCAACGCCACAATCATGCGGTAGAGCGACTCGCGGAAGTCCTCGCGAAACCCGGGCGCCAGCGCCATCTCAAAACCGACCAGCGAATCAATCACCAGCCGCTTGGCGCCGAGCCGCTCAATGGCGTTCAATATCTCCTGCATGGTTTCATCCACCGAGAGATCGAGCGGACGAAGGTAAAGAATTTCGAGCTTTCCCTTTTCCTGCGGCGTTTTTAAATCCAGGCCAAAACTGTCGGCGCGATCGGTGTATCCTTGCGGGCGTTCTTCGAAGATCGCCATGATCGCCGGTTCCCCGTGACGCAGCCCCTCGGCGATAAATTGCGTCGCCAGCGCCGATTTGCCCGTCCCCGACGGCCCGGCCACGAGGAGGCTGTCGCCTTCGAGCAGCCCTCCGCCCATCATCTTGTCCAACTCCGGAATCCCCATGGAAAGCAGCCGGCGCGTACGCAGTGGATTCATCTTTTTGCCGCCCAATCCCAAGGTCCGGGAGAAGGCCTGCAGGCCGTCCGCCGTGATGCGGATGGTGTGCAACCCCGGCACCGAGTCCTGCCCGCGCAATTTCATGATCTGTAATTTTCGCACCACGGAATTCCTCTGCGGCACCTGCGAAAGCCAGAAAAGACCATCGGCAATCGTGAACAGCGGATTCCCGCGCATCTCTTCCTCGCCATATTCGCCGACCAGGAAGGTCGTGGCTTCCCAACTGGTGAGAAACTGCGTGAGTCCCTGGATGAACGTCTGCGTCTCCAGCTCGTTGCCGGTGGCCACCGATTTACGCATCACGGTGCGAAAGGAGTCCACCACCACCACCCCCGGATTAAGCGCCGTGACCTGCCGGATGATCTCGGCGAG
>CAZDAQ010000237.1:0-3655 GCA_964503425.1 uncultured Opitutales bacterium
TCGTAGGAGTTGGCCCAGAAGGCGGCGAGGTCTTGCGTGATTTGGACGGGGCGGCCATTGGGCGCGAGGAGTTCGAGGGTGAGGGGGAAGCGGCCAGCGAGGATGCGGAGTTTTTTGGGGTCGAAGTCGTAGAGGTCCTGAAGTTTGGTGGAGAGGATGCACTGGCCGTCGGGGGTATAGCGAAGGGTGACGGGGTGGCGGCGGCGGGGGAGCTCGAGCGTGGCGGGGGCGAGGGTGTCGAGCGCGAGTTGCTGCTCGGTGGAGAGCCAGCCGTGGATGGCGGGCCACACGGGGCGTTCGCGTAATTCGCGGGCGGAGGTGGCGCCGAGGGCGATTTCTTCAATGAGGGCGCGGCGGCCCTCGTCATCCACGGCGTGGATGCCCAGCTCGGGGGCGTGGCGGGCGAGGAAGTTGACGCGGGCGAGGTAGGCATCCACGGAGTCGTCCCAGTTTTTGAGTTCGAGGCGCTTGGCGAGGACTTCGGCGGCGAGGAGGCGGGCAGCTTCATCGGGCGGCGGATCGGGGGCTTCACGGGTTTCGAGGACGAGGTCGCGGAAGCGGCGGGCTAGGCGGCGGACGACGCGTTTTTGAGTAGAGTCGTAAACCGTTTCGGATGTTTCGGTGAAGTCGCCGGGGAAAAGTTCGCGCAGCCAGGGTTCCTCGATCTTGGTGGCGAGGCCGAGGAGGACGGCAATATCGCCGCGGGTGTGGGTTTCTTCGACGTCGGCGGCGACAAGGAGGCGGGCGTGGCGGACGGCGCTTTGGCGGCGGAGGTCGCCACGGCGGTTATGGACGAGGCGGCAGCGGAGGGTGCCGAGGTCTTCGCGCAGGGCGAGCTGGTCACTAAAGCCGATGAGGAGGCAGCGGCGCAGGGCGTCTTCGTCGAGCGGGCGCGGGGTGGTGTCGAGGTGCTGAGCGGCGGCGAGGCGGAGGAATTGCTGGGCGAGTTCGCCTGCCTGGCGGGCGGCGAGGGCGTGGAGTCCCCAGCGGCGGCACCAGTCGAAGTCGAAGTCGCTTTCACGACCTTTCTCCCAGAGGCGCAGGAGGTGAAAGAAGTCGGAATCGGCGTCGCCGAGCATTTGCTCGCGTTCCTCTTCGCGGCGCGGGTCATGAAGGGGGAGGAGGAGGTTGCGGCCCTGGGTGAAAGCGGCGAGGAGCGCGACGAACGGGAGGCAGCCGAAGTCATGCGCGGCGAGGAACATGCGAGCGTAACGCGGATGAACGGGGAAGGCGGCCATGCGGCGGCCCAGGGCGGTGGGGGCGTGGGTGTCGTCGAGCGCGCCGAGGTCGCGCAGGAGGGTGCGCGCGCGGGCGAGGGCGGGAGCGGGCGGGGGCTCCAGCCAGGGCAGCGTATCCAAATCATGGATACCACCGGCGGCGAGGGCGAGGACGCTTTCGGCGAGGTCCACGCGCTGGATTTCGGCGGTATCGCGGGCGGGGCGGTGGGCATGGTCGCGCTCGCCCCAGAGGCGCAGGACGTGGCCGGGGGCGGTGCGACCGGCGCGGCCCGCACGTTGGTCGGCGGATGCCTGGGAAATGTTTTCGATGAGGAGGGTGTCGAGACCGCGGCGCGGGTCGAAGCGGGCGATGCGGGCGAGACCGCTGTCAATGACGAGGCGGACGCCGTCAATGGTGAGGGAGGTTTCGGCGACGTTGGTTGAGACGATGATTTTGCGGCGGCCCGGCGGGGCGGGCGCGACGGCGCGGTCCTGGTCGGCGGGGGTGAGTTCACCATGGAGGGGCAGGCGGAGGCAGTCGCGGGCGGCGGGGATGTCTTCGAGGGCGGCAAGCGTGCGGTGGATTTCAAAGGCACCGGGCATGAAGATGAGGCAGTCACCCTCGGGGTGGGATTCGAGGAGGCGGCCCGCGTGCCAGGCGGCCTGCTCCCAGGCGGGGCGGTCGGTCACGGCGCGGGCATTGGCGGAGTATTCGAGCGTGATGGGAAACATTCGGCCCTCGCAGGCGAGGGTCTCACACGGCTGGAACCAGGCGGAGAGGCCGGCGGTGTCGAGCGTGGCGGACATGACGACGATGAGCAGGTCGGGCCGGACGGTTTCCTGGGCGCGGCGGGCGAGGGCGAGGGAAAGATCGCCGGTGAGGTGGCGTTCGTGAAACTCGTCGAAGACGATGGCGGCGACGCCGGGCAGGGAAGGGTCGGCGAGAAGTTGCCGGAGGAGGATGCCCTCAGTGACAAAGCGGATGCGGGTGCGGGAGGAGACGACGCGGTCGAAGCGGATGTGGAAGCCCACTTCGCCGCCGAGGGGCGAGCGGCGTTCCTCGGCGACGCGCTTGGCGAGGAGGCGGGCGGCGAGCCTGCGCGGTTGGAGGACGACAACTTCGCCACCGGGAACGAGGCCCTCGTCGAGAAGCATTTGAGGGATTTGGGTGGACTTGCCGGAGCCGGTGGGCGCCTGGATGACGAGCCGGCGCACGCGCGTACTGGCCGCGACGAGGCCGGGGCGGAGTTGCTGGATGGGGAGGCTGGCGGGGTCCATGCGGGTTGAACCTCAGGGGATTAGGGGCGGTTTCCTCCCAGGGGAAGCCTTTTAATACCTTAGCGGGTGGAGGGTAATGACGGGGTCGTTTGCGAATAAGAGAAAACGGGATATGGTGTAGGGACGATGGAAGCCAACGCACAGATGAGCCCGGAGACGCTTTGGGTGGAAGGGTTGGTGCGGGCGCGCGACTGGCTGCCGGGGTGGATGGTGCAGGCGGGATTGCGGGTTTATCTGGAGGCGGATCATTACCTGGAGACGATGCGGGGCGTGTTGTCAACGGTGCCGGCCACAGCGACGGCGGAGATCGCGGAGTTTAGCCGGGAGTTGATGCGGGTGCATTACGACATGCCGCGGCCACTGTTCATGCACATGCTGGGGCCAACGATGAAATATTCCATGGCGTTGTGGAACCGGGGCGCGCGGACATTGGAGGAGGCACAGCGCCACATGCTGGCCGACGCGTGCGACAAAGCGGGCCTGCGCGATGGCGACACGGTGCTGGACCTGGGATGCGGTTTCGGGAGCCTGGCGGCATACATCTTGGAGAATTACCCGCGGGCGCGGGTGACCGGCCTGACATTGAGCCGAACGCAGGCGAACTATATTCGGGAACGCCAGGCGCAGCCGGGGGATGTGTTGAACACGCCGCGGTTTGAGCTGGTGGAGGGGGATTTCAACAAAGTGGATTTTTCGGAGCGATTTGACCGGGTAATGAGCCTCGGGGTGTTCGAGCATGTGTCGAATTTGACGGCGGCACTGACGAAAGTGCGACGGTTTTTGCGGGCGCGAGGCACATTGTTTTTGCACTACATTGTCTATTTGCCGGCGCGGGCGGGGCAGACGGCGGTGCGGCAGAACTCGTTCATCCAGCGGCATATTTTCCCCGGCGGCCGGGTGTATGCCTTCAATGAACTGGAGCGGCACGGGGAGGATTGCGCGGTGCGAGAGTCGTGGTATTTGCCGGGGACGAACTACCAGCGGACACTGGCGTGCTGGCTGGGGAATTTTTTGCGGGAGCGTGCGGCCATCGCGCGGGAGGCGGCCCTGGATGAGCGGACGCTGCGGCTGTGGGAGTTGTATCTGCGGGCGAGCGTGGCGAACTTTGCGGCGGCGGGCGGGTGGGCGTTTGGGAACGGGCAGTATTTGCTGGAGGGGCG
>CAZDAQ010000238.1:0-3639 GCA_964503425.1 uncultured Opitutales bacterium
GGGGAATTAAAAACTCAAAATTTAAAATTAAAAAAGGAAGTGAGGAAAAGAATGAAGGTGAAAGGTGAAGGGTGAAAGGGGAAAAGGAGGAGAAGGGGGTGGGGAAAAGGGAGCCGAGGCGTAAGGTGAAATTTGGGTGAAGGTGTGGGTTTCATTTGACTTGGGGGGCGGAGTGACGATTTTTAGGGGATGGGATGGCTAATTCGGCACAGGAATTGGTGGAGGCCGCGACAGATTTGGCGCGGCAGACGGGGAGTTTGCGATTTGGGGGGAAGGTGGCGTATGTTTACCGGCCACTGGAATATGCGTGGGCGGCGCACGAGATGTATTTGCGAAAGCATGGCAACGGGGAGAAGCGGGTGATTTTTTTGGGAATGAATCCGGGGCCGTTTGGGATGGCGCAGACGGGGGTGCCGTTTGGCGAGGTAGCGGCGGTGCGGGACTGGGTGGGGGTGGAGGCGCCGGTGGGGAAACCGGCGAAGGAATGTCCGAAGCGGCCCATCACGGGGTTTGCGTGCAAGCGGTCGGAGGTGAGCGGGAAGCGGCTGTGGGGTTTGTTTGCGAAGCGGTTTGGGACGGCGGGGAAATTTTTCAAGGAGCATTTTGTGGTGAATTATTGTCCGCTGGTGTTCATGGACGAAGGCGGGAAGAATTTGACGCCGGACAAGTTCAAGGGGGAGGCGGCGGAGGCGATGTTTGCGGCGTGCGACACGCATTTGCGGCGGGTGACGGCGGCGACGCGGGCGGAGTGGGTGATTGGGGTGGGGATGTTCGCGGAGGGGCGGGCGCGGCAGGCGTTGGAGGGGCATGGGGTGGCGATTGGGCGGATACCGCACCCGAGTCCGGCGAATCCGCAGGCGAACAAGGATTGGGCGGGGGCGGCGACGAAGGCGCTGGTGGAGCAGGGGGTGTGGGAGGGGTAAATTGCAAATTTAAAATGGAAAATGGAAAGAGGAGGTGAAAAGTGAAAGGGTGAGAAGTTCAGAATGGACGGGTGAGAAAAAAGGGAGGTGCTTTTTTCCGTCGCCAGCGGGGGCGGGGTGGGATTGAGATGGGGGGATGAGTGCCGAGCAAGCGCCGGGGGCGGTGGAGCCGAGATACCGCGAGGGTCTGGCGGTGACGCGGGTGAGTTTGCTGGTGAACCTGGTGCTGGCGGTGGCGAAGACGGGGGTGGGCTACACGGCGCATTCGCAGGCGTTGATCGCGGACGGGATCCACAGCCTGGCGGATATGTCGGGGGATGTGGCAGGGCTGGTGGGGTTCAAGCTGGCGGCGAAGCCGGGGGACGCGGATCATCCGTATGGGCACCACCGGTATGTGAGTTTGGCGTGTTTGTTTATCGCGGGGCTGGTGCTGGCGTTTTGCGTGGGGCTGATTTGGACGTCGGTGCGGCATTTACTGGCGGGTTCGTCAACGGCGCCGGAGTGGCCGGCGCTGGTGGTGGCGGTGGCGGCGCTGGTGATCAAGGAGGGGCTTTACCGGTATGTGTCGTGGAAAGCGAAGCGGCTGGATTCGCGGGTGCTGGCGGCGGGGGCTTTGGACCACCGGGCGGATGCGCTGGCGTCGCTGCTGGCGGCGGTGGCGATCGCGGCGGCGCTGGCGGGGGGGGCGCGCTGGTCGTTCCTGGACAAGGCGGTGGGGCTGGCGCTGGGGGCGTATCTGGCGGTGCAGGGGTGGAAGATTTTCCGGACGGCGTGCGCGGATTTACTGGATGCGGCGCCGGAGGAGAAGATCATTGATGATTTGCGGGAGCATATTTTGGCGGTGCCGGGGGCGCTGGCGTATCATGATTTCCGGGCGCGGCGGGTGGGAGATGTTTACGAGGTGGACGTGCATTTGCAGGTGGATGCGCAATTGACGGTGGCGGCGGGGCACGAGATCGCGCGGGGGGTGAAGCTGGCGATTTTAAAGCGGCATCCGGAGGTGTTCGAGGTGCTGGTGCATTTGGAGCCGGCGTCGCAGGAGCAATTGAAGAAGAAGGGGGTGCATGGGGAGTTGCCGGGAGTGTTAAGCAAGGATGAAGGATGAGGCGGAGGGAACTGCAGATGGCGCAGATTTTCGCAGAATGGAGTTTTGAGCGGAAGGGAGCGAAGGGGAGCGAGCGAGATTTATGACCCAGTTCGATACACGCCAGGAGAAGCGCAAGGGGCCATGCGGCTCGGACGTGAACGTTAGGCAGTGCGTAGCGACTGGCCGGGAATTAATGAGCAGGTGCCTCGACGATTAAGCCGCTATCGCCTAATGTGGTAACCGTTCCGCCGCCGTCGGGGGGGCCAAAAATTTCGTAATGGGCGGAGGGCACGATGAGATTGCCGTTAGCGGTGAGGGAAAACATGCCTTGGAGTTGAGAGGAATAAGTAACTTTATTGAGCTTAACCGTCACGGTGATGCTTTGCTTGTGGGTGGCGTCAAACCGCGGCGTGCGGGTGTAGCGCGCGGTGATGGCGAGGACGCCGCCGTCATTCTGGGCCTTTTGGACAAACAGATGGTAGCCCGTGGTCGGGAAAGTGACCTTGAGATTAAAGGTGTAGGAGTAGAGTTTAAAAGGGATGAGCGTTTTCTCGACCACTTGGTTGCAGGAGACGGAGGTTGGCCCGGGAATGGGCACAGGGGTGGGAGCCGCGGACAAAGAAGCGGGAGTAGCCGCAGCAAGTATGAGCGCGGCGGCCATTAGGCTACAGGCGAGAGGGCGAATCACAGAGACCTAACGTACGTGGAAAACGAGGGAGGCGGCAAGACTTAAGAGGACTTGATTTTTTTGGCGGGGCCGAGTTTGACGCCGTTGGCGTAAACGATGTAGGTGGAGGGGAAGTGGGGGGCGATTTGGGAGAATTTGACGGAGTGGTAGGTGACGATGTCGCCGACGGGACCGGGGGCGAGGGTGTAACGGACGCGAATGACGACGGGGTTTTGGTTGAAGGAGACGCTGACGAGCTTGAGGGTGTAGCCGGTGGTGGGGAAGGTGAGGTTGAGGGTGTAGTTGATGAAGTCAGAGGGCGGATTGGGGATGGCGGAGGTGCAGTTGCCGGAGTTGTAGGGGCCGGGGCCGGTGGCGGCATTCTGCTGTGCAGCAGAATAAAGGGACGGAGTGGACGCGAGGAAGGCAAAGGCCAGGAGGGAGAGCAGGCGGGCGGGTAGGGGGAGGTTCATGGGGGTAAGGGAAATAGACTAGTGGATGCGGGGGTAAAAGGCAATATCGGCGTGCGCGGGATGTATTATAAGAGCGCGAGGGCGGGGAGTTTATTTCCGCTTGCGGTCGGGGGCGGAGATGGGACACTGGCGGGCTTATGGCAGAGCAAACGGAGAAGCGGGCATTGTTATCGGTGAGCGACAAGCGCGGGCTGGCGGAGTTCGCGCGGGTGCTGGTGGCGCAGCACGGCTACCAGTTGCTGTCCACGGGCGGGACGGCGCGGCTGCTGCGGGAGGCGGGGTTGCCGGTGATGGACGTGAGCGAATACACGGGGTTCCCGGAGATGATGGACGGGCGGGTGAAGACGCTGCATCCGAAGGTGCACGGGGGTTTGCTGGCGCGGCGGGACCATCCGGAGGATTTGGCGCTGGCGGCGCAGCACGGCATTGGGATGATTGATTTGGTGGTGGTGAATTTGTATCCCTTCGAGGAGACGGTGGCGAAGCCGG
>CAZDAQ010000239.1:0-3636 GCA_964503425.1 uncultured Opitutales bacterium
GCTGGCGCGAAGCCGTCAAACGCTCCGCCGGCTGGGAAACTCCCTCCGCTTAACCACCCGCCGTGGTATTCCCCGGCGCGGGACTCGTCGTCACATTCGCTGGCGGCGGTGTCGGTGGTGGCCCGGGCGGATGCTTCCCGTCCCCGTCGCCTTCACGCTTTGGCGGCGGCAATCCGCGCGACCCGCCATCCGGTCCAAAGGGCCCAAACCGATCCCCCGGTTGCGGCCCACCGCGTCCGCGGTCATTGCGCCCCGGCCCGGGCGGCGCTGCATCCGCGGGATTATCCGAAAGCTTCGGGTCCGGCGTGATGCCCCGCGTCGCCGCGGAAGTCAGCATGTCCCGCACAATCGCCTGCATCTGCTCGGGCGAGGTCTGCGTCTTCGCCCGGTCCAGCCACGCCTGCGTGTCCTCGGGCACCAAACTGAAATAATACCGCCGCAAAACATCCCGGTCCCGTGGGGACAATCCCCGCGTCGCCGGTCCCACGTCCCGGCGCAATTCCTGAAGCAAAGTCATCTGCTGCTGCACCCGCTGTTGCAGCGCCGCCTTGTCCTCCGCCGACATGTCATCCAGCTTGTCCACCACCTTGCGCAATTCCGCCAGCCGCTCGGGCGGCAAATTGATGAACTGCTGCATCAACGCATACTGCGCGTCCACCGTGCCGTTCCCGGAAGCCGTCGCATTGCCCGACATCGTGGCATTCCCGGTTACGTTCGCGGTCAAATTCGCTGTTACATTCGCAGCCACTGCCGGAGCCGCTCCTGCGGTGGCGTTGCCGCCCGCGGCCGGCGTGCTGTCCGCCCCCGCGCACACGCCCCACCCCGCGGCTGCCGCCGCCAAAACTGCGGCCACGGCGCACCCGCGCAATCTCCATCTCTGTGACTCCACGAACACAAGTTAATTTCTAATATACGCCGCTATCGTCCGACTGCGTTGCGGACATCAGCAAGTCCACGTTGTTGTTGTCCAGCAGCGCTGCGGCATCGCTCAGGGAATTCAAAGAGGGCACGTCCACGCTGCTGTCCGCGATGGTGTCGCCATTATCGCCATCCGTGGAATCCGAAAACACCGGCGCCGGAATATGCTGGTTGAAGTTGGCCGCCATCGAAGGCGCCTTTGCCGGCTGCTTCACCGTATAGTCGTCGTTGAAAAACGCCAGGAACGCCACCGCCGCCGCCGCGGCCAAAGCCCCTGCGGACTGCGCCCACGCCGGAAACACGAACAAACGCCGCCGCCACGGTGCCGGCGTCGGCTGCGCTTCGATCGGCGTCGCCGCCCGCCGCGTGCGGATGGCCGCCTGCGCCGGTTCCAGCACCGGGTTCACCGGCTGGTCCGACAGCCAGTTGTCCAGCAAAGCGTCAATCGCCGCCTCGTCGCCTGTCCGCGCGAGGCTCACCAGGTCCGCCTGCGCGCGCACCCGCTCCAGCGTCCGCTGCACAAAATCGGGCGCGGGCACAATCGGCTGCCGTGCGAACAGGGCGTCAAGACGCTCGTCCGCGGCATTGCCAAAGGCTGGAGGTGTGAATTTCATGGTGTTGGTCTCAATCGGTAAACAGCGGATAGTATGCCAAAGATTCAAAAATCGTGCAAGCGGGATGAATAAAGTGGTTTAGAGAAGTTCCCGCAGGGCTTCCTTCAGCTTTTGCCGCCCGCGAAAGATGTGCGTTTTCACCGCCGAAATGGACTGCTCCATGATCACGGCGATCTCGTCGTAGCTCAACTCCTGCTGCTTCAGCAGCAGGATCGCCGTCTTCTGGTCCTCGGAAAGCTGCGTCAGCGCCTGCTGGAACGCCTCCTCCAGTTCAAACATCCGCTGCTGGTCGCTCCCCGCCCCGTTGTCTACCGCCCGCAGATCCGCCGGATCCATGAACTCAATCGGCTTGCGCTGCCGCCGCCGGAATTCATTGATCAGCAGCCGCCGCGCGATGTGGAACAAGTAAGTCGAAAACCGCGCCACCGGCTGGTACGTCGGTGCCGCCCGGTATAACCGCACAAACACCAGTTGCGCCAAATCCTCCGCCTGCTCCACCGACCCAAACGACCGGTAGAAGAAATTGATCAATGGCCCCTGCCATTTGCGAATCAGTTGCGCCAGCGCCACCTCATCCCCCTTGGCCACCGCGCACATCAACTGCACGTCCTCATCCGCTGGCGACGGCGGCTCTGCCGGCGGGGCCTCCGAAAGCGCCCGCGTGGCGGTTCCCAGCCACAGGGGCAGGGCGGTGGCGGAAGCGTTGGTCATGCAATACCTTACAACCCTCTATCGGCGAAAAAGTTGCTCAAAAAAGCCCCTTTTTCTAACCCAAAAACCGCCTTAACCGCCCTATTTTCAAACCTAACTGGTCCAAAGCCATAAAATATCGGCAAGCCTTTGACCTATAACACTTTGCCTTAAAGCACTTTGTACCCCACTCTTTTTCTCTTTTCCATCTTCCATTTTCCTTTTTCCATCCCCACCCCGTTTCTGCTTGGCCCCCCGCCCGCTCCAAGCGATGCTCCGCCCGTGCGCCACGTCCTCTTCCTCTGCACCGGCAACTACTACCGCAGCCGCTTCGCCGAAGCCTGCTTCAACCATCTCGCCCGGGCCAACGATTGGCCGTGGCGCGCCTTTTCCCGCGGCCTCGCCGTTCACCTCGTGGACGACGACCTCTCGCCCCAGACCCGCCAGGGCCTCCTCGAGCGCGGCATCCCCCTTCACCACACCGCCCCCACGCGCCAGGACCTCACCCGTGCCGACCTCGCCGCCGCCACCCACATCATCGCTCTCAAGGAAGCCGAACACCGCCCCCTCATGAACGCCCGCTTCCCCGACTGGACCGACCGCGTCGAATTCTGGCATGTGGACGACCTCGACTTCGCCACCCCCGCCGAAACCCTCCCCGACATCGAAGCCCGCGTCGCCGATCTCGCCAAAAGACTCCTTCTTCAAACTCCCCCCAAAGCCGCTTTGGTTTAAATCTGCCTTTAAAAAAATTCTGTCCCGCTTTCCGTCCTCACCCCGGTATAACTGTCCCTGCACTGGGAACAAACCACCCCCTCCTGCGCTCTAACCACTCATCTGCTTCACGTCAGCATTCTCGCACCTGCTGCGTATTTTTTCTTGGAATCCCCCCGTAAATCTACCATTGTATTCCCTTTTGCCCCTTTCGCCACCCCGCTCCTGGCCTGCCTTGGCCCCGTTCTTCCATTTTCCACCTTCAATTTTCCTATTTTAATTTCTGCATTCTGCATCTTGAATTCTGCATTCTGCATTCCCAACTCTGAATTCTACCTTCACCCATCCCTCCGACCTCTATGATCAAGCACACCTCCCCACGCGCCCTGACGGCCCTTACTCTGGCCGCCCTCACGGCACTTCTCCCCACGGCTTACGCTCAAAACGCCACGGCCTCCGCCGCTGCCGCCGCCCCGGCTGCTGCTCCGGCTGCCACCCCCGTCGCGATTGACACCCCCCCAGCCCCGCCCTCGCCCGCGGAACTCAAAGCCTTTTTCCAAGCCTACGGCTGGATCCTCGGCATCCAGGTTGCCGGCGTCAAGCAGCTCAACCTCACGCCCGACGAAATTGACCATATCGCCGCCGGCATGAAGCTCGCCGCCACCACCGCCGACATCCCCGGCGGCAAGGAAGCCGCGAT
>CAZDAQ010000240.1:0-3208 GCA_964503425.1 uncultured Opitutales bacterium
GGGGCGAACGGGATTGACGGGACGCTGTCGTCGGCGCTGGGGGTGGCGCATGCGCTACGGAAGCCGACGGTGCTCTACACGGGGGATTTGGCGTTGCTGCACGACCAGAACGGGTTTTTGGCGGCGAAGGAATTACCGGCGGGGGCGAGCCTGACGGTGGTGCTGATCAACAACGACGGGAGCGGGATTTTCGAGCATTTGCCGATGGCGAAGTTTGAGCCGCCCTTTGAGCGGTATTTTGCGACGCCGCAGGGCGTGGATTTTGCGAAGCTGGCGGACCTGCACGGGGCGGAATATAGTTGTCCGAAAAGCTGGGCGGAGTTTGAAGCGGCGGTGCGGAAGCTGCCGACACGCGGGCTGCGGCTGGTGGAAGTGCGGACGGACCGGAAGCGGGACGCAGCGTATCGGAAGAAGCTGTTTGCGCAGATTGCCGAAAAATTAAAATAGATTTAACCCCTAAAAACCTTACATCCATGAAATGGCAACAAGTGCGCGAGTATGAAGACATCCTGTATCACAAGTGCGACGGGATCGCGAAGGTGACGATCAACCGGCCGGCGAAGCGGAACGCGTTCCGACCGGAGACGGTGTTTGAGATGATTGACGCGTTCACCGATGCGCGGGAGGACCCGGCGGTGGGAGTGGTGCTGCTGACGGGGGCGGGGCCGCACAAGGACGGGAAATACGCGTTTTGCTCGGGCGGGGACCAGAGCATCCGCGGTCACGCGGGGTATATTGACGGGCGCGGGACGCCGCGGCTGAACGTGCTGGATTTGCAGCGGCTGATCCGCTCGATGCCGAAGGTGGTGATCGCGCTGGTGGCGGGGTACGCGATTGGCGGCGGGCATGTGCTGCACGTGATTTGCGACCTGACGCTGGCGGCGGAGAACGCGATTTTCGGGCAGACGGGGCCGAAGGTGGGGAGTTTTGACGGCGGGTTCGGCGCGAGCTACCTGGCGCGGATTGTGGGGCAGAAGAAGGCGCGGGAAATCTGGTATTTGTGCCGCCAATACAACGCGCAAGACGCGCTGGCGATGGGGCTGGTGAACAAGGTGGTGCCGGTGGCCGATTTGGAGAAGGAGGGGGTGGAGTGGGCAAAGGAGATTTTGGCGAAGAGCCCCCTGGCGATCCGGTGCTTGAAGTCGGCCTTCAACGCGGACGTGGACGGGCAGGCGGGGTTGCAGGAGCTGGCGGGGAACGCGACGCTGCTGTATTACCAGACGGAGGAAGGGGCGGAAGGGAAGCGGGCGTTTTTGGAGAAGCGGGCGCCGAATTTCCGGAAGTACCCGTGGCTGCCGTGAGGATGGAAGCGAGCTCCATAGGGCTTGCGTTTAGGCGAGGGCTGGCGATGCTGCTACCCTGCATTGTATGAACTTGCCCACATTGACCCGATATTGGCTGGCCGGGGGCGCCGCCGTGGTGGTGCTGCTGGCCGGATGCGTGGACCGGCCGTTTCCGGAGGAGCAGACGATGCCGGAGGAAATGAAGAAGCAGTATGAGGCCGGGAAGATGAACAAGTCGGAATACGACGAGGCGATGAGAAACCTAAAAGGAGCCGGGTGGAAGGACACGGGTGGGAACTCGACCACGGGGGGCAATTCGACGGGGGGCAATACGACCAACGGGCAATCCACGGCTATCCCGATGCCGCCGTCCTACCAATACAGCTCGCCGAGCAACACGATGTAAGCAAGATGGACTACGCGCGCTTCAGCATTCGGACAGGGGTGGCGGCGGTGGCCGCGGGGCTGGCTTTGCTGCTGGCGGGGTGCGGGACGATGCTGGAGGCGCCAATGCCGAAGACGCATTTCAACAAGGAGCAGGTGCAGCATTTATATGACACGGGGCAGATCAGCTACCAGGTGTATTGCGATGAGATGAAGTCCATGGATGCGAACTGGACGCCGAGTTCGCCACCGCAGCCGGACAAGCCGATTATGACGTATTGAGGGGAGGGCGGAAGAGTTTACGGGTTACCGTTTATAGTTGGAAGCGGGAAGAAGTGCGGGCTGAAGCTTCGCGCTACGGAAGAGCGGAGCTATTTCTTTTTGGCGGGTTTCTTGGGCGGGGGGCTTTTCTTGACGGCGGCTTTGGGGGCGGGGCGGCGGTCGCCGTCCTCTTCGTCCTCATCCTCGTCTTCACCGCGTTTTTTGGCGGGTTTGCCGAAGTCGTCCTCGTCCTCGTCCTCGTCTTCGTCGTCATCGCCACCTTTGGATTTTTTGGCGGATTTGCCTTTGCCGTCTTCGTCATCGTCGTCGGCCAGGCTGTCAAGGTCTTCCGTGGGTTGTTCTTCGCCGCCTTCGGGGGTTTCCTTCTTTTCCTCGTCTTCGTCCCACTTCATGGTTTCGTCCTCCTCGAGGTTCTCCTCCTCGACTTCGGGGAATTCGCTGGCGATGGCTTCCTCGGGGGCCTTGGCGGCAGCTTCGTCGGCCTCTTCGGCGGCGGTTTCGTCGAGTTCGTAGCCTTCGGGGACGTATTCGAGGATTTCGGTGATTTCGTGGAAGGCGTGGATGGCGCGGCCTTCCATGAAGGCGTTGTGGTGGTCTTCGCGGATGTCTTCCTCGAGGTCGTGGACGGTGAGGCGCTGCTCGAATTCGATGGCGTCGTTGAGGAACTTGACGCGGAGCTTGGTGACGTGCTCGAGGAAGTCGGCGTAGGGGCCTTTTTCCTCGTCAATCTGGTCGGGGAGGGCAAAGAGCTTGTCCTCGGATTCGAGGAGGGACTCGCGGACGCGGGTGAGGCGGACGCGGCCATCGGGGAGGGAGTCCTTGATGGCGAAGGCGTAGAAGGCGGCTTCGAAGAGGTCGGCCTGGAAGCCGTAGTCGCGGAGGGGGTCGAGGAGGTCGAGGATGTGGGCGAGCTGGCGGGGGTCTATGATGGAGAGGCCGTCCACGTCCCAGTGGACGGGGTCGCTGATTTCCTGGACCCACCAGTTAAGGTCGTTGCCGAGGCGGACGATGCACCATTCGAGTTTTGGAGGAGGTTTGGCCATGATGGGAAGGTTCGCAATCAATGCATTGCGGGGTGGAGGTCAAGTCGGGGCGAAAGAATGTGTTGAGGCGGGGGGGCGGGGGTTAAACCAAGAGGGGCGGGGATTGGTTTCAGCCGGATGGGGGTGGAATGTTCAATAGCAAAAAGTCGGAGGTAGGGAAGATAGGGGGAAGGGCGGGGCTTGCCAAGTGGGGGTGGGGGTGCATAGAAGATGGGC
>CAZDAQ010000240.1:3218-3627 GCA_964503425.1 uncultured Opitutales bacterium
CGCCGGCGGTCCACCGCACACACCCAAACCGCCGGCGGCCGGCACCCCCGGGGCCCGGCCGGGGCTCGCCCCCCGGGGGGGGGGGTGCATAGAAGATGGGCAGACTGTCCCGCGGTCGCGGTCCGGCCGCTTGAGCGGCGGGGTCACAGCGGGGGTCACTATAGTCCACTTTCCATGGGAATGCTTTACGAAAAGATCGTGCGGCCGGCGCTGTTCGCGCAGGACGCGGAAAAAGCCCACGAGCAGGCGTTGCTGGGGCTGCAAATGCTGGCGGCGGCGGGGCCGTTGCGGACGTGGATGGAGGGGATGGCGCAGCCCAAGGGGCGGGCGCCGATCGAGCTGTTTGGGCTGAAGTTCCAGAACCCGGTGGGGCTGGCGGCGGGGTTTGACAAGAACGGGCTGGTTTACC
>CAZDAQ010000241.1:0-3607 GCA_964503425.1 uncultured Opitutales bacterium
ACCGCTCCCGCGCGGGATGTTTCGCCAGCACCGCGCCTAACTCTCCCGCCAGCGCGCTCGCCGTCGTGTCCACCGCCACAAATCCCCCCGTCTTCGCCGCGTAATCCAATAGCCCGCCCGCTACCTTCGCCTCTTCCGCGTCGCCTTTCTCCAACCGCCGGCACCACATCGTCCGCGCCGCTGGCTTAAAGTCCTCCAGCGCCTCCGCCCTCACGCCCGTCGGCAAATCCACCACAAAAAACTTCACCGTCGGCGCCAGCATCTTCTGCAACATCGCCAAATGCGCCCAATCGCCGGCTCCGCCTATCTTCACCAGCAGCCCCTCCACCTTCGTCTCCTTGTTACGTGTGTGCGTCCGCAGCACGTCCTTCACAATCTCCGCGTATTCCGCCAGCGGCCGCAACGCCGGGATTATCACCCGCGGCGGCTCCTCGCGCGATACTTCGCAGCCGTCGCCCAAATGCAGGTGCACCACGTCCCGCCGCGTAAAGGTAAAGGGGTCAATCCCGTCCGCCGCCTCCTTCTCCGGCAGCGCCTTCCCGCGCTCCCATACGATGTGCGCCCGCTTCGTGATGTCCAGGCACACCGGCACTTCGTAAATCGCGTCCTCCGTCAGCGACACCCTGATCGTGTCCCCCAGCCCGTCCATCAGCAGGCTCCCGATCCCAATCGCGCTCTTGATGCGTGCGTCCTCGCCCTCGCCCGCTTCCGTCACACCGAGGTGCAGCGGGTAATGCATGTTCTCCGCCTGCATCTTCGCCACCGCCAGCCGGTAGGCCTCGATCATCACCTTCGGGTTGCTCGCCTTCATGGACAGCACCAAATTGTAAAACCCGTGGCTCTCGCAAATCCGGATGAACTCCAGCGCGCTCTCCACCATCCCCAGCGGCGAATCCCCGTAGCGGTTCATCAGCCGGTCCGAAAGCGACCCGTGGTTCGTCCCGATCCGCAGCGCCCGCCCCAGTTCCTTTGCCCGCAGCACCAGCGGCGAAAACGCCTCGTGCAGCCGCTCCAGTTCGTTCTCGTATTCGTTGTCCGAATACTCCTTCACCGCAAATTTCTTCTTGTCCGCGTAATTCCCCGGGTTCACCCGCACCTTCTCCACATGCTCCACCGCCTCCATCGCCGCTGCCGGCAAAAAGTGGATGTCCGCCACCAGCGGCAGCTTCTCCCACCCCGCCGCCGTCACCTGCGCGCGAATGTCCTTCAACGCCCGCGCTGCCTCCTTGTTGGGCGCGGTGATGCGCACAATCTCGCACCCCGCCTCCGCCAGCCCCAGCACCTGCTTCACCGTCGCCGCCACGTCCTGCGTCAAACTCGTCGTCATGGACTGCACCCGCAGCGGGTTCGTCCCGCCCACGCCCACCGCCCCCACCATCACTGCACGCGTAGGCCGCCGCACCGCGCGAAAACGCGATGCACAATACAACGGCCGCACTGCGGCCTCCGGCGAGGAGGAGGAACCCATGCTCATAAACCACCATCCTAGCGCCCGCCAGCGCCCCCGGTCAAGGCGCGGATGACTCTACGCGACACCACCCTCACGGCTTCGCCGGCGCCGGCAAGGCCGGCACTACCGGCACCGCCGGCACGCTCGGGGTCGCCGCCGCCGGTGGGAACCCCACCTTCAACCCATACGCCCCCTCCTGCAGCATCTGGTTCTCCACGTCCCGGTCCCCCATCCACCGCGCCGAATCCTGATACAGCTTGAACAGCATCAACCCCACAATCAGCACCAAAAACACCCCCTGCGTCGCCATCACCAGCTGCACCGGCAGCGCCCGCCCCCGCAGCCACGCTATCGTCGCCATCAACATGTGCCCGCCGTCCAGCACCGGGATCGGCAGCAAATTCAATATCGCCAGGTTGATGTTCAATATCACCGTGAACCACAGCGCCAGCCGGATGTCGTTCACCGAAAACCGATAGAGCACCCGCCCGATCCCCACCGGCCCGCTCAGCATCTTGATTCCCACGTCCGAATGCGGGTTCAGCAGGCTCCCCAAAGTCGCCAGCGTTTGCGCCATCGCTTGGTCGAACTGCCGCCACGGCGGCACGTAATCAATCACCTGGTGCTGGAACAACACCCCCACCATCTTCCGCTCCTCCGGCGGCGTCACGCTCGCCGCAAACGGCGCCGGCAATGTGATCGCCGATTTCTGCCCGTCCGCATCCGCAAATTCCATCTTCACCGGCCGGCCCGCCGGCGTCGCCGTCCACGCCGCCACTGCGTCCTGCACCGAATGCACCACCTTCCCGTTGATCGCCGTGATGCTGTCCCCCGGCTGCAACGCCCCGTCGTTGAAAAACGGCGGCGTGTCCAGCTTCGCCACCACCAGCTTGACCGCCGGCGCACTCGGCGAAGTCGGGTCGCTCTTCGCCCCGTCGGCGAACACCGGTGCCAGTTCCAGTTCGGCCGCCGGCGTCCCCTTTGGCGCGCCGAAACGCAGCGTCGCCAGCGGTGGGGTCAAGGGCACCCGCACCGGCTGCACCGTCACCATGCTCGTGGTATTTCCCGCTGCGCCCGGACGCTGGATCGTCAGCGTCACCGGCGCATCCCCGCTCTTGCCCAGCCCGTCTACAAATTGCTCGATCGAAAGCACCGCCGCCCCGTTCAGCGCCGTCACAACGTCCCCCTCCTTCAAGCCCGCCCGCTGCGCTGGCGAATCCGCGCTTACCTCCTCCACCTCCAGCGTCTGCGCCGGCTCCAGCCCGATCTGCCGGATCGCGTCGCCCGTCCGCGTATTCATGTCCTGCAACACCGGTTTCACATCCACCTCCTGCACCTGGCCTGCGCGCTCGTAAGTCAAATGCACCAGCGGCAATCCGTCCGCCGTCCTCCCCGCGCCCAGCGCCACGCCCGTCTGCAATTCCCGGAAATCGTCCACCGCCCGTCCGTCCACCGCCAAAATTTTATCCCCGGGCCGCAACCCCGCTGCAAACGCCGGCCCGTCCGGCATCGGCTTGCCCGGCAACCCCGGCAGCTTGTCATCCACATACCCCACCACATTTGTGTCCATCCCCATCGGCGTCGGAATCCCCACCACCCACAAAACGCACGCCAGCACAATCGCGAACAGCATGTTGAATGTCGCCCCCGCCACCAACACTTCCATCTTTGCCCAATACCGTACCGGCGGCAAATTCCGCGCCTCCACGCTCGGCTCGCCCTCTAATTCCCGCAAATCCATCAACTGCGGCAGCGCCACATACCCGCCCAGCGGCAGTAGCGACAACTGGTATTCCACCCCGTCCCGTCCCCGCCAGCCGAACACCTTCGGCCCGAACCCGATCGAAAACCGATCCACTTTCAGCCCATTCCGCCGCGCCGCCAGAAAATGCCCCAGCTCATGCACAAAAATGGACCCCTGAAACAACACCACCATCAACACGATCCCCCACGTGGTCGAAAACAGGGCGTGAATGCTGGGAAATGCGGTGCTCATAAAAGCGGCTCGGCGGGTCTTTATTTGTGCAAGTCGTTCAATCTACACGAAAAACGCCCAAAAGGAAATACCCGATGTGGGTCCTTTTGTTCCCTCCCCTGCCGCAAATCGTAAACCAGAAGCCACCCCCCATCCGCGGTAGGGGCGGTGCCTGCGACGGC
>CAZDAQ010000242.1:0-3581 GCA_964503425.1 uncultured Opitutales bacterium
CCAAGACCGACTTCCTCTACGTCACCGAAGGCCAGGACTCCTCCGTCCTCAAGCTAGACACCACCGGCAGAGTCCTCCAGCGCTTCGGCGGCACCCGCGGCCCCGGCAACGGCCAGTTGGACGACCCCCAATCCGTCGTCGTGGATAAAAACGGCCTCGTCTACGTCGCCGACTACTACAACCAGCGCGTCGAAGTCTTCGAGCCCAACGGCGCCTTCGCCTTCGCCTACAAAGGCACCGCCGACAGCAAAACCCAAACCTTCCTCGTCAACGGCCTCGCCCTCTCCCCGAGCGGCAACGTCCTCTACGTCCTCATTGACCACATCTCCAAAGTCCTCCGCTACCAACTCTACTAGCTCCAATTCCTCTCCGGCTTCCGTTATTCGCCCAGCTTCTCCCCCGCTGCCACCCACGGCTCATACCGCGCGCGGAACTCCGCGCTCCACCCCGCCGGCTCGTGCGTCCCCAGGCTCAGCTTGCACACCGTCCGCTCGCCCTTCGCGTGCAACTCCTTCCCGTCCTCGCTCCGAAATTCAAACCCCACCGTCAGCCCCGCCTCCCGCAGCTTCACGCCCCGCAGTACAATCATGAACGGCGTCACCCCCCGCAGCGGCGTCAAATAATCAATCTCCACCCGCCGCACCACCACATACAGGTCCGGGTATTTCTCCGGCGAAAACTCCGTCGTCCCCATCAGCTCGTCAAACAGCGCCTGCTGCGCCCGCTCCACAAACTGCAAATACCGCGAGTGATGCAGCACCCATAGCGCGTCTATCTCGTAAAAATGCGCCCGCGTCCGGTAAACAAACAAACCCGGCGGCGGTCGCTGATAATCAATCTCCGTCATGGCAAACGCCCACCATGACAAATTCCCGCCCCCCGCGCAAACCGGATTGTTGCCCTGAAACCACCCCGCTTTTTCCTTCATCCTTCCGCTCACATCCCTCATTCTTCCTTGGTTCGGCTCCCCTTCCATTTTTCATTTTAAATTTTAAATTTTGATTTTCTCATGGCCGCCCCCCACCTCCTCGTTGATGCCTACAACGTCATCCACGCCTGGCCCGACCTCCGCGCCGCCCTCCTCCACCACGGCCCCGACGCCGCCCGCGCCCAGCTCGCCGAAGCCGTCCGCCCCATTCACGACTCCGCCGGCTGGCGCGTCTCCCTCGTTTTCGATGGCCGCGGCCCCGACCTCCTCATCGAACGCCCCGGCCCCGACCTCACCTTCTCCTACGTTTACGGCCCCGCCGGCCTTACCGCCGACGCCATCATCGAGCAAATCGTCCTCAACTCCACCCTACCTTCATCCTCCGCCCAACCCACCATCACCAAATCCTCTTCCAAAAAAATCTCCCGTCACGCTCTGTGCGCATCAAAGGGTAAAAAATCCTCCTCTTCCTCCCCGCTCTCCGCTCCAAGCTCCTCGCTCCCACCCCCCGACCACGAAATCGTCGTCGTCACCCGCGACAACCTCCTCGGCGAAGCCACCGCCGCCGCCGGCGCCCGCACCCTCTCCCCCGACGGCCTGCGCGACTGGGCCCAATCCTGCGCCGCCCAGCAATCCCGCATCCTCGCCACCCGCTCCCGCCGCTCCCAATCCTCCTGGCACTCCGCCCCTTCCCCCTGGGACAAACTGCCGAAACCGCCCTCTCCCTAACCGTATCCCGCTTCGCCGCCTTTTCGGCATTGCCTCCCTCACTTGGCCCGCAATACTTTCCCTTATCATGGCTAACGGTCCAAATAGTTTTTGGTTGAGCCACGCGGATTCCTTTCAAACCAACGACCCGTCCACCAACGGCTTCGCCCAAACGGAATTCCGCTGTTTTGTCACCATCAACTGGGATTACAACCGCACCACCCTCACCCCCGCCGGCATCCAGTTTTCCGGCCAGGTTTGGCTCGGCGCGGGCGCCGGGCCGGTGGATGCCTTCGACTTCAATCCCGCCGGCGGCCCCGTCAAAATCGGCACCATAAAATGGTCGGGCACCACCTTGTTTCAATCCGCCATGCAGGACGACCCCGCCGGCCCCAACTACCGCGAGGTTTACACCCCGATGCTCCGGCTTTATCGCACGTTCACCCCCCTCAGCGGCCCTCCCCAAATCACCGAGGTTCCGCAGGACCCCGCTGGCCTCGCCACCGATTACGGCTCCTACAAACCCAAGCCCAAGTAAATTTCCGCCGTATGCCCTTGCTCCCCTCCGTGGACGCACTGCCCGCCATCGCCGACCCGCCCGCTCCCGCCCTCGCCGAAATGCAGGGCCTCTACGGCCCCTACACTGTCTCCGAACGCGTCCTCCAAAAAATCTGGCTCCGCGGCGATTTCCGCTCCGCCGATCTCCGCACCGTCTCCGGCCAAACCGTCCGCCTCCGCCATCCCGGCAACTGGAACCTCCACGAAGGCCCCGACTTCCACGGCGCCGAATTCGAACTCGCGGGCCGCCGCGTCCGCGGCGATGTCGAGGTCCACTTCCACTCCCGCGATTGGGCCGCCCACGGCCACGACCGCGACCCGCGCTACGCCGGCGTCGCCCTCCACGTCGTCCTTTTCCCACCCACTTCCTCCGAACCCGCCCCGCGCACTTCCTCCGGCGATTCCCCCGAGCAACTCGTCCTCCTCGACCGCCTTGAGCGCGACCTCGAGGACTACGCCGCCGATGAAGCCCTCCTCGCCGCCGAAGGCCGCGACCCCCTCGGCCCGCTCGAAAACTTCCTCCGCCGTCCGCCCGCCGCCCGCCGCGCCCGCCTGCTCGATTGCGCCCTCCACCGCTGGCGCCAGAAACACGCCTTCGCCGCCCAGCGCCTCGCGCGCGACGGCTGGGCCGAGGCCTGCCACCAGCTCACGCTCGAAGCCCTCGGCTACCGCCGCAACCGCGCGCCCATGTCCGCCCTTGCGCTCAAACACCCCCTCGCCACCTGGGTCGCTCATCCTCCCTCGCCCGCCGACCTCTTCGAGGAGGAACGCCCGCGCTGGAAACTCTCCGGTCTCCGCCCGCCCAATCACCCGCGCCGCCGCCTTGAGCAATACGCCCGCGCCGTCGCCGCCCGGCCCGACTGGCCCGACGCTCTCGCCAAACTCGCCGACGCTTTCCCCACCGGTGCCACCGCCCTCGAAGGCTCCGCTCCCTTCCGCCGCCGCCATAAACTCACCGCCCTCCGCAACCGTATCACCCGCGAAATTTTTGCCGGCGTCTGGCAGGGCGCCCGGCTCGACACCCTCATCGGCGACGTCCTCCTCCCTCTCGCCGCCGCCCACACCCGCCGCGAATTCTTCGCCCTCTGGTTCCACGGCTTCCCCGGTGACGCCCCGCCCGCCTTCGCCAAATTCCTCCGCCAGGCCGACCTCCTCGACCGCCGCGACCAACCCCTCTCCCACGGCCTCCTCCAGGGCGCCCTCCAAATCTTCGCCGAAGGCTCCGGCTAATAAACTCCGTGTGGAACGTGTTCGTCGCCGTCATCACCTTCGTTCCCATCACTGAGCCTATTTCCCTGTCGGATTTGCCTCCCGGCGGGTTCTATACGTAGAACCTACCGCCTGATGGACGATACCCTCCAGCTTCTCCGCCAATACGCCGCCACCG
>CAZDAQ010000243.1:0-1658 GCA_964503425.1 uncultured Opitutales bacterium
GGCGAGCTCTTCGGCCTCATGCGCGTGCGCTCGCTCAACATGAACGACGCCCACATCTACTGCACCCCCGAACAGTTCGCCGCCGAGTTCAACGCCGTCAACGAGATGTATCTCAAGTATTTCAAGATCTTCGGCATCGAGAAATACGTCATGCGCTTCTCCACCCACGACCCCGCCAAGCTCGGCCAGAAATTCGTGGATGAGCCCGCGCTGTGGAAACAAACCGAGGACATGGTGCGCTCCGTCCTCCAGTCCTCCGGCATCAACTTCATCGAGGTGCCCAACGAGGCCGCCTTCTACGGCCCCAAAATTGACGTGCAGGTCTGGTCCGTCATCGGCAAGGAATTCACCCTCGCCACCAACCAGGTGGACTTCGCCGTGCCCGCCAAATTCGGCCTCACCTACACCGACCGCGACAACACCGCGAAAACCCCGCTGTGCATCCACCGCGCCCCGCTCGGCACGCACGAGCGGTTCATCGGCTTCCTCATCGAGCATTTCGCCGGCAACTTCCCGACGTGGCTCGCCCCCGAGCAGGTCCGCCTCCTCCCCATCAACGACGAGCTCGTCCCGTTCGCCGAGTCCCTCGCCGTCCAGCTTCGGGGCGACAACGTTCGCGCCACGGTGGACACGCATGGCGACAAGCTGGGCGCGAAAATCCGCCGCGCCGAGACCGACAAGGTCCCGCACATGCTCGTCCTCGGCGCCAAGGAAAAGGAAACCAACACCATCTCCTCCCGCTCGCGCGTCAACAAGGCGCTCGAAGGCACCTTCCCGTTTGCCGACTGGCGAGAAAAGCTCCTCGCCGAAATCTCCACCCGCGCCCTGCCCTCCGCCGTGCTCGCCGCCCGCTAAGTCGGATTTTGCGCGTCTCGCTGCTGCTTCGTAGCGCCGGGCTTTAGCCGGCGCTACTTTGGCGTGGCTATCGCACCGCCGAAAACAAATCTTCCGCCGTCCCGCGCCCTCTGGTAACGTCTTTCCGCACGCCGCGCTTCGCTGCGGCGCCCGGCGTTTCCCATGCGGCAGTTCCTTTTTCAACTGACTTCCCGGCCCGCTCTCGTCGCCGCTCTGCTCTTCGTTGTCGGTTTCGGCCTCACGGCCTCGCTTCCCGCCCACTTCGGCTGGCCCCAGCCCGTCCTGCACGACGAATTCGCCTACCTCTTCGAGGGCGAAACTTTCGCCCATGGCCGCGTCACCAATCCCCCGCCCGTCGGCCCGCCCGAATCGTTCGAGACCTTTCACCACCTCATCTCGCCGGTTTATATCGGCAAGTTCCCGCCGGGCCAGGGCCTCGCGCTCGCGCTGGGCGTGCTCCTCGGCCACGCCATCATCGGCGTCTGGATTGTCAACGGCCTGTGGGCCATTGCGCTCTACTGGATGCTGCGCGGTATTTCCCCGCCGCGCTGGGCGCTCCTCGGCGCGGTCGCGGGCATCGCCACTTACGGCGCGTTCAGTTACTTCGGCCAAACCTACTGGGGCGGCAGCGTGCTGGCGCTCGGCGGCGCACTCACGTTCGGCGGTATGTTGCGTCTGCTCAAGCGCCGCGGCTGCCCGCTCGGCGCGTCCATTCTCGCCGGCCTCGGCTGCGGCATCATGGCGCTCGCGCGCCCGCTCGACGGTTTCATCTTCGCCGTCCTTCCCGCCGCAACGATCCTCTG
>CAZDAQ010000243.1:1758-3560 GCA_964503425.1 uncultured Opitutales bacterium
CTCTGCGGTTTTCTCGCCGCGATCTTCTGGCGCGACCGCGCGGCCCGCTTCGCCCTCGGCAGTCTGGCCTTCGTCATCATCCCGTTCGCCATTCTCCGTTACTACGGTTTCCCGCACTACGCCGCCGCCTGGTCCGCGCCCGTCCTCGTGTTGCTGATTCAAGGCGCGCGCCACGCCTGCGCCGGGCTTTACCGCCAAAACCATCACCTGCGCTGGCTGCCCTTCCTCGCTTGCGCGGCGCTGCTCCTCGCCGCGCCCGCGGAGGCCGTTGTCGGCGTGCTCGACCGCGGCTCGCCGGGCTGGATGGGGCCGCCCTACTATTGGGCACGCGACCGCCAGGGCGTCACCGACGTTCTCACCCAGCGGTTCGAAAAAACCGGCTATCGCCAGCTTGTCGCCGTCCTCTATCCGCCCGGCCACAACCCGCACAACGAATGGGTCTTCAATTCCCCCGATCCCGCCGACCAAATTGTCCTCTGGGCGCGCTCCATCAACGTCGAAGCCGATAAAAAACTCTTCGCCGCCTACCCCAACTACGATCACTGGCTCCTGAAAACCGACGCCGATGGCCGTTTCATTAAGGACAAATTCCTCCTCATCTACACCCCGCCGTCCACTTCTCCCGCCTCCCCCGCGCCACCCCCGGCGCACTAACCCGCCATGCCGCGCCTGTTCCAGCCGGTCCTGCATTTCTGGCGTCACCTGGCCGGCTCCCCGGTCTTGCTCTACCCGCTGCTTTTCCTACTCGGCGTCGTGGCTTCCGCGCTGCCGACCATGCGCGCCGGCGTCATCCTCCCGCACGAATACGACGAGTTCGCCTACCTGCTCGGCGCGGAAACTTTTCTCGATGGCCGCCTCGCGAATCCGCCGCATCCGCTCGCGCCGTTTTTCCAAACGCTCCATGTCCTGCAAAGCCCCGCCTACGCCTCCAAATATCCGCCGGGCCAGTCCCTCCAACTCGCCGTCGGCGAACTCCTCGGCCATCCGATTTTTGGCGTGTGGATTACCATCGGCCTCCTCGGAGTCGCGGCGGCGTGGATGCTGCGCGGTGTCGCCCCGGCTACTTGGGCAGCCGCGGGCGGCCTGCTCGCCGCCTGGCAATGGGGCGCCCTCACCTACTGGGGCCGCACCTATTGGGGCGGAAGCCTCTTTGCCCTCGCCGGGATGCTGGTCTTCGGCGGCCTGCTCCGCTTCGTCCGCAAGCCGAGCGCCAGCTCCGCCTGGTGGGTGGGATTCGGCGCGGCCCTCATGGCCCTCACCCGCCCCTACGAGGGCTGCTGGTTTTGCCTCGTGCCCGCCGTCGTCATGCTTCTGCGCCTCCTCCAGGCCAAACGCTCCGGCCTCGCCATCACCACGCTCATCCGCTGCCTCGCCTTCGCCGCTACTCCCATTCTCGCCGCGCTCGCTTTCCTCCTCTATTACAACCACGCCGTCACGGGCAATGCGCTCACGTTTCCCCACCGACTCTACGAAAAAACCGTCATGCCCGACGTCGGCCTGTTCGTGTGGGACACCCCCGCGCCCGCGCCGCCCGACCGCCTGCCCGAAATCTCCTACCAGCTCCAGCGTTTCAGCGTCGGCCTGCTCAACCAGCCCGCCGTCCATCTCGGAGACCTGTTGCACTACGACGCCTTCACCGTCCTCCCGATGCTGTATGGATTCTACCTCCAGGGCCTGCTTGGTCTCGGCGCTGCCTGGGCCATCCTCAGCGGCCTCGTCTGGCGATGTCGCACGGGTCGGCTCGCGCTGGCCAGTTTCACCTCGCTCCTGCTGATGCTTTTCACCCTCCGCTTTTTCGGCTT
>CAZDAQ010000244.1:0-3535 GCA_964503425.1 uncultured Opitutales bacterium
CCGCCCTCCATCTCGGCCACCTCGACAAATCCGCCATCGCCGAACTCACCTTCCCCAACCGCGCCGCCGCCAAACCCCCCGCGAAAAAACACTAAACACCAACCCGAAAAATTTCCCTTCTCCGTCCATTAATAATGCTTTCCTAAATTCTTATTCTGTGGCCAACCCGGAAAATCAATTTCGCTTTCAGGAACTAGAAATCTGGCGCCGCGCTGCGGGCATCAGCGGACAACTCTTTCGTCTCGCGGATGAACTGGAGCAACATCGCCTGCGCCGGTTTGCCGAACAGTTGCGTGGCGCAACGTTGAGTATCACCAACAACATCGCCGAAGGCTCCGGGAGTGTCTCGAAAGTCGACTTTGCCCATTTCCTTAACACTGCGCGACGTTCCGTCTTTGAAGTCGCAAACATTTTGGCCATTTTAACTAAGGAAAAGTATTTGCCCGATGCCAATGTAACATCTCTCCTCACCGAATTGGAGCAGCAAAGCCGCATGATCCTCGCCTTTATACGCCATCTCAAACGTTAATTCTTCCTTCTTCCTCCCTGTTCCCCGCTCCCTGCTTCAACCTTGTTACCACGCATACGCCTCCGGCGCTGAACCTCCCGGCCCCGGCCAAATCTCATCCAGTTCCTTCAAAACCTCCGCCGTCAGCGTCAACTCCAGCGCTGGCAGCGCCCCGTCCAGTTGCGCCAAAGTCCGCGGCCCGATGATCGGCGCCGTCACCCCCGGCTGCTGCAGCAGCCACGCCAGCCCCACCACCGCCGGCTCCTGCCCAATCCGCGCGCACAACGCCTCATACTTCTCCAACTGGGGCCGGTGCTCTTCAATCTCCTTTAGCTTCTCCGCATCCGCCCGCCGCCCGGCCTTCGCCTTCGCCAGCGCCCCGCCCAAAATCCCGCCGCCCAGCGGGCTCCACGGCAGCACCCCCACCCCGTAATGCCGGCACGCCGGCAGCACCTCCAGTTCCACCGTCCGTTCCGCCAGATTGTATAAACTCTGCTCCGACACTAGTCCCTGGAATTTCCGCCCCCGCGCCGTCAAACACGCGCTCGCTACGTCCCATCCCGCAAAGTTCGACGACCCCGCGTAAATGATCTTCCCCTGCGCCACCAGCGTCTCCATCGCCTGCCAGATCTCGTCCCACGGGCACTTCCGGTCTACATGGTGCATCTGATACAAATCAATATGATCCGTCTGCATCCGCCGCAGGCTGTTCTCGCACCCCTGCACAATCTTTCGCGCCGACAATCCCCGCCCCCAGTTCGGGTCGAACTCCCCGTCCTTGTGCATTTGCGCGTAAACCTTCGTCGCCAGCACCACCTTCTCCCGCCGCCCCCCGCCCTGCCCGAACCACCGCCCCAAAATTTTCTCCGTCACCCCCTCGCCCCGCTTCCACCCATACACATCCGCCGTGTCGAAAAAATTGATCCCCACCCCCAGCGCCCGGTCCATGATCCCGAAACTCTCCTCCTCTGTCGCATGCGGACCAAAATTCATCGTCCCCAGGCAAAACCGCGACACCTGCAAACCCGACCGCCCCAAATGCGCATATTTCATCCCCCACAAACATCACCCGCCCCGCCCTCCCGTCAAGCCCGCAACCGCTTCCCCCTCTGCCCCCTCACGGCTTCGGCGGATTGATCTTCACGATAAACAAAAAATACAGCCCGAACAAAAACATCGCCGCAAACCCTACGCTCCGCTCCGCCACAAAGGCCCAGTCGATCGCGTGCGGATTCGTCATGTAGGCCCGGTGCAACACACCCAATACCCCCGCGCCGCCGAACACCACCAGCACCATCCCCAACGCTCTCGAATATTGTCGCATCCCTCCAGCCTGCCCCGCGGCCCCGCCCCGCGCAAGCCAAAGCTGCCTAACTCCATCCTCTTTGGGCCTTAATTCTTCGTTTTCACTTTTCGCCCTTTCACCTTTCACTTTTCACCTCTCCGGTCCATTTATCATTCGAAATTTAAAATTCGAATTTCTCTTCACCACCCCAGCCACCGGAAACTCAGCGCCACAATCGCCGTCGGCACCGCCGCCCCCGCCAGCAAACCCAGCGGCGAAATACCCCCCGCAAAATGCTTCCCCAGCAGCGATTGCCCCGCCGGATTCGGCGCGTTCGCAATCACCGTCAACCCGCCCCCCGCCACCGCCCCCTCCATCACCGCGTGCTGCAACGCCGCCTTCGCCGCCACCCCCGGCGACAACGCCGCCAAAAACGTGATCGCCGCGTTGTCGTTAAACGCCGTCAAAAACATCGCCCCGAAAAACAACCCCAGCTCCCCCAGCCGCTCCAGCACCGGCTGGATCCACCACCCTTGCAGGCCCCCGTGCGCCACCAGCCCCGCCAGAAACAGCCCCACCATCAGCGCCCCGCGCAAATTTACGCCGCCTTGGTGCGCCGCCGTCATCTTCATGAACCCCAGGAACACCGCCAGTCCGCCGATCAGCCACAATGGATGATGCAAATTCACCACCGCCCACGCCAAAAACAACCCATGCGCCACCGTCACCCCCCACGGCACCGCCCGCTCTTTCACCTTCAGTCCTCCACCCTTCACTTCTCCCTCCACACCCGCCTCTTCAATTTTCAATTTCAATTTTTCATTTTCCACTTTCTGCCGCCCCATCGCCCGGAACTCCTCGCGAAATATCCGCCAGTAAACCGCATTCGCCACGATAATCCCCGCTACCGCCTGCAACCCAAAATGCTCCAGCATGTATAACGAATCCCAGCCCCACTTCGCCGCCACCATCAACACCGGCGGCGCCGCGAAATGCGTCAGCGTTCCGCCCACGGAAATGTTCACAAACAACAAGCCCAGCGTCGCATACCGCAGCCGCAGCGTCGGCCCCAGCGCGAAAAACTGCTGCCCCAGCAACATCGCCGATATCGTCATCGCCGCCGGTTCCGTGATCAATGACCCCAGCAGCGGCCCGGCCGTCAAAATCGCCGCCCACCACGCCCCCGGCGTCTCCCCCGCCAGCCCCGCCACCCGCCGCATAATCCCCTCCGCCAGCTTCACCACCGGCCGCGTCGAAGCCATCGCCATCACCACCACCACAAACACCGGCTCGTCAAAATGCAGCCCCCCCACATACCCCGCCGCCACTCCCCACCCCAGGTAACACCCCATCACCACCAGCAGCGGCAACACCCACAGCGCAAACACCAGCTCCACCTCCCCCAAAATATGCCACACCCCCGCCCGCAACCTTACCCACCCCAAACTCCTTCCTCTCGAAGATCCACCCGAAGGGGAGGTCGTAGATTCTCCCGCACGGGAGAACGCCGCCAATTCCTCGTCCGCCCGCTTAGCCCGCCGCATAAACCCCGTCGTCAAAAACGTGTGCACCACCGCCAGCCCGAATATCACCGTCGCCACCAAATTGAACGGCGCCATCCGCACCCGCCACTGCAAACTCTCCCTCAACCCCATCCCCTCATCCCCATACGCCCCCAAATCCAACGGAAACCCCGCACTCCCCTCCTCCGGCCCGCAACAACTCATCGCGGCCTCATTCCC
>CAZDAQ010000245.1:0-3506 GCA_964503425.1 uncultured Opitutales bacterium
TTCAACCTGAACGTCGTGCCCGAGCCGTCCACCTGGGCGCTGATTCTGGGTGGCGCCACCTTCGTGCTGGGCGTGTGGCGGCGGAATCGCAAGTCTCGCTAAGGAAGGTCATCTACCCGTGACGATGAGCCGCGAAGGTTTTGCGGGTGTTCCAAGGCGGGTGGGGGTTTTTGGCGCCTAATTGACACCGGCAATCGCTGGAAAAGTGGGCCCGCCCGGATTTGAACCGGGAACCAAGGGATTATGAGTCCCCTGCTCTAACCGTTGAGCTACGAGCCCGTGAACGAAAATGGAAATCTCACCGCAAAACTGCGGATTTACGCCACAGGATGACGGGAATTTCCGCAATCTTCTAGTGCAAAACGCCTACATCATTCCTTTACGCTTTTTGGCTGAAGGCCCAGGCGGCCTGGCAATGGTAACCGATTTTAGGCCGGTCTTGGGTGACTCCACCCGCAGATACCTAATTTTCGCGACGGCGATGCTACTCCTTAAAAATCGACAGCGGGGTAAGCTGGAGTAAAACTAGGGGGAATGATGAGTGGAGTTACCCCCAGGTTTATGCCTGCTCCCGCGAAATCCCCCCTCAGGCCACCATTCCGAGGGAGTGGCGCGATGCTCTGCGCCCTCATGGCCGGGTGGGCGGCGCTCCTGGCCACGCCAGCGCACCTGGCCGGGCAGACTCCAGCAACGGCGGCCCCAGCCATAGCCGCAGTTTCCAGCGCCGCGCCCGTGACGGTCACGGACAATGGCCGTACTTGGACGCTCGATAACGGCATCGTCAAGGCCGTCATTGACAAACGCAATGGCGACATGAATTCGCTCTTCTACAAGGGCATTGACACGATGGGCCATGATCAGGGCGCAGCGGCGGGTTACTGGGAGCAGGACCCTTCCGCGGCCGCGAACCTGAAACAGTCCATTACCATTGACCCGGCAAAAAATAACGGCGAGCGCGCCGAGGTGTCCGTCAAGGGCATTACCGGTGGGCAGGCCCAGTTGACGCAGGGCGCGCCAGGCGGCGGCACGTATTGTGACATGGAAGTTCGCTATACCTTGGGCCGCGGCGACAGTGGCATTTACGTTTATGCGATTTTTTCCCACCCGGCGTCTTACCGCGCGGGGGGCGTGGGCTCGGAGAGCCGTTACATTACCAAGATCAACCAGGCCTTTAACTGGATCTCGGTGGATGCGGACCGCAACATGCTGCAATGCTCGCCGACGGACTGGGGCACCGGGGTGGTGGTGCACGCGAAGGAGCAGCGGATCATGAGCGTGGGCCCGTATAAAAATTCCGTCGAGCACAAATACAGTTACTCCGGCGTGCAATACGAAACCCCGGCCTACGGCTGGTCGAGCACCAGGGACCACATCGGCATTTGGTTTATCAACCCGACCATCGAATACCTCAGCGGCGGCCCGACGAAACTGGAACTGGACTGCCACTTCGGGGACAACGACAACCCGGACCCGATCATCCTCGATTACTGGGAAGGCGGCCATTACGACACCGGCGCACGGTGCAATATTGCCGCGGGCGAGGAGTGGAACAAAGTCATCGGCCCGATTTTTGTGTACGTCAACTCTCTGGACCGCTTCAAGACGCCGTCGCCAGCGGACATGGATAAGTTCGCCGCCACTGCCGGCAACCCGGCCGTCCCCGTGGCCTGGAAGGACAATCAGACGGCGTTGTGGAAGGACGCCCTGGCCCAGGCCAAAAAAGAAACCGCGAAATGGCCCTACGACTGGGTCAACGGGGTGGACTACCCGCACCTGGAGCAGCGCGGGACGGTGACGGGGCAGATCGTGGTCAGCGACCCGCTGGCGCCCACGCCCCCGACCAGGCTGCCCCATCTGACCGTCGGCTTGACACACCCGGACGATGGCGGAACACCTTGGATCCACGACGCCAAGTATTACCAATTCTGGAGCAACGGCAGCGAAGACGGCCAATTCACCATCACCAAAATCCGTCCGGGCAAATATACGCTCCGCGCCTTTGCCGACGGCGTGCTGGGAGATTTTGCGCAGGCGAACATTACCGTCGAGGCCGGCAAGTCCGTGGACTTGGGCCAGTTGGAGTGGAAACCGGTTCGTTATGGGGCGCAACTGTGGGACATCGGCTACCCCGACCGCACCGGCGACAAATTCTTCAAGGGCGACGGCGACAACTACTGGCTATGGGGTTGGAATTTGCGTTATGCCCTTTTGTTCCCGAACGACGTGACTTACACCATCGGCAAGAGCGATTACCACAAGGACTGGTTCTTCGAGGAGGTGCCACATGCGACGAATTTGTCTTTCGTCAATCCTGACGCCAAGGATCCAGCGAATCAGAAATTTGGGTGGGTCAAGGCAGAGTCACTCAACCAATACCCGCAAACGAACACGCGGGGGCCATGGGCGATCTATGGCACAGGCCGGACGACGGTCTGGACCGTCAAGTTCAACCTCGACAAGCCGGTGCAAGGCTATGCCGCCTTACGCGTGGCCCTGGCGGGCGTCAACGCCATCAGCCAACTGGCCGTGGCGGTCAACGGCCAGAGCGCCGGGGCCATTGGCGACGGCAAAAACGGCGACAACGCCCCGCTGGTGAACACCAACACCATTCGCTACAACTCGGACAAGGGGCTTTGGCAGGAGCGGACGCTGACGTTCGACGCCGCACTACTCAAGCGGGGAGAAAACACCATGACGTTCACGGTTCCGGGGGGCGACCTCCAGAGCGGGGTTGTTTGGGACTACCTGCGCCTGGAATTGAACCAGAATTACAAACTCGACGGCACGCCACTGGCCCAGCCCAGCTCGTAAGTTCTTCATTGGATTGGCCGCGGGCATGCGCCCCGGCGGACGGCGGCGACAAACCTTGCGGGGCCGGCTTAGTGGCGCTTCTTAATGAGCTGCTGAACAATGGCGAAGCGGGCGATGGACTCGAGGCGTTCGATTTCGGCGGGATCGAGTTTCTTTTCGCGGGCCTCGGCGAGGGCTTTTTCCGCGCGCGCCTGGGCCTCGGCGGCGGCATGGGGCTCGATGGAGCGAACATCTATGGCGGCTTCGGTAAGGACGGAAATAACATCACCGAGGACGCGCGCAAAGCCCTGATCCACGGCGAGGTGGGCGGGCCCGGGCTTGCCGGCGTCGGGATGCGTGGCGGGCAAGGCGGTGTTGGGCCCCGGGTTGGTAAGGTGCAGGTCTCCGGCCAGGAGGCGCGTCAGCAGCGGGGTGTGGCCCGGGAGCACGCCAATATCGCCCGCGGACGTGTGCAATTCCACGAAGTCGGCGGTCCCTTGATAAACGCGCCGTTCAGGCGTGATGATTTCGAGGGTGAGGGGCATGGTGCGGAGAGAAGAGGGTGAAACGGGCGCGAGGCCGGGCGGATTATTGGAGGTTTCGCGGGCTTATTGTTTCTGGCCGGCGGCAATGGCCTCATCAATCGTGCCCTTCATGTAGAAGTCATTCTCGTTAAGGTGGTCGAGTTCGCCATCGAGGATCATCTTGAAGCCTTT
>CAZDAQ010000246.1:0-3444 GCA_964503425.1 uncultured Opitutales bacterium
AAGGCCGGCTGGTTTTTGTCGGGGGTGATCAACGCGACGCGCATTGCAAATGCATCTTAGAATGAAGGATAGGCGGCTGAAAGGAGAAAAATTTGGTTGGATTAGGTCGGATTAGGTTGGATTTACTTGGATTGGGTTGGACGGGGGCGGATTTTTGGTGAACGGGTGGGCAGTTAGTAGTGAGGAATTGAAAATGACGTAGGAAAAAGAGAAAAGCAGATAGGGATAAGGCGGGGAGTGTCGCATTCTGCCGTTCGGCAGAATCTACGAGGTGTGCGGGTTAAACCAGGAGAGTATAACAGAACTCGGCTCAGGGTGGTATCACTGCGTTGGCTACGTTGGTTGCGTTTGATGCGTTGGCTGCGTTGGGAGCGATGCGCAAGTGCCTTGGCGCTTAATGATTTAGCAACCAGCGCAGTAACGAAACGAGGGGGAAACGCCCATTATGGCAAATTTTTCCGGTCCTTGATGGCCTGCAACTGCCTGACGGTCACTTGATCGTGCTCGCGATTCATGGCCTGTTTCGCGCGAATCAGTGCGTCCAGACTCAGCACGCGGCACTCGCCAAACGGCAGTTCCGCGATAACGCTGCATTTCAGCACTTCGTCAAAGCTTCCCAAGCCCTTCACCTCTCCGAGGCAGTCGAGCGACCCGATGTCCGTTTTGAGATAGAGGTTTTTGAGGGTGGCGCACAGTTCCGGCGTCAAGACCAGCGGCAAATCGGGGCACGTCCGGTGCACCGGATGCAAGTCCGCCACGGCCGCCCCGATCCGACGCAAATTCTCCTCGCTGAACCGGCAGCAGACATCCACATCGCGGGTGAGCAGCGTGCCCCCATGCACCACTGCGGCGAAACCGCCGACCAGCACGAATTCCACACCGTGGGCGTGGAGGCGCTGGAGCAAGCCGGTCAGGTCGGACATGGTTTGATTTTCGCCTTTTGCAGCGTTTCGGCAAGCTCCAGTGCGCGCTGGTGCTCGGCCAGGCGCTCCGACACGGTCAGGCTCAGTGAATGCTCGAGTAAGGACATGTCCACCCCCGCCGCTTCCGCCGCGCGCCAAGCGGCGCCGGGGCGGGAGGGATTGGTTGAATCTTTCTGAAGGGGATGCGGCATCTTTGCTGAAAAACATCCCAAGAATCCGGCGCAGCCACGGCAAGATTATTCCTGGACACGGGCGGGGCTACTCATCCTGCGCGGTGACGGACACGCTGGCATGACCATCGGCGTCGTAGGCGACGTGGACCTGCCAGGGGCGACAGCAGACCTCGCAGTCCTGCACGTATTGCTGGGTGGCGCCGCCGTCGGGGTCGAGGGTGATTTCCACGGCCTCGCCGCAGTAGGGGCATTCGACGGTGGCCTCGGTCTCGCCCTCGCTGCCGTCGAAGGCGTCGTCGTCGAAACGGTCGGCTTTGGGCGGGGGGGACTTTGCGGGGCGGAGGCATGGGCTTGGTGCCTTTTTAAAATGCTCACTAATGTATACATCGCAATCAGCCAAAACACTTAAAACGAAACTGAAATCCTTGCTCTATTTTTCACCAATGCTAATTGCTTGTTTAACTAAATCAACCGCTGCTGACACATCCTCGGATCGCGAAAATAAGAAATAGGAATTGCCGTTTGTCCAATGTCCGATTTTTTCACAACTAAAAAGCTCGAATACAGAAGCGTTCAAATTTCGCTTCTTTGGCCGGAGATAAACTTTTAGGCCCTGTCTTTGAGGAACAATCTCGGCAAAACTTCTCCCGTCAGAAAAAGAATAAGCAATATAATATTTGGTGAATCTCCGCTTATATTTGCCAATTACCTTCAGCGCTTTTTCGAAGCGACTCAGCAACTCGTGGCATAACTTCCAGTTTTCTTTGATCAAATCTTCGAGTGAATAGATAATTTCTTGTTCACTATTTTCGTTTTCGATTTCAGTCTTCGGTGAAGCGTTCAATTGACCCGATTGAATAAGTGTGCGCAACTCGAGCACCTCAATGGATGGAGGACATTCAGGCCAATCATGCTCCCAACAAACAATGAAATCGCTTTTGATTTCCGACTTTAAGTGTGTCTTGAAGCGTGAGCTTAGAAACTCAAACTCGATGTAGACTTCCTCGTAGCGTCCGTTTCCTAGCGAGCGTACAGCTTTGCAATCAGGATAGCCAGGACGTACTATTTGGACATGAAACCCCAATTCTTTTGCCAACATTCCAAACAACAAAACCACTCCTTGTTCATTTACTGGTGCATATGTTAGCCCCCTAAAATTGATCGGTTCACCAACAATGTTCTTTCGCGGATTTTTCATAACAATAATGGAAATCGGTAAACGAGATATTTATATTAGCAATCCATTTAATACGCCTTCCCCAGCACCACTCTTCGCGGACTCGGCTTCCCCGTAAATGGGCACGTTCCCGGCACCGGCGCGAGGTCGCCCTCGGTGTCGAGGGGGACGCAGCGGATGGTCACTTTCAAGTCCTTGGCGAGCTGGTCTTCGACGGCGGGGTCGCCGCTCCAGTGCGCGAGGGCGAAGCCGCCGTGGATCTCCGGTTTGTCGGGGTTTTTCGGCGTGAAGTAGGCGTAAATCTCCTCCTTGGTGTCAAGCGGGCGGGTGTTTTCCCGGCGGAAGGCGCGGGCGCGCTCGAGCAGGCCCTGCTGCATCTCCGTGAGAATCCCCGGCACGCTGGCCACGAACTCCGCGCGCACGGTGGAGGTGCGGTTCTTCGGCCCCCGGTCGCGCCGGCCCCAGAACACGCTGTCCTTGTCCATGTCGCGGGGGCCGACCTCGACGATGAGGGGCACGCCCTTTTTCACCCACTGCCAGACCTTGTCGCCCCCGCGCAAGTCGCGCGTGTCGAGCTCGACCTCGATCGGCTGGTCGGCATAGCGCACGGTGCGCAGCTCGGCGCGGAGCTTCTGGCAGTATTCCAAAACCTTCGCGCGTGTCTCCTCCTTGTGGAGGACGGGCAGGATGACGACATGTGTCGGCGCGAGCATCGGCGGGAGCATGAGGCCGTCGTCGTCGCCGTGCGCCATGATGACGCCGCCGATGAGCCGGGTGGAAACGCCCCACGAAGTCGTCCACGCGAACTCCTGCTTGCCCTGCGCGTCGAGGAACTTAATGCCCGCGGCCTTGGCGAAATTCTGCCCGAGGAAGTGGGACGTGCCGGCCTGGAGGGCCTTGCGGTCCTGCATCATCGCCTCGATGCAATACGTGTTCACCGCGCCGGGGAAACGCTCGCCCGCGGTCTTCTCGCCCTGGAGCACGGGGATGGCCAGGTGGTTCTCGGCAAAGTCCGCATAGACGGCGAGCATCTTGCGCGTTTCCTCCATGGCCTCGGCCTCGGTGGCGTGGGCGGTGTGGCCCTCCTGCCAGAGGAACTCGGTGGTGCGCAAAAACAGGCGCGTGCGCATTTCCCAGCGGACGACGTTGGCCCACTGGTTGATGAGGATGG
>CAZDAQ010000247.1:0-3407 GCA_964503425.1 uncultured Opitutales bacterium
CAGCCGCGGATTTGGCGGAAGGGGATGCAGCCTTCACCCATGAGCCCGCGGTCGTTCAGCAGGTCCACCGTGGGTGTGCGCCAGTCGCTGACGTGGAAGGCGAAGAGTTTGCCGAGCTTTCCACAGCGCGCGATTTCCGTTTCAAGCTGGTCGTCCCACCAAGTGTGATAGGTGTCCAGGGCGACGCCCACAAAGTCGTCGAACTTCGACGCGACATCCGTGGCCTGCTTGAGGGTGTTGATGGCGGAGCGGTTGTCGGCGAACATCGGGTGCAGCGGCTCGATGGCGAGCTTCACTCCGGTGGCGTGTGCATGCGGCAGGATGGCGGCGATGCCGTCGGTGATTTGCTGCCGCGCTTCGGCGAGTGGCAGTCCGGGCACCGCGCCGCAGACGAGCACCACATGGGGCGCGCCGAGCGCCGCCGCTTCGTCGAGGCAGCGGCGGTTGTCATCGAGCGCCTTTTGACGACCCGCGCCGTCGGCGGCGGGAAAAAATCCTCCGCGCGCCAGCGACACAATTTCGAGCCCGGCTTCCGTCAAGCGGCGCCCCGCGGCGGCGATGTCACGGCCTTCGAGCGTGTCGCGCCAGACGGTGATGCCCGTCACCCCCGCGCGGGCGTAGTGGTCGCACGCCTGCTCCAGCGACCACGGTTTCGTCGTAATCGTGTGGATGCAGAGGCGGGAGTAGTCGGTAAGCGGCGCGGCAGGCATGAGGAAAATTAGTTGAAGAAGGTGTAATAGGGCTTTTTATCGAGGACCCGTTGCACGCACAGCGCGGCTTCGCGGATATGGTAATCGCCCCACATCGCGGATTCACCGCGCGGGATTTTCGCGCCGGGGGGGACGTGGTCCCAGCCGTTCGGGCGGTGGTAAATAACGTGCAGCAGCAGGCCCTGGTGGTTTTTATTCGTGCTAAGGTAGGGTTCGGCCAGCAGCGTGCGCAGGACCGTGAGACCGGCCTCCCAATAGCGTTCGCCCGCGCGTTTTTGACCGCGGCTCTGGAGAAAACGGCCCAGCCGCAGCAGGCCCTGCGCGCCGATGGCGGCGGCGGAGCTGTCCACCGGCTCGTGGTCGTTAAAGGGATCGGCGGGGCGGTCGAGGTAGTCGCCGAGGTGGACGAGGCCCGGCGCGCCGGTGTCCCAATAGGGGATGCCGTCGGTCGGCGAGTTGGCGATATAGAAATCGCAGGTCGCGGTGGCGGCCTTGAGCATGAAGGCCTCGATCCCGCGCCGGCCGCCGAGGGGTTTAAGCTCCGCGTCGGGCAGCGTGGCAAAAAACTCCAACTGCTCGGCGAAGCCGAGCATCGCCCACGCGAGGCCGCGCGTCCACGTGCTGAAGCCGGTGTAGCCCTGCTGCGAATTGGGGCAGCGGAAAGCGCCATCATTCACATTGAAAATGCACTCGTGCGCGGTGCGGCCCCGCACGTCGTAGATGTCGCGGCCCTCGCCATAATAAACGGAAAATTCGGCGGTGGAGCGCAGGTGCGCCACCGCTCGCTCGAGCAGGTTGAAGCGCCGGTCGCCTTCGCCGCTCAGGCTGTGGCCGAGTGCGTGGCTGAGGACGAGCGCGCGGCAGGAGCGCACCGTGTCCACAAAGAGCGAATGCGGCCCGTTGAAGGAATAAATGAACCCGCCGCGGGCATGCTTGGTCCAGCGCGCGGCCTGCACCGCGCCGGAGATTTTCAGCGCCAACTCGTAAAAATTCATCTCCCAGTCATTCTGCGGAATCCGCTTTTCACGCATCAACCGGCGGAGGTTGCCATAGGTGGAGACGTTGTTGAAGCCGTGGTCGTGCACGCCGATGTGCGAGACGTGCGGGGCCATGCGCGCGACGGTGTTGTCCCGCCCGTTGCGGAGGAATTCCTTACCTCCGGTGGCGTCGAACTGGAGGATGGCCGAGCCGTATTGGAACCCCTGTGTCCATTCCGTCCAGCCGCGCGAGGTATACGCGCCGTTCACGGTGAACACGGGCGCGCCCTTGGCCGCATCGAACTTTTTTTCGATGAGCTGGATCTTTTCGCCCGAGAGTTTCCAGAAACGCTTAAGCGCGGGGCGCAGGTCGGCCGGGGCCAGGCCGGAATCAATCTTCAGCATGGTGCAAAAGGGGTGGGGGGATTATTTCTTGTCAGATTTCGCCAGCGCGACGGCCTCGGCGGCCAGCGCCGTGATTTTCGCCCAGTCGCGCGCCTTGAGCAGGTCGGGCTTGACCATCCACGAGCCGCCGCAGGCGACAACCTTGGGGAAGGCGAGATAGTCGCGCAGGTTCGCGGGCTCAATGCCGCCGGTGGGGATATAGCGCATCGCGCCGTACGGCGCGGCGATGGCCTTCAGGTAGGGTAGGCCGCCCGACGCTTCGGCGGGAAAAAATTTGACGACATCAAGGCCGTGCTCAATCGCCATTTCAATAATCGTCGGGTTGCTCACGCCCGGCGTGATCGGGATGCCGTGGCTCACGCAGTAACTGACGACTCGCGGGTTGAAACCGGGCGTCACGATGAATTGCGCGCCGGCGTCGGCCGCCGCCTGGGCCTGCTCGGGCTTGAGCACCGTGCCCGCGCCCACCAACAGGCCGGGCACCTGCGCCATGATGCTGATGGCTTCGAGCGCGGCGGCCGTGCGGAAGGTGACTTCGGCGCACGGCAGGCCGCCGGCGAGGAGCGCCTCGGCGAGCGGCTGCGCATCGTCGGCGTTGTCCAGGATGATGACGGGCACCAGGCGCAGTTGCGCCAGGCGGGCGATGACGTCGGCAGTCTTCATGGGGTTTAGAAGCGGTTGTGCTTGCGCAGGTGGAGAATAAGCAGGCGCGAATCGCGCAGCGCATGGTAGGTGTGCGGCTGCACGGCGTCGAACTGCACGGCCTCGCCCTCCGCCAGCACCGTGATGCCGTGGGGCAGCGCCAGCTCGATCTCGCCCTTGAGGCACCAGCACAGTTCGTATTCGTCGGAATGGATTTCCGGCTTCGAGACGCGCGCGCCCGCCGGGGCCTCGGCGATGAAGGCGGAAACGTTCCCGTAGGCCACCGTGCGAAATTTGAAGCCGGACGATTGATACGACCGCGACTGCAGCTTGTGGGCGAGGCGGGATTCGGCCAGGCCCAGCAGGTCGGACCCGGTCATGCCAAAGACGCGCCCGAGGCGGTAAAGGGTTTCGAGCTCGGCGGAGGTCTGGTTGCGTTCGAGCTTGGAAATGACCGCGACGGAAACTCCCGCCCGTTCGCCGACGGCTTCGAGGGTCAGGCCGGCGTTTTTCCTCAGCTCGCGCAGCACGCCGAAGTCATACATCGGCGGCCCGGCGGACGCAGGCACAGAAGCAGCCCGCCGGGCGGCGGGAGCCTCGGGCGCGACATCGGCAAGGGCGGCAAACGCGGAAGACATTCCTGGGATAATGCGGAATTAAAGTTCTTTGGCAA
>CAZDAQ010000248.1:0-3396 GCA_964503425.1 uncultured Opitutales bacterium
TGGCGGCGGGGCCGGGCGGACTGGTGGCGCTGGAAAAGCCGGCGGGGATTTTGACGCACCCGAACCGGGACGGGGCGCACCACACGGCGCTGTTGAACGCGCCGTATGATTTTGAGCGGGAGTGTTTCCACTGGACGGCGGGCGCTGCGGGCGAGCCGGGGACGTTGTATCTGCTGAACCGGCTGGATTCGCCGACTTCGGGGCTGGTACTGGCGGCGCTGACGGTGGAAGCGGCGGCGGCGGGGCGGCACGCGTTTTTGGAAGGGCGCGTGCAGAAGACGTATTTTGCGCTGGTGCTGGGGCACCCGCGGCCCGAGCACGGCGAGTGGAGCGACCGGCTGGAGCGGGAGCGGCCCGGCGGGGCGCAGGCGGGCCGGGGCGTGCGCGTCAGCGCAAGGGCGCAAGGGGGAGGCGCGGGGCGCACGGCGGTGACGCGCTACCATTGCGTGGAGACGCGCACGAGCAACGACGCGGTATTGACGTTGGTGCGACTGGAGCCGCTGACAGGGAGGACGCACCAACTGCGGGTGCAGTGCGCGGCGCGGCATCATCCGATTGTGGGGGACGCGACGTATGGGGATTTTGGCTACAACCGGGCGTTCGCGAAGCGGACGAAGTGCAAGCGGCTGTTTTTACACGCGGCGGCGGCGAAGATACCGAGCTTGCATTTTCAGGCGGAGTCGGCGCTGCCGGAGGAGTTTCGTGCGGGGCTGGGCGTGGGGTGATTACGATGGGAGGGCGGCGGCGGCGGCGGAGAGCTCGGCGATTTTTTCGGAGGGAAGTTCGTCTTCGTGATTATAGGCGATGCCGACGATGGCGCGGATTTCGCCGGTGGAGTCAGTGACGGGGAGGGCGACGGCGGCCTGGGCGTTGACGGCGCGGGCGCCGGGGCGGACGTCGCCGGTTTTGTCGGTTTGGAGGTTGCAGGTTTGGACGGGCTGGGCGCGGGCGAGCGCGAGGCCGGCCATGCCTTTGCCTTTGGGGATGACGGCGGTAATGGCGAGGACGGGCGGCGGAATGTGATGGGCGGCGACGAGGAAAAGCTGGTCGCCCTCGCGGCGGTGGACAGTGCCGGCGACGCCGCCGAAGCGGGCGAGAAAAGCTTCGAGCCAGGACTGGGCAGCGGGGTTGGGCATGAAAGGTGCTAAAGAAGTCATTATGGTAAAAAGCAAGAATAGCCGAGGGAAGGCAAGATTGCAGCGGGGCGGAGAGCCGGACTTGAGGCAGGAGGTGGGGATTCGCCGGCGACAGATGTATGCGCTGTGGCGGTTGCGCCGGAGTTTGTCCGGCAAGGTGGAGTTGCCCGCACTGGTGGCGTTGTGCGGGAGCATGGACACGCTGCGGGTGTAGCCGGAAGCCCGGGACGAGCGGCCTTCTATCCGGAGGCCGCGGAGATAAATTATTGGCGACGGCGGCGGAGGACGGCGGGGGCGAGGAGGCAACCGCCAAAGCAGCGGAAGGGTCGAACCCATGCGGCGGGGAGCAAGGCGGCGTTTTCATGGAAAAAAGCCGGAATACCGCAGTGGGCCGACGGCTCTAATGGTTAGTGGGGTTACGGCCCCGTATCCCCTTGCGCCAGACCGCCCGAAGAGCGGGGCGCGCCCTTCCAACCCCCAACCTTGGATGGCCATGAACCCCGCGAACCTATCCGGATTTTCCCTGTTCTGCGTTTTTGCCTGCGGACTGCTGAGTCCGGCGGAAGGTTTCGCGCAAGATGTCCCGCGTTATCCCTTTCCCCGCGACCTGACGTATGCGAGCGGCACGATCAAGCCCACGAATCACACCCAGGCGCAGCTCGACGACGACGTGCGCGCGTTTTACACCTACTGGAAGGCGCAGTATGTCCTAGCCGCCGGCACGGATGCGCAGGGCAACCCGCTTTACCGCATCTCCTTCGGCTCGACGGACCCGAGCTCGACGGTATCGGAAGGGCAAGGCTACGGGATGGCGATTGTGCCATTGATGGCGGGATATGATTCCAACGCGCACGCGATTTTTGACGGGTTGCTGCGGTTTGCGCTGGCGCATCCCAGTGTGATAGACAGCCGGTTGATGGCGTGGCAGGTGCCGGATGCGCCGAGCGATTCCGACAGCGCGTTCGACGGCGACGCGGACATTGCCTACGGCCTGACGCTGGCGGACGCGCAGTGGGGCAGCAACGGAACCTACGATTACGCGAGCCTGGCCCGCAGCCGGATGGCGGGCATCATGGCCTCGACGATTGGACCGCAAAGCCGCCTACCGATGCTGGGCGACTGGGTCTCGCCCAACGACACCAAATACAATCAGGACACGCCGCGCTCGTCGGATTTCATGCCCGGGCATTTTCGGGCATGGGCGCGATTCACCGGCAATACGACGTGGAACACAGTGGCGACGAATTGCGCCACGGTGGTGAATGCCCTCCAGACCAATTATAGTCCGGCGACGGGGTTGCTGCCGGACTTCATTAAAAACGCCCGCACAGCACCCCAGCCGGTGACGGGCACATTTCTGGAAGCGAATACGGACGGGTATTATTATTACAACGCGGGCCGCGACCCATGGCGGCTGGGGGTGGATGCGTTGCTCAACGGCGACGCCACGTCGCTGACGCAGGCGCGGATGATCACCGACTGGGCCCGGGTGAAGACGGGCGGCAACCCGCAGTTGCTGCGCGGGGGCTACAAGCTGGATGGCTCGAACATATCGGGCAACAACTTCTTCACCTCGTTTTTCGCCTCGCCAATGGCGGTGGCGGCGATGCTCAACCCGAGCCACCCGGAATGGCTCAACGCGCTTTACGATGCGGTGCGCACCGACCACGAGGATTATTACGAGGACAGCGTGACGCTGCAGTGCCTGCTGGTGATCAGCGGCGATTTCTGGGATCCCACGATCGTGCCCGCGCCGCCGCCGACGGCGTATCAAACCTGGGCGGCGGGATTCGGGCTGGATCCGGCCACCTCGGGAGCAGCCACGGCCGACCCCGATGGCGACGGGCAGCCAAATCTATTGGAGTTCGCACTGAATGGAAACCCCAAGGATGCCCGGCAAAGCGGGTTGATGGCTGTGGAAGCGGCGAACAGCGGGGCGCCAGCGGGGGCGTTGGTGGCGCTGGTGGCGGCAGTGCGCCGCGGGGCGGGGTTTGCTGCGGCGCCGGACGGCAGCCAGACGGCGACGATTGACGGGATCGTTTATACGGTGAACGGCAGCGCCGACCTGGTGAGTTTCACGCTGCCGGTATCGCTGGGCGGGACGGCGGACACGGCCCCGGCCGGAAGCGGGCTGCCGAGCCTGCAAGGCAGTGCGTGGACCTACCAGACCTTTTATTTGGCGGTGGCGAATGTGCCGGGCGTGTGCGGGTTTATGCGGATGCAGGCGCGGGCCGCGGAGTAGTCGGACGCAAAAGTGGTG
>CAZDAQ010000249.1:0-3375 GCA_964503425.1 uncultured Opitutales bacterium
CCCCGCCGCAAGGGGAGATTGTGGACCCGATATTGCAGACGGAAGTGGTGGCGGAAGCGCGGCTGCACACGCGGCTGATTGTGCGGATTTCCCGGATAACGGGCTATGATCCCGAGTGGAAAAAGAAGCCGCCGCCACCGCCCCCACCGCAACTCACACCGGCGGGGCTGGATGACATAGACAAACTGCATCAACTGCTGATTGAGCAGTATCCGTAGGCGGCGGGAGTAGGCCAAAAATTTATTTTTTGTCCAGACGTTCCTTCCAGTAAAATGGCCGCCGCTTGGCATGAGCGACGGCGACAATCACAATAACGGAATCCTCAGCCAAGAAGAAAACAGTGTAGGGAAAAACGTTGAGGAGTGCCTTTCTGGCCCCGCAGGAGTCAACAACGCGAAAGGCCGCGGGCCGTTGGGAAATTTTCCCCAAAGAATTTTGCAGCGAAGCAAGGAATCTGGCGCCAAGCCCAAATTGTCTTTCATCAAGGAAGTCCTGCGCGGTTTCGACTTCAGCTTCGGCGTCTTTTAGGAAAATGACAGTTTTCATATACCATCATATACTAAAATGAATCGTCCGAATAAAGAAATTCATCTTGTTGATGAATAACGTTTTGCAAGTCTTGAAATAAGTTCTCCAGCAGGCGTTCCCGGGTCGCTGCCATTTTGATAGGCTTCCACGCGGCGTCTAATTTCGGGATACCAGGCGGCTTCCCATTCCTTCTGTGACTTAAAATCCAGCGAGTGCCAGATTTGCCGGGCCAGAGATTCGCGTTCGGCAGCGGGCAATTTGAGGGCGGCCCTGGCCAATTGACGGGTGGCGGTGGTCATGGGAGGAATCTATTTGTCCGCCCAAAAGCAGTCAAGTGCGGTCAGTTCCCGTTAATCAGCGAGGGCGGGGGCGAGCCATTTTTCGGCCACGGGGAGGGGCCAGCCTTTGCGGGCGGCGTAGTCCTCGAGCTGGTCGCGTCCGATGGGCTCGACGTGGAAGTATTTGGCCTGGGGGTGGGCAAAGTAGAGGCCTGAGACGGTGCTGGCCGGCCACATGGCGAAATTCTCGGTGAGACGCGAACCGGTGGTTTTTTCGGCGTCGAGGAGCTGCCAGAGGAGCTGTTTTTCAGTGTGGTCGGGGATGGACGGGTAGCCCATGGCGGGTCGGATGCCGCGGTATTTTTCGTCTATGAGGTCGTCGGTGGAAAGTTTTTCGTTCGCGGCGTAGCCCCAGAGTTCAGTGCGAACCTTCTTGTGGAGATACTCGGCGAAGGCTTCGACGCAGCGGTCGCCCAGGGCCTTGATGAGGATGGCGGTGTAGTCGTCGCGGTTGGTTTCGAATTCGCGCGCCCAGGCTTCGACCTCGGGCCCGGCGGTGCAGACGAAGCCGCCAAGCCAGTCCACGGGGCCGGCGCTGCGCGGAGCGATGAAGTCGGCCAGGGACTGGCAGGGGCGGTCGGCTTCCTTTTCCTTTTGCTGGCGGAGGAAATGGTAGGTTCCAAGGACGCGGGAGCGGGACTCGTCGGCGTAGATTTCGACATCGTCGCCCACGCGGTTGGCGGGCCACAAGGCGGCGACAGCGCGCGGGTGGAAGCGTTTTTCGGCGATGATGCGGGCGAGAAGTTTTTCAGCCTCGGCATGGAGCTTGCGGGCTTCCTCGCCGTATTTTTCGCTCTCGAAAATTTTCGGGTAAACGCCGCGCAAACCCCAAGAGTGGAAAAAGGGTGACCAATCGAGGCAGGAAAAGATTTCGGCGAGCGGGACCTGGTCGAGGACGTGAAGGCCGGGGCGATTGGGGCGGACGGGAGGCTGCGACCAGTCCAACTGGTGGCCGCGTGCGCGGGCCTCGGCGAGCGGGAGCAGCTTCACCGCGCCGCGACCGGCGGCGTGGCGCTGGCGGAGTTTTTCGTATTTGACGCCGATGTCGGCAACGAAGGCGGGGCGGTGTTCGGCGGAGAGCAATTGCGAGCAGACGCCGACGACGCGGGAAGCGTCGATGACATGGACGACCGGGCCGGAATAGTGCGGGGCGATTTTGAGCGCGGTGTGCGTTTCGCTGGTGGTGGCGCCGCCGATGAGCAGCGGGAGCTTGAGGCCCAGGCGCTCCATTTCAGCGGCGTTGTGGGCCATTTCGTCGAGCGAAGGCGTGATGAGGCCGGACAGGCCGATGGCGTCGGCCGACTTTTCGCGGGCAACTTCGAGGATTTTTTCGCAGGAGACCATCACGCCGAGGTCAATGACCTCGTAGTTGTTGCAGGCGAGGACGACGCCGACGATGTTTTTGCCAATGTCGTGGACGTCGCCCTTGACGGTGGCCATGACGATGACGCCCTGTTTGTGCGTGCCGGGATTGGCGAGGCGCTCGGCGTCCATGAAGGGCGTGAGGTAGGCGACCGCCTTTTTCATGACGCGGGCGCTCTTGACGACCTGGGGGAGGAACATTTTGCCCGCGCCGAAGAGGTCGCCGACGATGCGCATGCCGTCCATGAGCGGGCCCTCGATGACGAGGAGGGGGCGGCCCAGCTCGGCGCGGGCCTCCTCAGTGTCGGCGTCAATGAAATCGGTGATGCCCTTGACGAGGGCGTGGGCGAGGCGCTCGCGCACGGGGAGCTGGCGCCAGTTGAGGGCGTCAGCATCCACGGTGGCGACGCCGCCGGCGGAAGCGCCGCGGGCCTTGAGTTCCTCGGCGTGGGTGATGAGGCGCTCGGTGGCGTCGGCGCGGCGGTTGAGGAGAACGTCTTCGACGAGTTCGCGGAGAGTGGGGTCGATGTCGTCGTAAACGGCGATCATGCCGGCGTTGACAATGGCCATGTCGAGCCCGGCGCGGATGGCGTGGTAGAGGAAGCTGCTGTGCATGGCCTCACGCACGGCGTTGTTGCCGCGGAAGGAGAAGGAGACGTTGCTGACGCCGCCGGAGATGCGCGTGCCGGGACAAGAGGCCTTGATTTCGGGTATGGCTTCGAAGAAATCGAGGGCGTAGCGGTTGTGCTCCTCGATGCCGGTGCCGACGGTGAGGATGTTCGGGTCGAAGATGATGTCGCCCGGGTTAAAGCCGAGTTTTTCGGTGAGGAGCCGGTAGGCGCGGGTGCAGATGCGGACTTTTTCGTCCTTGGTGGCGGCCTGGCCCTTTTCGTCAAAGGCCATGACGATGGCGGCGGCGCCGTAGCGCATAATTTCGCGCGCCTGATGGAGGAACTTGGCCTCGCCCTCCTTGAGGGAGATGGAGTTGACGACGCATTTGCCCTGGGCGCATTTGAGACCGGCCTCGAGGACGCTCCACTTGGAGCTGTCAATCATGAGGGGGATGCGGGCGATGTCGGGCTCGGCGGCGAGGAGGTTGAGGAAGCGGGTCATGCAGGCCTCGCCATCGAGGAGGGCCTCGTCGAAA
>CAZDAQ010000250.1:0-3374 GCA_964503425.1 uncultured Opitutales bacterium
CACCTGGACCGACACCGGCCTCACCCCCACCCTCCTCTCCGACCAAGGCTCCTACCTCCTCATGCAAGCCACCCTCCCCCTCGGCGCTAATACCCATCTCTATCTCCGTATCAAAGCCATTGGCCTGTAGACGAAAAACTGGCCATTCCGTCCCGCAGAATTCAACAACAGCCCGGATTGGCCAGCGCCCAAAACGTTAACCCCTCCTTAACCCAGCGAATCAGGCGTGGACGCGCCCGCCACCCTACTTCTTCGCCGGCGTCAGCACCTTCGCAAACGCGCTCTTCGCCCGCGCCGCCTTGTTCGCGTGGATGATCCCCGTCTTCGCGGCCTTGTCCAGCGCCGAGATATACTCGCTCGCCGCCGCCTTCGCCTTCGCGGTGTCACTTCCGGCCACCGCCGCTCTCGCCTGCTTGGCGAGCGTCTTCAGGCGCGTGTGCAGCCCCTGGTTCTGCTCCGTGCGCCGGGCAGTCTTGCGGATGTTCTTCTTTGCGGACTTCGTGTTGGCCATGTGCGGTGAATGCTTTGAGGGAAACGTGTTATCGTGCCCACCCGCGCCCCCTTGTCAACGGCATTTGCCGACTCCCTGCGCTTTTGCGGTTGCCGCCCTTCGACCCGCGCTTTCCTGGCGCTTTCCCGTTACCCCTTTTTGGCGGGGCGAACCTGGCTGCCCGGGCTGGGATCGAACCAGCGACCAAGTGATTAACAGTCACCTGCTCTACCGCTGAGCTACCGGGCAACGCGGCAATGGCCGCCCTGGGGCCGCCATCCGTGGAAAGGAAAGAAAATACTCCGCGGAATTGGATTGGCAAGCGAATAGCGGATAAGGCGGTGCCAAATTTGGCCGCTAACGAATCTCCCCGCGTTCCCACGAAAGCGTCCTAGTCCAGAGCCTCCCTCTACTTCTCCGCCGTCCGTATCGCCACCGGGCCGCCGATCAGCGGAATCCGCACCCCGCTGTCCTTCAGCGTCGTCCCGTCCCATTGGAGCACCCCCAGATTCTTCTCCATCATGTTGCACACCAGCAGTACCCGGTTGTCCTCGGAAAACGCCACCCCCTGCGGCCAGTGCCCGATCGCCGCCTGCCCGGCCAGCGTCAGCTTCGTCCCGTCCAGGTGAAAAAGCAGCACTTTCCCGTAGTCATTATAAAACGGCGAATCCTTCGCCTTGTTGCTCCCGTTGCCCAGGATAACCGCGCACAACGTCCCGTCCGGCGAAATTTTGATGCCCTCCGGCGTCTGCCCCACGCTCACCGTGTCCACCACCCGCGGCGGCGCCGCCTGTAAATCAATCACGCTGATCGTGTCGTTGTCCCCGCTGCCGTAGCCCACGTTCGCCACCACCGCCGCCCGCCCGTCGCGCGTCACATCCGCCCCGTAGGGCCGCAGCCCCGTCCGCACGTCGCGGTTCGCCAGCGTCACATTCGTCCCGTCCACATTCAAAAACGTCACCAGGTTGTCCCCGTCCCGCGTCACCAGCGCCCGCTTCCCGTCCGGCGTGAACACCACGTCGCTCACCAGCGACGTCGCGTTCCCCACCACAAATTTCCCCGCCGGCGTCACCGTCTTCCCCTGCAACCCGAAAATCGAAACGCTCCCGTCCGCCCGGTTCGCCACCAATGCCACCGTCCCCTGCCGGTTGATGCTTATGCCCGACGGTTCTTTCCCCGTTTCCAAAGTCGCGATCACCTTCGGCGGCTGCGCCTGCAAATCAATCACCGTCAATTTATTGTCCTCAATCTGCTTCGTCGCGTCGCTCGGGTTCACCTTCATCGGCCCGGCCACCAGCGCCAGGCTCTCGTCCGGCGTCACCGCCACGCTCAACGGCGGCCCAATCACGCTCCCCGGCACATTCGGTATCTCCGCCACCAGCTTCGGCGGAAACACCGACAAATCCACCACCGACGCCGTGTCCGGCGCCGGGTTCTGCACAATTACAATATTCCCGTTCACCAGCACCGCCTTGTTGTCGTTCGACACCACCGCCAATTCCGCCCGCACCGGCACCGCCGCCGCCAGCGCCAACGCCAGCAATCCCGGCCCCGCCACCACCATCCTCAGGGTAACTCGCAACATAAATGGCCTTTCCAGAAAGAGCGCCCACCAAACACCCCAACCCCGCCCGGCGCAAGCGCGAATCCTCCATCCCCTTTTCCATCTTCCATTTCCCATTTCGCCCCCTCCCCAATCCGGCCATTGACCTTCCCCCTCCCCGCTGCTAGTCCTTGGCCTCCCTTGGGAAAATCCCTTGGGTTACCCACCCCCATCTCGGAGATTCATCTCGTGAAACGATCCCCACTGCGCGGCCCCGTGCTCGGGCTGCTGCTCGCCATCCTCGCCTTCCTTCCCGGCATCTCCCGCGCCGACAATTCCTGGGGCGCGTGGCCCGCCGGAGGCGACCCCGCCACCATCGGCACCCGCCTCATCAAGAACCTCCTCGCCCGCCCCGGCACCGCCCGCTCGCTGCCCTACCAGGAAACCTGCGCCGGCTACGGCGCCGTCCGCTTCGCCGTCGCCATCAATAATCAAGACCTCCTCAATCAGGTCATCCAACGCTACCAAGCCATCATCGCCGCAGATACCAAGCTCCCTCCCAAGCCCAACAACGATGACAACAGCATCTTCGGCATCCTCCCCCTCGAACTCTACCGCGTCACGCAAAACCCAGCCTACCTCACTCTCGGCCTCAGCTACGCCGACGCCCAGTTCGCCACCCTCAACGCCGCCAACCTCAGCTCCGAAACCCGCTACCACATCGACGACGCCTACAAGCTCTCGGTGATGCAAATCCTCGCTTTCCACGCCACCAAAAAGCCCTCCTATGCCAACGACGCCGTCAAGGAATACGTCGCTATTATTGACCAATTCCAGCAACCCACCGGCCTCTTCTTCCACACCCCCGTCGCCCACCTCTATTGGGGCCGCGGCAACGGTTGGGTCGCCGCCGGCCTCGCCGAAGTCCTCCTTAACCTTCCGACGGACAACCCCCAGTATGCCAAAATCATGACCAGCTACAAATCCATGATGGCCGGCCTCCTCAAAGTTCAGGCCCCCGATGGCCGCTGGCGCCAGGTGCTCGACGACCCCAAAGCCTGGGAGGAAAATTCCTGCACCGGCCTCTTCATCTTCGCTCTCGCCATTGGCGTCAACCAAGGCTGGCTCGACGCCGCCACCTACCGCGACCCCGTCAAAAAAGCCTGGACCTCCCTCTGCGGCCAGCTCACCCCCACCGCCGATGTCAAAGACGTCGGCGTCCTCACCGAAGACTCCCCCGACGAAGCCTATTACCTCGCCCGCCCCCGCAAAGACGGCGACCTCCACGGCCAGTTCGCCGCCCTCTGGGCCGCCTGGGCCCTCCTCGACGTCAAAGCCGAC
>CAZDAQ010000251.1:0-3342 GCA_964503425.1 uncultured Opitutales bacterium
GCGGGCTGTTGGTGCAGTAGCCCACAATGACCGCGGTGGAATTAGCGGCGGCGGGCAGGATGGCGCCATCGTAAACGATGGCGCTGGTGGCGCCGGAAATAAGCGGCAGGTCAAATTCAGTAGTTTTTCTGGAAGTAATCTGGCCTGAATTAGTCCCGAGGTTGAGCTGGATGAATTTGGGAGTGCCGGTGGAGCTGCCAGTGCTAACATAGTTGAAGGCATGGGAGATTTGCAGGTCGCCGCCGCTGACAGACACATCAAGCATGCGCGAGGAGACGTAACCGCCGCCTTGGAGCCACTCCTGGACGGACAGCTTGGAGGTGGAGCTGCCGCCGGCCAAAGCGTGGGCCGGGAGAAACAGGGCAAGCGCGGAGAAGACCAGGAGCAGCCTGCTAGATGTGTTCACAAGAAGCGTGGGGTGGGCAGATGCTAATAGTGCCTGAGAGCGGAAGAGCGGGCAAGCGTGAAGGCCAAGGTTAGAACGCAGGCGCGCCTACTTAACCGTGAGCTTGACGGCGGAGCTATTGATGGAGCCGGCGGGGTTGGTGACGAGGACGCGGTAAGTGCCCTGGTTGGCAGTCGTGGCGGCAGTGATCGTGAGGGTGGTGGTGGTGACGCCGGAAACGTTGCCAGTGTTGGTCAGGTTTTGGCTGTTGAGCTGCCACTGATACGAGAGCGGCGAGGAGCCGGTGGCTTTGACGGTAAATTTGACGGTGGCGCCTTTTTTGACGGAGGCGGCTTTGGGCTGGGTGGCAATGACGGGCTTGGTGAGCACGGTGAGAATGGCGGCGTTGCTGGTGGTGTTGCCGGAGGCGTTCGAGACGGTGACAGTGTAGGTGCCGGCACTGGCGGCGGTGGTTTTGGAAATGGCGTAAGTAGACTTGGTGGCACCGGAGATTTTTTTGCCATTGAAAGACCATTGATACTTCAAGGGCGCGGTACCGGTGGCGGTGACGGTGAATTTGGCGGAAGCGGGGGCGGTGACGGTGGCGTTGGCGGGTTGTTGGGAAATGGACGGATCGGGGCCGGTGGAGTTTCCGGATGGCTGCTGAATTATGATGATGGGCTGGTTGAAGAAGGTTGTCGCATTCTGGGCAACACCCGCGATGTCGCCGCGGTCGTCAATGGAAGTGGCGTCCACAATAAGCGGGGAAGCGTTGCCGGAAAGGGTGTTGAGGTCCTGCATGCCGTCTGCCGGGCTCCAGACGAAGGCATGGAAGGTGCCGTTGGCCAGCTGGGCCTGGCCGACGACCATGTCGGAGGCGTTGATGGCTTTGGCATAGCTGTTATTGCCGCCGAGGGTGCCAATGGACACCATGGTGCCATTGTAGAAAAAGGCATGGTGGGCGGAGTCGACGCAGTATCCGACGACGTGGCCGGAGGCGTTAATCGCCTCGGCATTGCCGGTGGATGTGCCCGGGAGCAGGCCGAGGTCCATCATGCCCATGTTGGCCGACCACATAAACGGATGGCTGACGAAGGAGGCATTGGAACTGATGCCGACGACGACACCGGAGGGGTTGATGGCGTTGGCGGAGCTGAAGGTTCCGCCGAGGGTGCCGAGGTCCATGATGGAGCCATTGAGAGACCAGAGCACGGCGTGAGTCTCGGAGCCGGCGGTGTTGGATTGTCCGACAATTTGGTTGGAGGAGTTGATGTCGTTGGCCATGCCCGTGCTGTTCGGAGCGAGTGAAGGCAGGTGCGAAATACTCCAATTTATCGAAGGCGGGGTGAGAGTCCAAATTGCGGGGTCAACGCCGCTTTGGCCGACAATATAGGAAGGGCCGGAGGCGCCCGGTGCGGGTACGTGGAAGGACTTGCCGGTTGAATCGGCGGCTCCGGGAAAACCGATGAGCGATTTGAGCCCTGCAGTCACGTCAGGCGGAGTGTAGCGCTTGCCACTATCGATCATAACTGTGGTCAGAACCTCGACATTTACGGTGGAGTTGGACTCATTGACGGCGCTCATCACGAGGCTAACATAGCCATTGCCCTGCCGATCAATCAGCACTTCGAAATGATAGGGACTGCCGACAACCGGGATGGTGGCCCTGATTGGTTCGTCGGCGACCAGCGAACGGGTGGGAAAAAGAAGGCAGAAAATGAGCCCAAGCCGAAGGAGTGGTTTGATGCGAGGCAGCATAAGCAAAACGGGTTAAGGAAAATTCCCAGCGAGCAGGTTTAGTCTATAGGTTAAGCGCAGCCGTGGGCAATCCCGAAGAGCGGGGAAATGGAGGATTGCAGGGAGCGGGGGAATGGGTAGTGAAAACGACAGGTGAACGCTGAGGTCACAAAAGCATCCACACGCTGGCTGAATTCGACGGTGCTGGGGATCGGGCTGGCGTCGCTGTTGAGCGACTGGTCGCACGAGACGGCGACGACGGTGTTGCCGGCGTTTCTGGCGACGCTGGGGGTGGGGGCGGCGTGGGTGGGGTTGATTGAGGGGGTGTCGGACGGGTTGTCGAGTTTGGGGAAACTGGCGTCGGGGCACTGGACGGACCGGCTGGCGCGGCGAAAGCCGGTGATGGTGATCGGTTATTTGGTGACGGCGCTGGGGACGGCGAGCTTCGGGCTGGCGACGGCGGCGTGGCAAGTGCTGGCGGCGCGGGCAACGGCATGGCTGGGGCGGGGGGTGCGGACGCCGGTGCGGAAGGCGATGCTGGCGGCGGCGGTGACGCCGGAGACTTACGGGCGGGCGTTCGGGTTCGAGCGGATGATGGACACGGTGGGGGCAATAGTGGGGCCGGCGTCGGCGTTTTTTCTCTTGCTGGCGTTTCAGCACGATTACGCGAAGGTATTTTTCTGCACGCTGGTTCCGGGACTGGCGGCGGTGCTGGGGCTGGCGTTTTTGGTGAAGGAGAAAAAGCGGGTGAAAGTGAAGGCGATTTCGTTTGGCGAGGGACTGCGGGCGCTGCCGACGCGCTACCGGAAATTTGCGCTGGCGGTGGGGTTGTTCGGGCTGGGGGATTTCGCGCCGACACTGTTGATTTTGCTGGCGACGCAGGTGTTGACGCCGACGATGGGCGCGGCGAAGGCGGCGAGCTGCGCGGTGGCGCTGTATGTGGCGCACAATGTGTGCAGCGCGGGGGCGTCGTTCGGAGCGGGGTGGCTGGGTGACCGGCTGACGAAGACGCATTTGCTGGCGGGGGGCTACGCGACGGCGGCGGCGATGGCGCTGTGCCTGGTGGCGCTGCCGCTGAATCTGGAGACGCTGGCGGTGGTGTTCGTGCTACGGGGCATCCACGCGGCGATGGCGGAGACGCTGGAGGACACGATTTGCGCCGGGCTGACGGAGGAGGCGCAGCATGGCATGGCGTTTGGCGTGCTGGCGACGGTGAACGG
>CAZDAQ010000252.1:0-3328 GCA_964503425.1 uncultured Opitutales bacterium
ACCACCGACGCCCCCATCACCCCCGACCCCGCCGAAGTCTCCGAAGGCCGCTGGCTCCCCCCCGCCAACCTCGACACCTGGATGCTCGCCGAGCCCCGCTCCTTCACCCCTTCCTTCCTCCTCGTCTGGAAACTTTGGCGCGAAAAATCCCCCGCTTGACCCCTTGCGCCCCCGCCGCAATCCCGCTACGTTATCGTCCCACCAACTTTTCCCGCGCTTTCACTATGGACTCCGCCCTCCGCACTTCCAATCCCACCCTCCGGGGTGACATCTTCGACCGCCCGGCCCACGGCCTGCCCATGACGCTTCAGGGCACCATCAACAAAACCGGCCTCCTCCTCCTGCTCGTCATCGCCGGCGCCGTCACCACGTGGGACCTCGCCCTTGAAAAAAGCCCCGCCATCGGCCTGCTCCTGATGGGCGGCGTCATCGGCGGCTTCATCGTCTCGCTCATCACCGTCTTCAAAAAGGAATGGTCGCCCGTCACCGCGCCCATATACGCCATCCTCGAGGGCCTCGCCCTCGGCGGCATCTCCAGCCTCCTCAATCAAAAATACCCCGGCATCGCCATCGAGGCCGTTTCCCTCACCTTCGGCGTGTTCCTCATCATGCTCGTCCTGTATTGGACGGGCCTCGTCCGCGCCACTCCCCTCTTTGTGCGCGGCGTCGTCGCCGCCACCGGCGCCGTCGCCCTCGTTTACCTCGTCAACCTCGGCCTGGGCCTGTTCGGCACGCAAATCCCCTTCATCAATTCCGCCGGCGGCCTCGGCATCGCCTTCAGCCTCTTCGTCGTCGGCCTCGCCGCCCTCAACCTCGTGCTCGACTTCGCCCTCATCGAGGAAGGCGCCCGCTCCGGCGCTCCGCGGTATATGGAATGGTATGGCGCCTTCGCCCTCATCGTCACCCTCATCTGGCTCTACCTCGAAATCCTCCGCCTCCTCTCCAAGCTCAACCGCCGCTGAACCCCGGCCTCCTCCCCCCATGAATCCGCTCCGCATCGGCCTCATTGGGGACTTTAACCTCCAGTTCCCCGCGCACCGCGCCATCCCCCGCGCCCTCACCCTCGCGGGTGAAAAACTCGGCGTCCGCGTTGATTCCACCTGGATTCCCACCTGCGCCCTCCAGCACGGTGCGGCCCCGCACCTCGCCGGCTTCCACGCCCTCTGGTGCACCCCCGGCAGCCCCTACGCCAGCATGGAAGGCGCCCTCCGCGCCATCCAGTTCGCGCGCGACAAATCCCTCCCCTTCCTCGGCACCTGCGGCGGCTTCCAGCACGCCCTCATCGAATACGCCCGCCACGTCCTCCGCCTCTACGATGCCGACCACGCCGAGTCCAACCGCGCCGCCGTCTTCCCCCTCATCAACCGCCTCGCCTGCCCCCTTCTCGAGCGCGAAGACTTCATCCGCCTCGCCCCCGGCTCCCGCCTCCACCAAATCTATAACCTCTCCGAAATCCGCGAGCCCTACCACTGCAAGTTCGGCCTCCCCGTCACTCAGGAGCCCTGGTTTGCCAAACACCCCCTGCGCTTCACCGGTCGCGACCGCGCCAACGAAGTCCGCGCCTTCGAGCTCGCCGGCCATCCGTTTTTTATTGGCACCCTCTTCCAACCCGAGCGCACCGCCCTCCGCGGTCACCACCACCCCCTCATCACCGCCTTCGTCCAGGCCACCCTCGCTTTACATCCCGCGTGACTCACCTTTTCATCCTTCATCCTTTTATGCGCCTCCTCCCCTCCCTCGCCCAACTCCTCGCCCCCGTCCTCTGCCTCCTGCTCGCCGCCGGCTGCGCCGAAACCAAAGAGCACGAGGACGACGACCGCGCCGCTGCGCCCAAGTCCTACGCTATCTACGCCGAGTTCGCCAAGGCCAACGTCGTCATGCAACCCGGCCTCAACCGCCGCGTCTTCAACACCACCGAAGCCCAGCACGGTTCCAACATCGCCCTCAACCCCGACGGCTCCATCACCCTCCAGCCCGGCACCTACCATCTCTCCGGCTTCTCCCTCGTCACCATGCAGGTCACCTTCGCGCCTCCCGTCACCAAGTTTGACAACACTTACCCCGGCTACTGCCTCGTTTACCCGAAAGACTTTGAAACCAACGATCCCCTCCACCACGCCCTCGGCCTCGGCAGCAGCCCCGCCACCGCCCTCGACAACGACCCCAGCCTCTTCGACCTTGTCCTCACCTGCGACAAACCCACCACCATCTGTGTCGGCCACCAATCCGGCGAAGACCTCCACAACGAAGTTTACCTCGACGTTTACGAAGTCGCCGGCATCCCCTCCCCCTTCCACGCCTTCGCCCGCATCACCATCTTTCAACTCCAGTAACAGCCCCCCCTTTCCCCTTCTCCTCTGCGTCTCCGCGTCTCTGCGCGAGATTCTCTTTTCTCAGTTTCTCGTATCCTTCTTTAATCTGTGCCAATCTGTGAAATCTGTGGATTGAACTTCTTCTCCCTCATTTATCATTCGAATTTTAAAATTTTAATTTCTCTTTAATACAATCCCACATTCGCCCGAAACTGCTCAAAACTCTCCGGCGGGATCTCCAGCAAAAACCGGCTCGCGTCCAGCATCGTCGGCGGCCCGCCCTGCGTCGTGATCCGCGGATACAGCACGTTCAACTCGTCCATCGCCCGCGTCGCCGCCACATAAAACAATCTCCGCTCCTCCTCCACGTCCCCCTCGTCTATCGCCCGCTTCAGCGGCAGCAGCCCGTCCGCCACGCCGATCACAAACACCACGCGGAACTCCAGCCCCTTCGCCTGGTGGATCGTCGTCAGCCGCACCGTGTCCGCGTTCGCCTCCACCGAGCGGTCCCCCGTCTCCGAGTTCAGCAGCACCAGCTGCGCCAGCAGCTCGTTCATGTCGCCAAACCGCTGGGCAAACCCGATCAGGCTCTCCAAATCCTCCCGCCGCGTCTGCCAGTTGTCGTGCAAATTTCGCAGGTAATCCCCATACCACCCCTCGATTGCCAGCTTCACCACCTCCGCCGGCTTCGTCGGCTTTACCCCGCCGATCCGCTTCATCGCTAACTCGGCGGCCTTCCGCGCGTCCATTGTTCCCGCCCCAGGTAGTATGTTCTTTTCCTTTTTTTCACTCTCCTCCGTCTGGTCAAATTCATCCCCAAATAACGCCCCCTGCTCGGCCCCGCCCGTTTGTGCTGCCTGCGCCTCCGGGCCCTCCGGGTGCAACTGCTCCGCCCCCGCCGCCACCAGCGCCTCCTCCAAATTCTGTAGCGTCAGCGCCAGGTCGTTAAAATCCCCGCGACTTTCCTCCGGCACTTTTAAAATCACCGCGTCCAGCGTCAGCGCCTGGATCAACGA
>CAZDAQ010000253.1:0-3323 GCA_964503425.1 uncultured Opitutales bacterium
AGGACTGACAATTGTTTCGAACTCCTGACACCCCGCTGCGGAGTCCTGCCCAATGGCGTGCTCGCTCAGCAAGCGGTCCACGCGCATGGCGCGCGGCATGAACCCAACCGTGTCCGGCCACCACCCGCCAGTCAAACACCGAAAACCGCCAGTCCGCCTCTGCCTCCTCTGTCCGGCCGATTCACCCGGACCAATCTCCGGTTTACGAATTGAGTCGCATATCCACTACTTCGAGAATGAGAATCAGGACTGCCCCGACTTCTTTGCGATTGCTCCGGTCGTTCGCGGCTCTTAGCCTCTGTCGCCATGACCGTCGCCCTCGAAACCAGTAATCTCACGCGCGACTTCGGCTCGTTCCGCGCCGTCAATCAACTCAGCCTGCGCGTGGCGGCGGGTTGTTTCTACGGCTTTCTGGGGCCGAACGGCGCGGGCAAATCCACCACCATCAAGATGCTCACCGGTCTGTTGGCGCCCAGCGGCGGCAGCGTGCGCGTGCTCGGCGAGGACATCAGCGACCCGGCCCGCGCCGTCGCCGTCAAACGCCGTGTCGGCGTGGTGCCGGAGAACCTCGCCCTGTTCGACAACCTGACGGCGCGCGAATACCTTACGTTCGTGGGCCGCATGTATCTCCTGCCCCTGGAAACAGTAAAAGCCCGCAGCGAAGAATTGCTCGCGATGATGGACCTGGCGAAGGAGGAAAAGAAACTCACGCTGGAATTCTCCCACGGCATGAAGAAGAAACTCGCCCTCGCCGCCGCGCTGATTCCGAATCCGGAGTTGTTGTTCCTCGACGAGCCGTTCGAGGGCGTGGACGCAGTGGCCTCGCGGGTGTTGCGCGACACGCTCCGGCAATGCGTCAAGCGCGGAGCGACGGTCTTTCTCACGTCACACGTGCTGGAGATCGTGGAAAAACTTTGCACCGACGTGGGGATCATTGCCCGCGGGCAGATGGTGCATCAGGGCACGATGGAGGAATTGCGCTGCGACGGCTCGCTGGAGGACAAGTTCCTCGCAGTCGTGGGCGATGATTCGCAGGAGCGGCAGAAGTTGAGCTGGCTGGAGGCTTGATTGAACCGGAAACAACTCAAGACCATTCTCTGGCTGCGCTGGCGGCTCACGCGCAATCAGTGGCAACGCGCCGGCGGATTCGGCGCGGTGATGGCGGTCATTGTCGCTGTCAGCGCGGTAACGTTGGGCGCAGCGACCTTTGCCGGCGGTTTGATCGGGGCGGCCCTGGGATTGGGCGACGCGAAGCCGGTAGTCGTGATGGGCATCTGGCTGGGCGCGACGGCGGTGTTTCTTTTTTTCTGGTTGATCGGATTGCTCTCGGAACTTCAGCGCTCAGAGACGATTGACCTGCAGCGGCTCATGCATCTGCCGGTGGCGCTCGGGCAGATGTTTGTCATCAACTACGTGGCGTCCCTTCTCGCGTTGAGCATTGTCCTGATGGTGCCGGCGATGACCGGCCTTGCCCTCGGTCTCACGTTCTCCCGCGGCCCGGCGATGTTACTGCTCCTGCCGCTGGCCTGGAGCATGGTGTTCATGATTTCCGCGTGGACCTATTGCCTGCGCGGGTGGCTGGCGACCATGATGAGCAACCCGCGTCGCCGCCGCGCGATCATCATGGGCATTACGCTCGCGTTCATCCTGATCTTCCAACTGCCGAATCTTTACTTCAATGTGTTAGGTGGTCGCAAGCGGTTCGATCGGGCGAAAGGCGCCATGCCGGAAGAAGTGCAGCGCGACCGCGCGGCGCGCGAGGCCAGGGACAAAGCGAACGTCCACCAACTGATCGAGGTGCAAAAATTCATACCTCCGCTCTGGCTGCCGTACGGCGCACTAGGCCTGGCGGAGCATCGCGTGTTGCCCGCGCTGCTTGGAACGCTTGGCGGTCTAGGGCTCGGCGCTCTCGGCTTGCGGCGGGCGTATCGCAGCACGGTGAGATTCTATCAGGGCGAAACCGGTGGCCAGGCGGCGGCTCCTGTAGTTCCGTCAGCCACCAGCGCGGAGGCTTCGCCTGCCAAAGCCGGCAAGTCCCTGCTGGAACTCCGCCTGCCCTTTGTGCCCGAGCAGGCCGCCGCCGTGGCGCTGGGCGCGTTTCGTTCGATGCTCCGCGCGCCGGAAGTAAAGATGGCTTGGGGAACGGCGTTCATCGTGACAGCGATCCTCGGCGCGTCGGTATTTTGGCGCGCCACGCCGAAAATCCCGGCCGCCGCCAAACCATTCATCGTCGTAGGCGCGATGGGGTTTTCGCTTTTCATGCTGGTGCAGTTTCTCGCGAACCAGTTCGGATTTGACCGGCAGGGTTTTCGCGCTTTCGTGCTGTCGCCGGTGGAACGCCGGCTCATTCTGCTCGGGAAAAATCTCGCGACCTGGCCGGTCGGCGCGACGTTCGGGCTGTTGGTGCTGGCGATGATTTCATTCTGGCTGCGGCTTCCAATCCTGGCCACCGTGGCTGCGGTCTTTCAACTCGTGACGCTGTTGCTGCTTGGGAGTCTGGCCGGCAACCTGCTCTCCATTCTCGTGCCCTTTCACATCGCGGCCGGTTCGATGAAGCCGACGAAGATGCCCGCGCTGGCGATGCTGACGATGGTAATGTTTCAGTTGCTGTTTCCGGTCGTCATGGTGCCGGTGTTCGTGCCGCCGTTGCTGGAATTGCTCTGGCAACTGGCGGGCTGGCCGGTCCTAGTCCCGGTAAATCTTATCCTCTCCATGCTCCTCGCGACGCTGACAGCCATTCTCTACTGGCAAACGCTGGGATTATTCGGTCGCCTGCTGCAACGCCGGGAAATAAAAATTCTGAACATCGTGACTGCGGAACAGGAGTAAGCTCGGAGGAGCTGAAAAGGTGTCAGTCAAGAACGGCCCAAAAGGGGCCGGTTCGTTTGAATGTCATGTTTCTGCGGCACGCCGTTCGCCCCAGTGAGCGCTTCATGGCTGCTAAAAAGCGGTAAAGGGTCAACCGCAGATTGGAATTCGAGCTGGGCGCAGGGTTCGAGGGCTTTTGCGGTTTTGCGTTGATCTTGGCTCTGAGCCAGATGCTGGAGCGCGGACTTGGCCCCTTTGGCCGTGCCGATCTGCACCCGCGCCGCAAACCGCGCAGACTGAAGTCTAAGGTCTAAAGTCTAGAGTCCAAGGTCCAAAGTTGGGGTGGGGGCAGTTCGAACTCAGTGACAACCTAAAAAAAAGGCCTGATGATTTACAGGCACTTACAACAATTCAGCAGAATAATTTCACCCTCCAACCGCTCCTTGCCTGCGGCCCCATAATGTTAACGGCATGCGTAACCCCGCACCCATCAACCACTTCCCGCCAACACTATT
>CAZDAQ010000254.1:0-1363 GCA_964503425.1 uncultured Opitutales bacterium
TATTTGGCGCTGGCTGTCGGGAAGGGAGGCGGATTGGACGGCGGCGGTCGCGGCGGCAGGGTCCTTCTGCGCCCATTGCTGGATGACGGTAGCGACGGCTTTCTCCCGGGCTTGGTCATTTTGCAAGGAGGCGGCCCAATTCAGGGCGGCAGCGGGGTCGGAGCTGGTTTCCGTGTTGGCCAGTTGGGCGACGGCGGCGTCGCGGTCGGGGCCCTCGGGCATCTGGTTGATGTAGGTGGAGGAGGCCACGGGGTCCGCCGGGATCATTTGGCTGAGAGCTTTGCGGCTGGCGGCGTCGTATTCCGGGCCGGTGAGGGTGCCGATCCAGTCAATGGCCGCGGGGAAGTCGGTCGTGGCCCAGGAGGTGGCGACATTTTGCACGGCGGCGAGCCGGGGGGCGTCGGGGAGGTCGAGTGCGGCCTTGGCGGCGGCGGCGGGGTTTTGGCGGGCCCAACTGGAAAATACCGCGCCATAGTTTTCCACCGTTTGCTGATCGGCGGGCAGACTGGAGAGGGACACGAGCGCGCCGGACGGGTCGCGGTCGGCGAAGTAACCGAAGAGGGAGGCTTGCAGGCGCGTATGGGTGGCGGGATCTTCCACCTGCTCGAAAGTCGCGAGCGCGCCGGCGGGGTCCTGCACGCCCCAGCCGTCAAGCGCGCGGTCGAGACCGGAGTTGCGCTGATCTTCCGGGAGATTTTGGGCGGCGATAACGGCGTTCATGGGGTTGTCCTGGGGGTTCCAGTTATCGAGCACCAGGCGCGTGGCTTCCTGGCGTGCATCCGGGTCGGACAGGGCTTGGGCGGCGGCGAGGGCGGCCTGGGGATCGTGCCCGGTCCAGGTCATGAAGACCTCGTCGGAGTTGTTGTTCTCATCAGGATTGAGCTTGGAGGTGGCCAGGGCGTTGGCGAGGGCGGCTTGCGGGTCAACGGCGGCCCACTTGGAGTAGGCGCATTCGAGGAGTTCATCGCGGCGGGCGGGCCGGGGGCAGGAGGAGACTTGGTTAATGAGGTCCACCAGTTGGGGGACGGGCGTTTGCTCGACGAGGTCGGCGATGGCCAGAAGGCGTTCACCGCCGGTCTTGGTGGCAAGGATTTGGCCGACGGGACTGTTCGGATTCCAGGCGACGACTTTGGCCCCGAAGTTTTTTGCGGAATCGGCGGCGGCGGGCAGGGCGGCGGCGGTATAGGTAAACAGGCTGGGGTGGGCTGTGGCTGAGACGGGATGGGTGGCTGGCGGGGAGGATGGGACGACCGGGGCGCGCCACCAATAATGCCCCAAGACTAAGCCGACGGCGAATACCAGGCTGGTGCGCAGGAGGATGCTCCAATACGTATTCATGGCTGGCGGTGCAGACCGAGGATAA
>CAZDAQ010000254.1:1463-3313 GCA_964503425.1 uncultured Opitutales bacterium
CTGCAAAGGTCTTGCTTTTTGGCGGGCAAAAGGCTTTTTTGTCCGTTTTGCATCTTTCGCCCATGGCCCCATACATTGTCCAAGAGCTTAGTTCCCCTCCGGCGGTGACGTCATTTGCGTTCCTGGCGCAGACGCCGGCACCCGCACCGGCGGGCGCGGGTTCCAGCGGAACGACCAGTGCGGGCGGCAATGCGCAGATGTTCATCCCACTGCTGATTATCGCGGGGGTGTATTTTTTGATTTTCGCGCCGCACTTTAAGCGGCAGAACGCCCACAAGAAGCTGGTGGCCGCCCTCAAGGCCGGTGACGAGGTGGTGACGACCGGCGGGATTTTCGGCGTGGTGACACAGGTTAAGCCCGACCGGCTGGTGGTGGAGATCGCCAAGAACACGCGGGTGGAACTGGAGAAGGCGGCGGTGACGGCGGTGGTCTCCGCCGAGTTGGAAGCCAAGGCCAACCCAGCCCCCGGCAAGGGAGCCCAGGCGTAGGCCCGGCGCCGCCGTTTCGCCGCGCCGGCGGCCGTTTTGATTTGCACCTTACCCTTGACCCCATTGCCCCCCCTTTCACGATGAATGCCAGGATTTTTTGGAAATTGTTTATTTCGGCCGTGGTTTTCGCCTGGTCCGTCTATTATTTGGTGCCCCTGCGGGACACCCCGCTGCCGGATTACCTGTTGGCGCACGTCACGGCGGACAAGGACCAGTTTGCCAAGATCCTGACGAAGGCGGAGCAGGACGTGGCGCAGGCGAAGACGATGGATGCGGCGATGAGGGCGGATAAAGAGGCCGCGACCACGGCGGGGCAGACATATGTGCCGGACGCCGACAAGGAGAAATTTGTGAAGCGGCACCTGTCGCTTTATCTTTCGCTCAAGAGCATCGGCGAGGACGACTCGGTGGATTACCTGCGGTTTTTCCCGAATTTGGCGGCGGGGGACATCAAGAACGTCCAGCGGCGCAACGACATTATCCTGACCTACATGCAGAAGGCCAGCAAGGGGCGGTTGAAATTCGGCCTCGATTTGCAGGGCGGCGTCAGCATGACCTTCTCGGTGGACCCGAAGTCGCTGCCGGACTCGGCGCAGGCGCGCGAGGCGGCCATGCAAAAGGTGGTGGACATTCTGACGAGCCGGTTGAACGGCTCGGGAGTTTCCGAGGTGGTGGTGCGCCCGATGGGGGACAACGCTGTCAACGTGGACATCCCGGGCGTTTCCAGCGCGGACTTGATTGAAAACCTGACCAAGCCGGCGAAGTTGGAGTTCCGGCTGGTGCACCGCACGCTGGATCCGAAGACCACGCCGCGCAGCCAATACCCGATGGGCTACGAAGTGCTTAATGTGGAGAGCGAAAACCCCCGGACCGGCCAGATTGAGGAAACCCCCACGTTTGTGAGCATCCGCCCGGCGGCGCTCGGCAACATCATCAAGACCGCCTATGTCGGGATGGACCCGGCGGGACAGTATTTGGTGAACATGAATTTCACCTCCGACGGCTCGAAGGTGTTCGAGGACATGACGCGCAAGATTGTGGATGAGGACAACCAGCCGCCTTATTCGAGCATGTCCGATAACGATCCATTTCGGCATGGGCGCATCGCCATTGTGCTCGACGGCAAGCTTTATTCGGCCCCGTCGGTGCTGGGGGTCATCAGCGACCGCGGGCAAATCTCGGGCACTTTCTCGCAGCGCGAAGCGGCGGAACTGGCGAATGTTTTGAACAACCCGCTGGAATACCCGCTGCACGTGGATGAGATGGACGAAGTCGGGCCGACGCTGGCGGCGGACGCGAAGACCAGCTCGATCAAGGCGGCGGTGCTCGGGTCGGCGCTGGTGGTGGTCTTCATGCTGGTGA
>CAZDAQ010000255.1:0-3302 GCA_964503425.1 uncultured Opitutales bacterium
CGTGGATGCCGACACGCACCGGCTGCGCTGGGGCCGGATTTTGGCGCTGGTGTCGACACTGGCGGTGATGACCGCGGTGGCCCTGGCCTACTGCCACGACGAGCCGCCGCCGGACGATGCGGACATGCGGATCCAGCCGGTCAACGTGCCAGATGAGGAAAATGGGATGGTGCAGTTGGGGAAGATCGACGGGAAGCCGCTGGATTTCTATGCGTTTGCCGAGGCACGCGGGGTGGATAATATGGACATGGGAAATATCGCCGAGGGGGTGACCCGCAATGACACGGTGTTGGATGCGTATGTGAATTCGGTTGCACCGGAATTGCAAGAGGTGGACGCGATCCTCGCGCGGCAATATTTTGAGACCGGCGGGAAGGGGCCATTCAAGCCACAGGCGTTTGCGACGAAATTTCCGGAAAATGGAGGTCTGCTGAGTCTGGGCCATGCGTTGCGAATTCGGGCGATGCGTCGCGCGCAGACCGGCAATTTCACCGGGGCGACAGACGATATTTTGCGGTTGCGGCATTTGGTCCAGCGATTCAGCGAAGGGGATTTGACCCAGTTTCATTTGCTTACGGCTTATGCCGTCAATGGCATGGCGAACGGGGAATGCAGCGAGTTACTCAACGATAGAAGTTTGCCCGAGTCCGAACTAACCCGGCTAACCCAAGCGTGGAACACCGAAACGCCATGGGCGGCGGTTTACCGCCGCAGCGTGACGCAGGAATACCACTACATCAGCGACATTCTCACGACCGCAACCGAGGAGGATTATGATCGAGCCCAGGTGGCCACCAACTTGCAAATCAGCCGAATCAGATCGTCGATAGGCGCGCCGACGATCAAGGACGAGGCATGGGAGGAGTTTTTGTGGAAATGGCAGTTTGCCACTCTGCAACCCAACACAACGCGGCGGCTGATTCTCGAGGTGGCGCGTCCAGGGAAGCACCTGCTTGACGGCACGTATGCGGCGCGAACGCAACTGACGTCCGGGCGACGGCCTCCGGCGGAGTGGGAGACGATTTTTTGGGAGGCGATGCCGAATGTCATGGGGCGCGAGCTGGCCCGATCCTGGCCATGGAATTTAGATTTTTCGTCCAAAGAGGGGTATGTCAATGAGGCCCAGGATGGGCTGGTGCAAGCCGGGCTGGCGTTGCGGCAGTATTACAACGAGCACGAGGCACTCCCGGCGAATTTGGGCGCGCTGGTACCGAAGTATTTGGCGACAGTACCGACAGATCCTTACGACGGAAAACCGCTGCGATACGATGCGGCTCGGCGACTGGTGTATGCCGTGGGCACAGACCTCGCGGACCATGACGGGTCTAAATTTGTGGGTCAACCGACGGACGCTTTTGATTATGTGGATCCGTTTGCTAATCAGGCTCAGCCCACGCTGGAGCTGAAGTTCGCGGAGAAGCCGGGGCCATAAAATCGCGCCTTTCCCCTTGCCAAAATGCGGGAGGTGAGGGAAAGTGGCGACCGTATATGACATCCACAGCGACATTGCCAGTTCGATTCGATGATGACGAAGAGGAGGAGGAAACTCCCGCGGCCGAGCCGGCAGCCGAAGAGGCGAAGCAGGGCATGGTGGGCGCGCTGCTGCAGCGGAAGTTCCTCGAGCAGCGGAAGATCATCCTGTGGGGGGAGATCAGCGACCGGTCATGCCGCGAGGTGACGGAGAAGCTGCTTTACCTCGAGATGACGGGGCCGGGGAAGGACATCACGATTTACCTGAACACGCCGGGGGGTTCGGTGACGGCGGGGATGGCGTTGTTTGACACGATGAAGCTGATCACATCGCCCATCACGATGGTGGTGACGGGGATGGCGGCGAGCATGGGGTCCATTTTGCTGAGCGCGGCGCCCAAGGGGCGGCGGCTGCTTTACCCGCACGCGCGGGTGCTGATCCACCAGCCGTTGATCATGGGGCGGATTGTGGCGCCGGCGGTGGACATCAACATTCAGGCGCAGGAGATGGAGAAGACGCGCGAGGAGTTGAACAAGATTCTGGCCGCGGCTTCAGGCCAGCCATTGGAGAAGATCCAGCGGGACACGGACCGGGATTTTTACCTGAATGCGCGCGAGGCGATTGAATACGGGCTGGCGGACGCGATCGCGGAGAAGATTTAGGGCGCGGACGGAGCGGGGTTTATTAGCGCCCCAAGTGGACGCCGCCGGTGTTTTGCAGGCCGCTCAAGCCGGTGCCGACGGCAGCGAAGAAGAACAGGGCGCCGAGGAGGCCGAGAACGAAGCCGATGATGATCACGATGCCATACAACTTGAAGAAGAAGCGGAGTTTGTCCAACGCGGCGGAGAGGTCGGCCTCGGAGCCGCTGTAGGCGGCCTGGCTGGCGCGGGTGGCGGCGCCCCAGAGGATGATGCCGAGCCAGATGGGCAGCCACACCACGATGATGGCAATGCCGAAGCTGACGAGCAATTCCATGCCGGAACCGATGAACAGCAAGACGGCGATGAACTTCATCCAGCCGCTGCCGGAGGCGAGGACGGAGGCGAGGCGCTTGACGGTGTCTTCGGGGCCGGAGGAAAGGTCGGTGCGGCGAATGGCGGAGGTCAACTGGTCTAGGCTCGGGCCGGAGGCGGCGGAGGCGGCGAAGCCGGGGCCGGAAAGCTCGGGCACGGCGCTGAAAGCCGACCATGCGCCGCCCTCGGCGGGGCGGACCTGGGTGGTGGCGTTGGCGCGGCCCTCGGCGGCCCATTGGCGGAGCTGGTCGGCGGGGATGGGGCCGTATTCCTTGCCATCGCCACCGAGCATGAAGTAATTGGCCATGGGGATAGTTTGTGGAGCGCGGGCGCGGGGTTATTCGACCGGGCGGCGGGGCAACAGGCAAGCGGATTCGGCGTCAGGCGGCAGGCGCGGCGGCGGCGGTTTGCGTCACGCGGGCGGCGATGTCGGCGATGGGCAACGCGGCGAGGTCGCGCGGGGAGAAACGGTTGGGATGGATGGGCGGAAGGGCGCGGAGGGGCTCGCTGAGGATGAGGGCGCGGTTGGCGGCGACGTCGTCCACGCGATCCACGGGGGTGAAGTAGGGGACGCCGCGGAGGATGGCGGGTTGTTCGCGGACGAGTTTCAGGATGGCGAGGACGGCGTCGGCAAAGCGGTCGAGCTCGGCCTTGGTGTAGCTTTCGGTGGGCTCGATCATGAGGCCGAAGGCTTCGGGCCACGCGACGGTGGGGGCGTGGAAGCCGAAGTCGAGGAAGAGCTTGCCGACGCGCGGGATGGCGGCGGCGCGCGGGATGCCGGCCTCCTCAAGGCGGGCGAAATCGTCGGGCGTGAGCGT
>CAZDAQ010000256.1:0-3301 GCA_964503425.1 uncultured Opitutales bacterium
CATCCACCGTGTATTTGGTGGGGGTGAATGATTTTATTTCCGCGGGGAACAATGGTTCGAACACACAATATGGAGCAGTGATGGGGGCGACGCGGGTGTCGTCGTATGTGGGGTGGATTGACGCGACGTCAGGGATACCGGAGCCGGGGGCGATGGCAGTCGTAATCGGGATGGCGGCGGGGGTGGTAGTTATCGCGCGGCGCGGGAAGAAATTAGTGAGTTGATGGGGCGGCAGTTGCCGGCGGGCGGGCGGGGCCGGGTTGGTTAAGGATTTCAAGTTCCTCGGGAAGGAGTTGGTCGGCGGGGATCATGCCCTTGAGGGTGTCGGCGTCGGCTTCATCGCCGTTGGCGCGGAGGACGGCGGAGAAGACGGCGCACCAGGAGGGGTTGACGACGCTCCAGTTAATGGGAAGACCGGCGAAGACGTTGAGGGCGGCGGCGGGCTGGCTGGCGCGGAGGTAGCCGAGGGCGAGCGTAATGCGGTAGGAGAGCATGGCGGGGAATTGTTGGACGAGCTGGCGGGCGGTGTCAATTTGGGCGCTGGTGGGAGTGCTGACGAGAAAGCCGGTGTAGAGGAGGTCGTTGGTGACGAAGGGGTCGGACGGATAATTGGCGGCCATTTTGACGAGGAGCTCGTGCAGGGCTTCGGTGTGATGGGCCTGGCGTTCGAGGGCGACCAATTGCTCGTAGGCGGAGCGGCGCTCGTGGAGGTCGTCGAGGAGCTTGGTGTAGATTTCTCGGGCGATGTCTTCGTAGCCGAGCTTTTGGGCATAGACGGCGACATCGAGGAGCTTTTTGGGTTCGTTGGCGATGTAGAGGCGGAGGCGCTGCCAGGCGAGGTCGGCGCGGGCGGTGTCCCTCATTTCGGTGAGGGTACGGGCGAGGAAGAGGAGGCGGATTTCTTCCTCAATGGGCGGGGAAGGGCGGTTGAGGAGGTCGTAGATAGCGGGCCATTGCTTGAGGACGGCCATGGCATCAAGGCGGATGAGGAAGAGGTCCCGGCGCTGGAGGGAGGTCTGGGTGTCAATGAGGTCGAGGACGTCAGTGTATTTGTGCTGGCTCATGAGCCAGTGGCCGAGGGCGACGAGGGAGTCGGGGTCGTTGGCGGGGAAGAGTTCGCGGGCGGTAGATTCGAGGACCTGGCCATCGGCACCGGGGAGGCGGGCGCGGAGGGTGAGGGCGAGGAGTTTGTCGTCGCGGGTGGCGAGGGGGTGATTCTGGAGGCGCTGGGAGATTTCGGTGATTTGGAAGGGGTCGTTGCCGGGGTAGAGGGCGAGGTCGCGGAGGGCGAGGAGGCCGAGATGGTCAGTGCGGGCGGAGAGGAGGCGGAGGTGTTCGACGCCTTTGGCGCGGACGGCGGGGTCGGAGGATTTTTGGGTGGCTTCGGCGTAGACGAAATGGGCTTCGTCGGGAATGGAGCCGGCCTTCAAGACCCGTTCGGAGGCGGCGAGGGCTTCGGGGTATTCGTCGAGGGCGAGATCGAGGCGGGCCTCGGTGAGCCAGGTGAGGGGGTTGTTGGGGTCGGTGGTTTGGAGGAGGTTGAATTGCTCGGAGGCGAAGGCGAGTTCGTTGGCGGCGAGGGCGGCGAGGATGGTTTCGCGGAGGTCGGATGGGTCGCGGGAAAGTTTCCAGGCCTGGAACCAGAAGGGGAGGGCGTCGTGCGCGTCCGTGCGGGCGTTGACGAGGGCGACCTGGCGCAGGACGCGGGCGTCGTAGGGCCAGAGTTGAACAGCGACCTGGGCGTCCTTGCGGGCGGTGTCAAGGGCGTTGGGGTCGTCGGAGCGGAGGGCCTGGGCGGAGGCTTCGGTGAGCTGGAGGGCGCGCCAGAGTTTGAAGCGGTCGTAAATGGGCCCGGCGAGGAAGAGGGCGGCGAGGACGATGAGCGCGAGCGCGGCCAGGCCCGAGTAGAGCCAGATTCTGGGACGGGGTGCGCCGATTTCTTCCACCGGGCGAGCATGGAGCGAGGGCGGGCGGGACGCCATGCCATTTTACGGGATGCGGGGAGATTTGGCGGATGCTTGACGCGGGGCGGGAGAAATCCTAGGTTGGAGGGATGAAAGCGTGGTTTTGTGCGATGGCGGCGTGCATGCTGGCCCTGGGCCTGGCCGGATGTTCGACCACGAATGACCGCGGGGTGAACATCAGCCGCTCGACGGATTTGTTTGGCGCGGCGCGGGCGCAGCCGGTGGGCGGGGTAGCGACGTTGAACAAAGACAAGCCGGCGCCGGGGGCAAAAAGTTAAGGGTTGGGATTTAATCCTTCCAGATAACTTTGAGTACACCGTCGGGGATGGAGAGGGGGTGGGTGGTGGATTGGGAGGCGTCGAGCCATTCCTTGGGGTAGGGTGGTTGGGAGAAGGTGGTGGTGTCGGTGCCACCCCAGAGGGAGGCGTGGAGGCAGAGGGCGATGGGGCCGCCGAGGGGCTTGGGCGCGGGAACGGCCCAGAGTTTGATGATGAGACCGTTGGGGTTTTCGAGGGCGGTGTTAGAGGTGAGAAGCCAGACTTTGGATTTTCCGGAGGGCTTGAAGGCGACGATGATGTTGAGGATGCCGGGGTTGCCAGTGGGGTGGGCGGCGAAGTAATGGGTGGCGGCGGTGTTGAGGGCCTTGATGTAGCCGACCAGGTCCACGCTGGTGCCGACGCGGTCCTTCATGACAGTGTCTGTTTGATAGAGCGCGATGTTGAGCAGGCGGTAGGGGTCAGCGCGGGCGGACGCGGACAGCAACGCGGCGAAGGCGAGGAAGAGGCAGGCGCGTTTCAGCATGGGGATGAAAAGGAAGGTATGGGAGTTACCGGATTTTTGCACGGCAGACAAGTTTTGCGCGAGGGCGGGAAGCACAGGAAAACGGTGGACAATTGGGCCGACGGGCGTATGGATGACGGCACTCCCGGTTAACCCTTACCCCTTGAAATGATGAAGACGCTACCCCTCCTTGGCGTTGCGGCACTGGCTTTAACGCTGGCCGGCTGCGCGAATCCTTCGGCAGCGAATAATCCGGCACCGGTTGCCCCCACGACGAATTTACCGCCTCCGCCACCCCCGGCGGTGGCAAAGGCGCCGGCAAATCCAATGCAAGCACCGGTGACGGTGGCTCCGGCGGCACCCGAGGCACCGGTGAATCCGGCGCAGCCTTTGGCAAGTGCGCAGCCTGTGACGGCGGCATTGTCCGGACCGCGGTCCGTCGCGGTGGATGGCGCGGGTAATTTGTATGTGGCGTGCGTGGGGGATGCCTCGATTCATAAAATCAGCGCCGGGGGCCAGGACGTGATATTGGCGGCGCCGGCGGCGGGCTACTCGAC
>CAZDAQ010000257.1:0-3237 GCA_964503425.1 uncultured Opitutales bacterium
AGGGTGAAGAGGGTCTGGGCCTCCTCTTTTTTCTGCTGGGCGTCGTGGAAGCGCTCGAGTTTGCCGAAGTTGTCGCTGTCGTGGAGGATGTGGGCGAGGGCTTCGACGATGGCGTGGCGCGGGCGTTTTTTGCCGCCGGCACCGTTGAGAGGCTGGAAGGGGACGGACTTGGAAATGCGGTCGAAGACTTCGACAATGAGGATGGAGTGGGGGGCGACGATGGCGCGGCCGGATTCGGAGATGATGTCGGGAACGGGGATGCCGGCGGAGTCGCAGACGGACTTGACGTTGGCGACGATGTCGCGGGCGTATTCCTCGAGGGAATAGTTCATCGAGGATTCGTAATTGGCGCGGGAGCCGTCGTAATCAATGCCGAGGCCGCCGCCGACATCGAGGAAGCGCATGGAGAAGCCGAGCTTGTGGAGCTCGACGTAGAAGCGGGTGGCTTCGATGACGGCTTTTTTGATGGTGAGGATGTTGGGGACCTGGGAGCCGATGTGGAAATGGACGAGCTGGAGGGTGCGCTCGAGGCCGGCGCGCTTGAGCTTGCGGACGGCGACCATGACTTCGCCGGTGGTGAGGCCGAACTTGGCGTCCTCGCCGGAGGAGGTGGCCCATTTGCCCTCGCCGGTGGTGCGGAGCTTGATGCGCAGGCCGAGGCGGGGCTCGATGCCGGTTTCCTTGACGAGGCGGAGGATGTCGTCAATTTCGGAGAGTTGCTCGACGACGATGATGACGTTTTTGCCGAGCTGGCGGCCAAGGAGGGCGAGGCGGATGTATTCGGGGTCCTTGTAGCCGTTGCAAATGAGGAGGGCCTGGCGGCGGTCGAGCGCGGCGAGGGCGATCATGAGCTCGGGCTTGGAGCCGGCTTCGAGGCCGAAGCCGTAGTCTTCGCCGGCGTCGAGGATTTCCTCGACGACTTCGCGGAGCTGGTTGACCTTGATGGGAAAAACGCCGCGGTAGGCGCCGGAGTATTCCTCGAGGCGCATGGCGGCGCGGAAGGCCTCGTTGAGCTGGACGACGCGCTGGCGGAGAAGGTCCTGGACGCGGATGGTGAGGGGGGGCTTGAGGCCCATCTCGGCGGCTTCGTTGACGATGTCGAGCAGGCGGATCTTGCGGTGGTCGGCGGCGGGGTGGACGCAGAGGCCGCCGTTTTCATCAATGGAGAAGTTGTTGCCGCCCCAGCGTTTGACGCCGTAGTAGTCTTCGGCGTCGCGCTGGGTCCACGGAGCCGAGGTATGAATTTTGAGGGCCACTGCGAGCGAGGGAGATTGAAGAGAGATGCGTTAAAGGAGGAAGGCGGGGGGTGCAATAATGAATGTGTTACGAGTGGGTGGAGGGGCCGGGGTTGGGAGGAGCATTTGGTGGCGGGAGTGCGGGGTGCTTGACGTTTTTCCGAGAGAGCGATAAGTCGTGAGTCGTACCAGCCCTCACGCAAAATATTACCCCCATGAAGACTTCGTTTCATTTGCAGATTTTTATTTTTTTGGCGGCGGCCGTGGTGGTCGCGGGTTTGACGGGGTGCCTGGCGGCGAGCGACAACCAGAAGATTATTTCGGGGAAGAACATCAGCCCGGCGGCGTTCGACCAGGTGGTGGCGGGGAAGACGCAGGACTTCGTGAGTGCGCAACTGGGCGAGCCGTCGAGCAAGGTGAAGGGGGACAATGGCGACGAGGTGTGGAACTGGCGCTACAGTGAGACGACGAAGAGCAGCAGTGGGTTCATTTTTATTTTTTACAGCGGGAACCGGACGGAGAACCTGACGATCCGGCATGTGGAATTCAAAGACAACGTGGTGGTGAAGACGTGGACGGATTAGGATGGAGGCACAGGAGCATTTCGGTCTCGCGTGACGGGGGACGGCGGAATACCTTCACGCGCTTTAATTAACGAATTGCCACGCCCCACGCATGTCCGCGGCGCCTTTCAAAAAATCCGTCCAGCTTAAAACCGTCGAAAGACTGGGACGGAAGCGCATCGTGCTGCTGGGGGCGACGGGGTCCATCGGCGACAGCACGTTGCAGGTGTTGCGGAAGCATCCGGACAAGCTGGAGCTGGTGGCGATTGCGGGGCGGACGAAGTGCGCGGAGTTGGACGCAATTGCGCGGGAGTTCAAGGTGAAGCATGTGGGGGTGTTTGACGAGGCGGCGGCGCGGGGGGCGAAGAAGGCGGGGTTGTTCAAGGGGCGGAAGGTGCATGTGGGGCTGGAGGGTTTGGTGGAGCTGGCGTGTTTGCCGGAGGGGGAGATGGTGGTGGCGGCGGTGGTGGGGACGCTGGGGTTGAAGCCGACGCTGGCGGCGATTGAGGCGGGGAAGGACATCGCGCTGGCGAACAAGGAGATTTTGGTGCTGGCGGGGAAGTTTGTGATGGCGGCGGCGAAGAAGCACGGGGTGGCGGTGGTGCCGCTGGACAGCGAGCACAATGCGATTTTCCAGTGTCTGGAGGCGGGTCGGCGGGTGGATGTGGCGAAGATTTTGCTGACGGCGTCGGGCGGCCCGTTCCGGGATTACACGCGGGAGCAGATGGCGGGGGTGACGCCGGAGGCGGCGTTGAAGCACCCGAACTGGGCGATGGGGCCGAAGGTGACGATTGATTCGTCGACGATGGCGAACAAGGGGCTGGAAGTGATTGAGGCGCGGTGGCTGTTCGGGTTAAGGCCGGAGCAGATCGAGGTGGTGGTGCATCCGCAGAGCATCGTGCATTCGATGGTGCAGTTTGTGGACGGGTCGGTGATCGCGCAGTTGTGCCCGCCTTCGATGACGTTTCCGGTGCAGCACAGTTTGCTATATCCGGCGCGGGCGGAGGGCGTATGCGCGACGGTGGATTTTCAGCAGGGGTTGCGCCTGGACTTCCGGGCGCCGGACTTGGCGCGGTTTCCATGCCTGGGGCTGGCGTATGCGGCGTTGCGGGCGGGGGGCGCGGCGACGGGGACATTCAACGCGGCGAACGAGGTGGCGGTGGCGGCGTTTTTGGAGCGGCGGCTGGGGTATTTGGAGATACCGCGGGTAATTGAGGCGACGCTGGCAGCGATGCCGGGGCGGGAGCCGAAGAATTTGGACGAGGTGCTGGCGGCGGACGCGGAGGCGCGACGGGTGGCGGGGGAGAATTGCTGATTTCTGATTGCTGAATGCTGATTGCTGAATGGCAGCGGGTAACTTTAAGGTCCGGCTGGGGAGGAGAAGGGTAAGGGAGGGGGGATTGCTAAATGACAGGGGCGGTAGCGGGAGGGATTTGGGC
>CAZDAQ010000258.1:0-3233 GCA_964503425.1 uncultured Opitutales bacterium
CAACGCCACCACCCGCCATGACTCCCTTTCTCGCCCAAAGTACCGACCTCCTGCTCATCATCGTCCTCATCGTGCTGGTGGGAGTGATTATCTTCTGCTTCGTCGCCATATCCTTTTTCTGGACGTGGTTGAGAGCCTGGTCGGCGGGCACACCCGTGTCGCTGTTGACGCTGGTGGGGATGCGGATTCGCGGCGTCCCTTACAGCATGGTCGTGAATTCGCGCATCGCCGTGGTCAAGGCGGGGCTCAACGTCAGCCTCCTCGATTTGGAGAACCACTACCTCAGCGGCGGCAACCTGCCCGAAACCGTGGACGCGTTCATCATGGCGCACAAGGCGAACATCCAGCTTGATTGGGGACGCACCTGCGGCATTGACCGCGCCACCAAAGGCACGAGCAAAGGCGTCATCGAAGCCGTCAAAACTTCCATCAACCCGAAAATCATTGATTGCCCGAACCCCCAGTCCGGCCGCACGACCATTGACGGCGTGGCCAAGGACGGCATCCAGGTCAAGGTCAAGGCCCGCGTCACCGTGCGCTCCAACCTCGAGCGCTATGTCGGCAACGCCCTCGAGGAAACCATCATCGCGCGCGTCGGCGAGGGCATCGTCACCACCATCGGCTCGGCGGACAGCTACAAGTTCGTCCTCGAAAACCCCGACCGCATTTCCAAGACGGTGCTCGCGCGCGGCCTCGACGTCGGCACCGCTTTTGAAATCATTTCCATCGACATCGCCGACGTGGACGTGGGCGAAAACATCGGCGCCAAGCTCCAGCAGGAGCAGGCCAACGCCAACAAAAACATGGCCCAGGCCCAGGCCGAAATCCGCCGCGCCGCCGCCGTCGCCCTCGAGCAGGAAATGAAGGCCCGCGTGCAGGAGATGCGCGCCAAGGTCGTCGAGTCCGAGGCCCAGGTGCCACTCGCGCTGGCCGATTCGCTGCGTCAGGGCAAGTTCGGCTTCATGGATTACCAGCGCCTGCAAAACCTCCAGGCCGACACCGGCATGCGCCAGTCCATCGGCGGCCGGCCGGACGAACCGGGCCAGAAGACCTGACGCCATGAATGACCACGGTCAGGTTGTTATTTACATCATCGTCGCGCTGGCCTTCGCCGCGAATGCCTGGTGGCAGAAACGCCAGGAGCGCCGCGCCGCGGAGGAGGCCCGGCGCAATCCGCCGCCGCCCACTCGCCCGCTGGTGACGGCTCCGAACCAGCGCTACCAGGAGGTGCAGGAGGAAATCCGCCGCCGCATCGCCGAGCGCAGGCAATCCACACCCGCCGGGCGTCCGCAGCCGACGACGACCACTTCCACCCCGCCGCCCGTGGTCGTGCGGACGCCACCGCGTCCGGTCGCCTTGCCCGTGCCGCCGCAAGGGCGCCCGCCGATTGTCCGCCCGGTTCCGGCCACTCCGATGGTCGCCATCGAACAACCACCGACCGCTTTCCCCGCCGCTCGCCTGGCGGCCACCGCGCCTCTCGCCCCCGTCATGTCGGAAAGCTTCGGCATGGCGTCGGCCTACGCGCTGGCCGCGCCTGAAACCGCGGGCAACCCCGCCGCTGCCCTGCGCTTCGTGCTGGCCGATGCCCATGCCGCGCGCCAGGCGTTTCTGTTTCGGGAGATTTTTGACCGGCCCCTGTCCCTGCGTCCTGCCGGTTGCGGCGGCCACGACAGTTGGTAATCACCGCCGCGAACCGGAACTTTTTCCATGGCTTTAACTCCATTCACCAGCCAGCTCATCGCCGATGTCGGGATCAGCATGGGCGACGAAGGCAAAGGGCGGCTCGTTTACGAGCTCGCTGCGGAACTGCGCCAGCTTACCCAGCGTGACGACGCCGTGGCCATGGTGCTCAAAGTCAATGGCGGGGCCAATTCCGGCCACACCGCCGGCGGGCTGAAGCTGAACCTCCTGCCTGCGGGCGTGATTGACGCCCACGTCCCCACGCTTGCCATCGGCAGCGGCGTCGTCGCCGACCCGCGCAAATTCCTGTGGGAGGCCGAGCCGCTCGAACGCCGGGGCTACAAGGTCATCGAGCGCCTGCTGATTGACGAGCGCACGATGGTCTCCGACTTGTCGCACCGCCTCCTCGACCTCGCCTGGGAGGATTACCGCATCCACGTCCTCGGCGAGGCCGCGCGCGGCTCGACGGGCCGCGGCATCACCCCGTCCTATAGCGACGAGGTGAACCACTGGCAGATTTACTACGCGGCCTTTCGCGGCGAGCGCGCGGATTTCGCCCAGTTGTTCGAGCGCCGCCTCCGCCGCGCGCTGCGCGTCATCAAGGACATTTGCCAGGTTCTACCCGAACGCTGGGAGCACTTTTTCGAGCGCCTCACGCTCGCGGAGACTCGCGCCAACGCCGCCGCCATCGAGGCGGGCATATTTTCCAAGGAGGAATTCGACTTCACGCGCTTCCGCGGACGGGAGCCGTTCACCGTGGACCGCGAGTTGGTCATCGAGACTTACTGGCAGGCCGGGCGGCGGTTGATGGGGCAAGTTGGCGAGGTGCGCGAGGCCGTGCTCGCGGCCCTCGCCGCCAACCGCTACGTCATCGGCGAGTTCGGCCAGAGCTACTGGCTGGACAAGCGGCAGGGCTTCCCGCCCAACGTCACTGCCTCGCATACCTACACGCCGGAGTTTTTCCAAAGCGCGGGCATCCCATGCCAGCCCGTCCACGTCGTCGGCTGCTGCAAGGCCTATGACACCAAGGTCGGCACGCACGTTTTCCTCACGCAAATGGAGGAGTCCCACCCGCTCGGGAAGCTGCTGCGCGAGCTCGAATTCGGCACCAGCACCGGCCGCCAGCGCATGGTCGGCTGGTTTGACGCCGTGGAAAAGGGCGACGCCCTGCGCTACGGCGGCTTCCACGATCTCGCCATCAACAAGCTCGACGCCCTGACCTATCGCGGTGGCTGGAGCGCGGGCGAGCTCCTCGTCTGCACCGGCTACCGTGCGCCGGACGGCTCCGTCATCCCCGGCGTGCCGCGGGACGAGCGCGTGCGTGGTGCCCTCCAGCCCGTCTATGCCCGCCTGCCCGGCTGGCACGAGGACATCGCCGGCGTGCGCTCCTTCGCCCAGCTCCCGAAAAACGCGCGCCAGTATGTGGCCTTTTTGCTCAAGAGCGTCATTGACGTCGCCACGCGCGGCGGCCAGTCCCCCGTGGCGCTGCCAAACCTCCGCTACATCGGTACCGGCCCCGACCCCGACCAAATCATCCGCGACGTGCCGCCGAC
>CAZDAQ010000259.1:0-1176 GCA_964503425.1 uncultured Opitutales bacterium
GCCCTCCTCAGCCCCACGCGCACCTACGCCCCCGTCATCGCCCACCTGCTCCGCGAAGACCGCGCCGCCATCGCCGGCCTCGTCCACTGCTCCGGCGGCGGTCAGACGAAATGCCTCCGCTTTGGCCGCGGCGTCCACTTCGTCAAAGACAACCTCTTCCCCCCGCCGCCCATCTTCCGCGCCATTCAAAAAGCCAGCGGCGCGGACGCCCGCGAAATGCACCGCGTCTTCAACATGGGCCACCGCATGGAGGTTTATTGCGCCCCGGAGCACGTCGGCGCGGTCATCGCCGCCGCCGTGGCCTTTGGCATTGAGCCCCGCGTCGTGGGCCGCATCGAAGCCTCCCGCCGCGCCGACGGCGCCAATCACCTCACCCTCGCCGCCAACGGCGAAATCCTCGACTACGCCCTCTGAGCCGTCCTCGTCGGGGCTGAAAAGGGTTGATGCCCCCTCCCGTTTGGGCAAATCTCCCCGCGTGGCTCAGGCCCCAGACTCAAAACGGATGACGCGCCCGCCTGCGAGCGCGCCGTCTTTCCAGCGCCACCGGCGGCTGTTTACCCAGTTGGCCCTTTGGTTTGTCGTCATCTCCCTCGTCCCACTCTTCCTCGCCGGCTATTTCAACTACCGCGTCGCCGCCACCGGCATCCTCAACGACAAGAAGGACAACCTCGAGGCCCTCGTCCTGCACCAGGCCGGCGAGGTTGGCCAGTATTTCGACGCCGCCCGCCTCATGGCCGACAACCTGGCCGGCGCGCAGCCCGCGCGCGACATTGTTAACGCTTTTGCCAACGTCACCGCGCTCGATGCGCCCCAAATTCCCCTTCTCCCCGATTTTGCTGTGATCCAGTCCAAATGGGGCGAGCGCATGAACTACTACGGCAACGACCTTGATTTTTCCCAGGTCTATATCGTCAACCTCCAGGGTGTTGTCGTCTATGGCGCCGGCCACCGCGGCCAGACCTACTTTGGCCTCCACACTCCCTCCGCCAGCGGTCTTGCCCTGGCCCAGCTTTTCGAGCAGGTCGTCAAAACCCGTCAAATCTGCACCTCCGGCATGACCAAGCAGACGCCCGACCAGTCCCCCGGCTTTTTCTTCGGTGCGCCCATTTTCACGCAGAATAGCAAAACCGATCTCATCGGCGTCACCATTTCCGAGATGGACAATGCCCGCCTCCA
>CAZDAQ010000259.1:1276-3184 GCA_964503425.1 uncultured Opitutales bacterium
TCGCTCAACTGGGTCCTCATGCAAAAAATTGACCGCGACGAAGTCTTCGCGCCCGTCGCCAGCCTGCGCAACTTTTCCCTGATCCTCGGCGCGGTTACGTTTGTCCTCGTATTGGTGGTCGCCAGCCTCGTCGCCCGCGGCATCACCCGCCCCATCGTGCTCCTCACCGCCGTCGCCGAACGCATTGCTCACGGCGATTTGACCGTCTCCGTGGCCGGCGGTGGCTGCAACGAAATCGGCCAGCTCGCCCAAGCCGTCAGCACCATGGCCCGCAACCTCAAGTCTCTCGTCGGCAAAGTTCAGGACTCCTCCACCATCATCTCCACCAACGCCGTGCAAATGGCCGCCTCCGCCCGCCAGCAGGCCGGCGTCGCCCAGGGCACCGGCGCCACCGCCATCGAGGTCTCCGCCACCGCCCGCCAAATTTCCGCCACCTCCCAGGAACTCACCCGTACGATGGAGGAGGTCAACACCGTCGCCCAGGGCACCGCCCAGCGCGCCGAAGCCGGGCTCGACGGCCTCCAGGCCATCCAAGCCACCATGGGCGAGCTCGACCAGGCCCGCGGCAACATCGCCAACCAGCTTCAGCTCATCGCCGAAAAAACCGACGCCATCTGCGGCATCACCGTGACCATGACCAAGGTCGCCGACCAGACCAACCTCCTCTCCCTCAACGCCGCCATCGAAGCCCGCAAGGCCGGCGAGTATGGCCGCGGCTTCTCCGTCGTCGCCCGCGAAATCCAGCGCCTCGCCGACCAGGCTGGCGTCGCCACCCTCGAGATCGAGCACACCGTCGGCGAAGTGCGCCTGGCCGTGGATGCCGGCGTCACCGGGATGAAGGCCTTTACCGCCAAGACCACCGCCAGCGTCGAGCGCATCCAGACCGTCTCCCACCAGCTTACCGAAGTCATCCAGCAGGTTCAGGGCCTGCCCGCGCGCTTTGAAATGGTCCTCCAGGGCATGCAATCCCAGTCCGAAGGCGCCCAGCAAATCACGGGCGCCATCTCCCAAATGAGCGAATCCGCCCAGCAAACCGCCTCCGCCGTCCAGGAAGCCCTCCGCCTCCTCGAGCAATTGCGCGACACCACCCGCGCCCTCCAATCCGAGGTCTCCCTCTTCAAGGCCTGATTATCCATGCTCCTGCGTATCACCCATTACGGCGAACCCGTCCTGCGCCAGCGGGGCGCCACCGTCAAAACCTTCGACCCCGCCCTCGCGGCCCTCGCCCGCGACATGCTTGAGACCATGATCGCCGAAGAGGGCATCGGCCTCGCCGCCCAGCAGGTTGGCAAAGCCCTCCGCCTCTTCGTCGCCGACTTGCTGGGCCGCACCTCCGAGGCCGAACCCATCCGCCTCGACGGCAAAATCATTCCCCCAGCCCTCCTCTTCCCCCTCGTCGCCGTCAACCCCGAGGTTGCCTACGTCCCCGGCGAAATCAAAGCCGTCGAGGAGGGCTGTCTCTCCTTCCCCGGCATCCGGGGCGACATCGCCCGTCCCCTCGCCGTCAAACTTCGCTATCAGGATCTGCAAGGCCAGCCGCACGTTGTCGAAACCTCCGGCCTCCTTGCCCGCGTTTTCCAGCACGAGTTCGACCACGTCGAAGGCGTCCTTTTCATTGACCGCATGGATCCCTCCGATTTGGAGGCGCTCGACACCAAACTCAAAAAACTCAAGCGTGACACCCGCCTCCGCCTCAAGGAATCCCACGCCACCACTCGCTAACGCTCTTCACAAGGGGCGTCGCTGGCGGAGAAGCGTCCCCATCTTGATGCGGCAAACTCAGACAGCACCGCTACTTCACACGTCCAAATGAGCAATACGCTCAATGCCGGGTTTACGCGCGGCAGTGTTGAAGAAGAGCGGGTTTTTGGACGAGCTGGGGGCGGGGAATTTGCCGGGAACGCTGGA
>CAZDAQ010000260.1:0-3168 GCA_964503425.1 uncultured Opitutales bacterium
GCGGAAACCACACGAGGCAAAGGTGGCCGCAAATTGTTTCATGGTGTCGGCGCGGACTGGCTCGGCGCCGTTGTAAGCCACATCCCAACTGCTGAGGTCGAGAGTTTCGCGTTGTTCGGGAGTAATTCTGCGGGTGCACAATTCATAGGCGAAATTGGGGCCGCCGCTAATCGTGGCTTTGTAGCGCGAAATGGCCTGGAGCCACCGGATCGGCCGCATGAGAAAGGATGCCGGCGACATCAGGTAACAAGGACCTCCCTTGAACACCGGCTGGATAATCCCGTTGGTAAGTCCCATGTCATGGAAGGCCGGCAGCCACGTGACGGTGACACTGTCCGGAATGAGCGCGAAGAGGCGGTTGATATAGGCCGAATTGTGGAGGAGGTTCCCGTGGCTGATCATGACGCCCTTCGGTTCCGCGGTGGAGCCGGAAGTGTATTGGAGCAACGCCACGGTGTTTCTGGTCACAGCCGGATCTCGCCATTCCTGCGCCAGGCCGCCGGCAACCCGGTCGGTGGCCACCCAGCGCATCTTCTGCAACTCGGGAGCTTGCGTGAACAGACCCCCAGTGCTGGAGAGAATCGCTGACGTGGTGAGCACCACCGACGGCCGCGCATCGCTGATGATGGCCCGAAGCCTGGGGAGGCTCCGCTGTGGTTGAGCCAGATTGGGCGGAGGCAGAGGGACGGCAATCACCCCGGCATATAAACAACCAAAAAAAGCGGCGATGAACTCGAGACCTGTTGGATAAAGCAACAGCGCGCGCTCCCCACTTGCTACGCAGCTTTGGAGCAGTGCTCCGATACTCCGGGCTTGGCAGTCCAATGCCGGACCGCCCAGATTACCCCCTTCTGCTTCTCCATCCACCAGATGGGTAAAGGAGGTATAGGTCCGCTGTCCTGGCTGCTGAAGCGCTCGCCAGCGAAGGATTTCGACAAGCGTGGAAAACTCCGTGGTTGGATCAGTATGGTCTGCATTCATCCGTAACACCTTGGGAAAAAATAACTGTCCACGCTGCAAAAGTAAAATCCCTTTCTCTGTTGTCCGCTTGTCCGCACCGGACAGCATTGTTGCGTTTGGGGTAGTTGTTGTTTCTCAGCCCGAATTTACTCAAGTTGGATGAACATACGCATGCAAACCGGGCGGGCGCTATGGGGTGTTTACCCCATGTGAGATTTCATTCGTAAGATTGGGGTCCGGCCACTTTCACCCCATTGGCTGCTTCTGGGGATTTCATCGCCAGCTCGCTGCCGTCGCGCTTTACTCCAGGCGCTTCCTCAAGAACGCGAGGATGCTGGCGATGGAACTGCCAGGACCGAAGACGGCCTTGATGCCCAGCTTCTGGAGCTTCTTCACGTCCTCGTCGGGAATGATGCCGCCGGCGAAGACGAGAACTCCCTTGACCTTCTCCTGCTTGAGCACTTCCATCACGCGCCGGAACTGCGCCATGTGACCCCCCGACAGCGAACTCAAACCTATCGCGTCCACGTTCTCTTGAATCGCCCACGCGACAATCTGTTCAGGCGTGCTGCGAATGCCGGTATAGACGACTTCCAGACCGGCATCGCGCAGGCCCATCGCCACGACGAGCGCGCCGCGCTCGTGGCCGTCGAGTCCTGCTTTGGCGATGAGGACCTTGAGGGGATGTTTCGATTTCATTTCTTCACCGGGTCATAGGCTGTGGGAAGGCCGGTGCTCGCCGAACACACTCCGCATCACCCGGCAAATCTCGCCGAGCGTGACGTTGCTGCTCACGCAGTCCACTATGACCGGCATCAGGTTCTCCGAACTGTTTGCCGCTTTTTCCAACGTCGCCAGACACTTCTTAACCTTGCCTGCGTGCCGTTTTTTGCGCAAGGCTGCAAGCTCCCGGCGGCGGCGCGGTTCAAGACATGGATCAACCGGCTGTGTCTTCGCCTTCAACGGTTGGTCGCTGACGCACTCGTTGACGCCGACGATGATCTTCTCCCTGGCTTCCACGGCCTGCTGGTGTTCGGAAGCGGCGCGATAGATTTCCTGGCGCACGTATCCGCTCTCGATGGCCTTGAGAATCCCGCCCAGATTATCGATTTTGTGCAGCTGGTCGCGCGCCTGCTGCTCGAGGCGATCGGTGAGCGACTCGATATAGTAGCTGCCGCCGAGCGGGTCTGGCTCAGTGGTCACGCCCGACTCGTGCGCGATGATCTGCTGGGTGCGCAACGCGAGCAACGCCGACTCTTCAGTCGGGATCACGCTGGCTTCGTCTTTCGCGTTGGTGTGCAGGCTCTGCGTGCCCCCCAAGACAGCCGCGAGCGCCTCCAAGGTCGTCCGGACGGTGTTGTTGTCTGGCTGCTGGGCCGTGAGCGTCGAACCGGCGGTCTGCGTGTGGAACCGCAGCACCATCGAGCGTTCGTTTTTCGCGCCGAATTTATCGCGCAGGATGTGGGCCCAGAGCCGCCGCGCGGCCCGAAACTTGGCGACCTCCTCGAAAAAATTGCTGTGGCAGTTGAAGAAAAAGGCGATGCGCGGCGCGAAGCTGTCCACCGCCAGCCCGCGCTCGACACACGTCTGCACGTAGGCGATCCCGTCGGCGAGTGTGAACGCAATCTCCTGCGCCGCCGTGCAGCCCGCCTCGCGCATGTGGTAGCCGCCGACGCTGATCGTGTTCCAGCCCGGCACTTCCTTCGCGCAGAATTCGACGATGTCGGCGACCAGGCGCAGCGACGGTGTCGGTGGAAAGATGTAAGTGCCGCGCGCGCTATATTCCTTCAGAATGTCGTTCTGAACCGTGCCGGTAAGCTTCGACCACGGCACGCCCCGTTGCTTCGCAACGACGAGATAGAGCGCCAACAACATGGGCGCCGTCGCGTTAATCGTCATCGAGGTGCTCACCTGGTCCAGGGGGATGCCTTCGAAGACCCGCTCCATGTCGGCGAGTGACGAAATCGCCACCCCAACGCGGCCGACCTCGCCGAGCGCCAGCGGGTCGTCGCTGTCGTAGCCGATTTGCGTCGGCAGATCGAACGCCATCGAAAGTCCCGTCTGGCCGTGCGCGAGCAGATACTTGTAGCGCTGATTCGTCTCCGCCGCCGTGCCAAAGCCCGCATACTGGCGCATCGTCCACAATCTTCCGCGATACATCGTGGGGTGGATGCCGCGCGTGAACGGAAACTGGCCGGGCTTTTCCTG
>CAZDAQ010000261.1:0-3094 GCA_964503425.1 uncultured Opitutales bacterium
CCCGCCGACAATTCCGACAGTCTCGTGGGGCCGCGTGGTCCAACCGGTCCGACCGGCGAAACCGGCGCGCAAGGCGCGACGGGCGCGCAGGGTGCTCCAGGTTACGCAATGGCCGGCGAGCGTGGCGCCTCCGGCGCGACGGGCGCGCAGGGTCCGCAAGGGGCCATGGGCGCAACGGGTGCTCCGGGTGAAACCCAGCGCGGCGCTGCCGGCCGGGTTGGCGCAATGGGTGCCACGGGCGCGCAGGGTGCCACGGGTGCCACGGGCGAGCAGGGAGCGAGCACGGCGGGCTATGCCGGTGAAACGGGCGCAACAGGCGCGACGGGTGTGCAAGGCCCCACGGGCGCGACGGGCGCCCAAGGTCCGACACTTTACGGACCCACGGGTTCGACGGGCCGCGCCGGCGGAACGGGTGCTGAAGGCAGCAACGGTGAGCAGGGCTCGCAAGGCTCGACGACCGCAGGCGTAGCCGGGGCAACCGGTTATACCGGCGCGACGGGCGCAGCAGGCTCGACCGGGTCGCAAGGCGGCACGGGCGTGGCGGGCATCGTGGGCCATTGGACGCCGTATCGCAGCTTCACCTTTGCGTATAATGATGCGCAGATCCAAGAATCGGACAGCGTGAAGAGCTCGGATATCGCAGCCTACATGAAGGCGAATCCGTCGCTGCAGATCGGGATTGACGGGACGATGGATCCGAACGGGGCCGACCCGAAGGACCAGAGCCTGAATGATCGCCGCATTGACGCGGTGCGCACTTCACTGGTCGCCGCGGGCGTGCCTGCCAGCAAGATCAGCGTTGGCTCCTATGCCGATTCGCAGAATCACCGTGACCGCCGGGTCGAGGTGCTGTTCTCCACCCAGATGGTGGCGAGTTCGAACTAAGCGGTTTGGCCAATATTGACTGCGGGTAAAAGCGCGGTCGCAACGTCTCCTTCGGGCTTTCGGGCCCGAAGGAGATTTTGCGTGCGGGGGTGGCGCAGGGGCGTGCGCGAGTACGACGGAGCCAGGACAGGGATGGACTTCGGCCTTTCCCCAAAGGCGGGATTAACGCTTGCGGCCGGCGAAGAAGTAGATGATGGCGCCGATGGTGGGAACAAAGATGATCACAAGAACCCAGACGATTTTTTCCGTGCCTTGGAGGCGCTGGTTTTGCAGGCAATCAATGAGCATCCAGATCCAGAAAATGAAGGCGAGTAGGTAGAGGATAACCATGGTGGGAACGGGTTAGTTGACGATGCAAGCAAGACAGGTTGAGGGAAGGGTGTCGAGCCGGACTGTGCCGGGGGAGGCCGGCGCAAGCAACGCGCGGCAGGAAGCAATCAGCCGCTGACGAGGACAACCGAATCGCCGGGAGTTGCCGGCAAGGGCGTAGTGGCGGACGGGAGGACGGGCACGGCGCCGGGCGCGACGGCGGGTCGCGCGGGGCCGACACGGGAGGGGTCGTCTTTGACGAGCATGAGCAGAAGCGGAAGGCCAGCCATGGCGCACCCCCCGCTCAGCACGGCAACGGGCAACAAAACAATCAGCAACAAGAGGCGCGGGGTGGATGCTCGCATGGGGGTACCAGCCCAAGTAAGCCTAAACGGGCGGGGGCACAAACTAAATGTGACCGGGAAGGGCGCGGTGCAGGGAAAGAATATGGGGCGAGAGAAGGGATGCCGGCAAAGAAGGGCGAAAAGACCAATAGCAGAAGTGGAGAATGAAGCGGAATTGCGGCGACGCCGAGAGAGTAGCGCGCCGCGAACAATGGTCATTCCGCGAGGGCAGCGTGGTTGAGGAATTTTTTGCCATTGAGGACAAGGGGGTGGGCGAAGGCGCGCTGGAGGGCGGCGTGGGCGCGTTCGACGGCTTCGACAAGGCTGCGGCCGAGGGCCAGGTGGGCGGCAATGGCGGCGGCGTGGGTGCAGCCGCCGCCGTGCGTATCCACATCCTGGATACGCCGGGCGCGCAGGCGGAGGAGGATTTCCCCGGGGCCGGCGAGAAGGTCGAGCACCGTGTCGCCGGGGACGTGGCCGCCCTTGAGGAGGACGGGGACGCCGAAGGTTTTGGCGAGGGTGAGGGCGGCGGATTCGAGGGCTTCCAGGGTGGTGGCGGGGCGGTGGCCGAGGAGGACGGCGGCTTCGTCGAAGTTGGGCGTGATGAGCGCCGCGCGGGGAAGGAGGCGCTGGGTGAGGGCGGCGATGGCGGCGGGGTCGAGCAGGAGCGCGCCGGAGGTGGCGACCATCACGGGGTCAACCACGGCGGGGAGGTCGGGCCGGGAGGCGAGGAAGGCGGCAACCTCCTCGACAATGGCGGCGGTGGCCAACATGCCAGTTTTGACGGCGCGGACGGGGTAGTAGGCGAGGACCTGGTCAATTTGCGCACGGACGAAAGCGGGCGGGACGGGATGGATGGCGGAGATGCCTCGGGGGTTTTGCGCGGTGAGGGCGGCGAGGGCGGTGGTGCCGTAAACGCCGAGGGCGGCGAAGGTGAGCAGGTCGGCCTGGATGCCGGCGGCGGCGCCGGAATCGGAACCGGCGATGGTGAGGGCGGCGACGGTCACGGAAGAAGAAAAGAGTTAACCACAAAAAACGCAAAATACCACGGAGGGCACGCGTAACACAGATGGGGATAAAGAAAGGTCACGCAACGGCGCAACGAACGCAAAGGAGGAGGTTTAAAAGAGCGTTTAGTTTTCGGGCCAGAGGAACTGGGTTTCGATGAGGACGTCGTGGTGGAGACTGCGGTGGACGGGGCAGGTTTCGGCGGCGCGGCGGAGCTTAAGGCGGGTGGGTTCGTCAGCCGGGTGGGGAAAATGGAAGATGACTTCGAGCTTTTCGATGCGGCGCGGCGGGGTGGCGGTCATGTGCTTGTGAACCTCCATTTTGAGGCCGGCGAGGTCGTAGCTGGTATTGGCGCGGGCGAAGATGGCCATGGTGGTGGCCATGCAGGTCATCATGGAGGTGGCGGCGAGGTCGGTGGGGGAAAAGGACTCGCCACGGCCCTGGTTGTCCTTTGGGGCGTCAGTCTCGAGGACAGTGCCGGAAGGCTGGTGGACGGCGCGACAGTGGAGATCGCCGAGGTATTCGCCAGTGATGGTGACCATGGGGGG
>CAZDAQ010000262.1:0-1736 GCA_964503425.1 uncultured Opitutales bacterium
TGCGCGTGCGGGAGATTGCGGACTTCCCGGGCGCGCTGAACGGGTTGCAGGCGGGGAACTCGGGGCGGGTGACGAAGATCGGCGCGGCGGTGGACGCGGGAGCGGAGCCGTTTGCAATGGCGGCGGCGGCGGGGGTGAATTTTTTGATTGTGCACCACGGGATGTTTTGGGACGGAGCGCAGGCGCTGACGGGCGCGCAGCACCGGCGGGTGAAAACGCTGGTGGATGCGGACTGCGCGGTATATGCCGCTCACCTGCCGCTGGACGCGCATCCGCAGATCGGCAACAACGCGCTGATCGCGAAGGCGCTGGGACTGAAGATAACCGGGTGGGAAATCAAATACCAGGGAACGCCGCTGGCCGCGGTGGTCAAACGGTGCCCGGCGCGCGGGAAGCTGCGCGCGAAGCTGGAGAAAATTTTCCCACAGGTGACGGCCATCGAGTTCGGCCCGGCGCACCCAAGGAAGGTGGCGATTTTGAGCGGGAGCGGAAGCTCGGCGGTGGCGCAACTGGCGGCGGCGGGGGTGGACACGTTTATCACGGGCGAGCTGAAGCAGGCGGCGTTCAACGCGGCGCAGGAGGCGGGGCTGAATTTGTATGCGTGCGGGCACTACGCGACGGAGGTGTACGGGGTGAAAGCGCTGGCCGCGGAGTGCGCGAAAAAGTTCGGGCTGCCCTGGGAATTTCTCGACACGGGCTGCCCGCTTTGATTGCCTCCGGGCATGCCCACTTACGGATTATTGCACGGCCCGAACCTGGACCGCCTCGGCAAGCGCGAACCGGAAATTTACGGGCGCGGGACGCTGGCCGACCTCGAACAACGCGTGCGCGACGAGGCCGGGCGGCTGGGCGCGACGATCGAGTGCTTCCAGTCCAACTACGAAGGGGCGCTGATTGAGCAGATTGCGAAGTGGACGGACGCGGGGGTGGCGGGCTTGATTTTCAACCCGGGAGCGTTCACGCACACGAGCGTGGCGCTGCGCGACGCGCTGGCGGGCAGCGGGCTGCCGTGCATCGAGGTGCACTTGAGCAACATCTACAAGCGCGAGGCGTTCCGGCACAAATCGCTGACGGCGGGGGCGTGCGTGGGCGTGATTTCCGGGCTGGGGCTGGAAGGCTACGTGGCGGCGCTGCGGTTTCTCATCGGGCAAATGAAATAGCGGACGAACCGGCGGCGCGCACCCCCCACCCTTCCGGTTCACAACGCAGTCCAAGGGATGCGGATGACGAGATTCAAGACGACGCAAGTGGCGAGCGCGGCGGCGATGTCGTCGGCCACGACGCCGAGACCGCCGGGCAGGTGCTGAATGCGATGGATGCCGAGGGGCTTGAGGATGTCGAAAAAGCGGAAAAGGGCGAAGCCGGCGAGGAGGACAGTCCAGACTGACCAGTTGTGGGCGTGGGCGGCGGCGAGCACACCGAAAAAACAAAACGGGATGGCGACGACCTCGTCGAGAATGACGCAGCCCGGGTCGCGCTGGTTGAGCCGGATTTCCGCGCCATCGCAAAACGCGACCGCGAGGTAGAGCGAAACCAGCACGGCGAAGATGGCCGCGGGGAGCGGGAGCCAGGGATAGAGGAGGATGAAATAGAGGAGGCCGGCGGCGGTGCCATTGGTGCCCGGAGCGCGGCCCCAATGGCCGACCGGCCCGAGCGTGGCCACGGCGACAACCAGGCGGGGCGGAAGACGATCCACCCAGGCGAACGCGCGGCGACACTTATCCCAGGATGGCATG
>CAZDAQ010000262.1:1836-3088 GCA_964503425.1 uncultured Opitutales bacterium
GCCGGGCTTGGGGGGGCGGCCCACGAGGAGTTCCCAGTATTTGACGAGGTAGCCGAGGCCGGAGGCGGCAGTGAGCAGGGCGGCCACGACAAAGATCACCAGGCCGACATCGCGCCAGACATCAATGGCATACGGCGAGAGATGGAAATCGTGATTCAGCGCGTTGGCCAGGAGCAGCACGGAGATGCTGACGAGCTGGAGGACCGTCTTGAGCTTGCCGGAGCGCTCGGCGGCGAGGACGATGCCCTGGCTGGCGGCGACGAGGCGCAGGCCGGTGATGAGGAACTCGCGCGCCATGATGACGAGCACGAAAAAGACCGTCCAGTTGGGCAGGATGGCGGCTTGCAGGCCGGTGCCGGGAAGGTCGTTGCCGGGCATTTCGACGAGCATGGCGACGAGCAGGCCGACGATGAGGACCTTGTCGGTCAGGGCGTCCATGAGTTTGCCGAAATTGGAGACCTGGCGGTAACGGCGGGCGAGGAAGCCGTCGAGCCAGTCCGTCACCCCGCCGATGACAAAGAGGATGAAGGCGGCGGTATCCGTCCACTGGAGGCGGGAAAACAACAACTCCACCACGATGAAGAGCGTGGGGATGCGGGAGAGCGTGATGAGGTTGGGAAGATTCACAGGCGATGGAATAGAGCGGAGCGAGCGGGCACAGGAGGGGGTGATGGAGCGAATCGGCTTGCCTCCGGGAGCGGAGATGAGGAATTTACTCCAGTAACCGCGGGTTTGGCCAGCCGTTTTGTTGGCCTTGTTTGCATGATTACGCAATCGTTACGTCCTTGACCCACTGTAGCATGAAACTGGCGATTTATCCCGGAACTTTTGACCCCGTGACTTACGGGCACCTGGACATCCTGGGGCGGGCGTGCCGGCTGTTCGACGAAGTGCTGGTGGCCGTGGCGGCGAACGAGGAGAAGGACCCGCTGTTCACGGTCGAGGAGCGGCTGGATTTGCTGGCGCCGCATTTAAAGCCGATGCGCAAAGTGCGCGTGGAGCGGTTGGAGGGGCTGACGGTGGACTTTGCGCGGAAGCACGGGGCGGTGGCGCTGATCCGCGGGCTGCGGGCGGTGTCGGACTTCGAGTATGAGTTCCAGATGGCGCAGATGAACCGGCACCTGGACGACTCGATCGAGACGATTTTCCTGATGCCGAGCCACACGTTTTTCTACACCAGCTCGCAGATCGTGAAGCGCGTGTGCCAGGTGGACAGCGGGCGGCTGAAGAAGTTCGTGCCGCCGAACGTGCT
>CAZDAQ010000263.1:0-3084 GCA_964503425.1 uncultured Opitutales bacterium
TGACCGGGTGCTGGCGATCGGGTTGGGGATGGCGCGCGGTCCGAAGCTGCTGGAACTGGCGGACATGACGGACGCGGCGGAACGGGAACTGTTGGAGAAATTCAACCACGCGCTGGCGGAGGAGGACCCGGACGTGTTCGAAGGGCACAATATTTTCAAATTCGATTTGGATTATTTGCGGACGCGGGCGCGACGGCTGAAGGTGCCGTGCACATGGGGGCGATTTGGGCGGGAGGCGACGATGCGGCCCAGCCGGCTGCGGGTGGCGGAGCGGCAACTGGATTTTCCGCGCTACGATTTGCCGGGGCGGGCCGTGTTCGACACGTATCTGATGGTGCAGCTTTACGATTTGTCGGCGCGGGAGCTGCCCTCGTATGGGCTGAAGGCGGTGGCGGCGCACCTGGGGCTGACCAAGGCGGAGGACGAGCGCACCTATCTGGCACCAGCGGACATCCAGAAAAGTTTTGCGAAGGACCGGGAGAAATTCCGCGCGTATTTGCGGGACGACTTGCGCGAGACGGCGGCGCTGGGGGATTTGCTGCTGCCGGGATACGTGGCGCAGGCGAAGACCTTTCCGCTGACGCTGCAGGAGGCGTGTTTGCGCGGGACGGCCTTCAAGGCGGAGGTGTTGCTGCTCGAGAAATACCACCATGCGCGGCGGGCACTGCCGGTGGCGCAGACGACGCAGCCCTTCGAGGGCGGCTATACGCGCGGGTTTGTGCAGGGAGTTTTTCAGAAGGTGCTGCACTTCGACGTGGCGTCGCTGTATCCGAGCCTCCTGCTGTTGATCGGGCGGAACCCGGCGGGGGATTCGCTGGGGGCGTTCATCCCGCTGCTGCGGGAATTGCGCGAGGAGCGGCTGAGCTACAAGGGGCTGGCGAAGGATGCGGCGACGGCGGAGCTGCGGCGGGAATACTCGGCGCGGCAGGCGAGCTTCAAAATCATCATCAATTCATTTTACGGGTATCTGGGGTTTGACGGGGCGCGGTTCGGGGACAGCGCGCTGGCGGCGGAGGTGACGCTGCGCGGGCGCGAGCTGCTGCAGGCGCTCATCGCAGAGTTTGAAAAGCACGGGGCGCGCGTGCTGGAGGCGGACACGGACGGGCTGTATCTGCACGCGCCGGATTTTTACGAGCGGCCGGAGGAATTGCTGGCGCTGGCGTTGGGCGTGCTACCCGCGGGGATTGATCTGGAATTCGATGGGAAATACGCGGCAATGGTCTGCTACAAGGCGAAGAACTACGCGCTACTCGACGGGGAGGACGTGGTGACGCGCGGGTCGGCGCTGCGTTCGCGCGGGCTGGAGCCGTTTTTGCGGGAGTTGACGGAGGCGCTGCTGCACCACCTGCTCGGCGCGGGCGGCCGCAAGCCGGAGGAACTGCTGGCGGAATTGCGCGCGGGCTTGCGGGAGCGCAGCGTGGAGGTGAAGCGGCTGGCGAAGACGGAATTTTTGAGCGTAAGCCCGGACACTTACAAGGAGATGATCGAGATTGGCGACAAGCCCCGGCGGGCGGCGGCGGAAGCGGCGCTGAAGATGGCGCAACCCCCGCGGCAGGGCGAGCCGGTGACGTATTACATCACGACCGGGGAAAAGAAGCGGGCGCCGGACTGGCAGCGGGCGCGGCCCATCGAGGCATATGATGCCGCGAAGGCGCCGTATGACCCGGATTATTATTTGCGGAAGCTCGACGACTGGGTGGAGCGGTATGCGGAATTTTTGGAGCCGGCGGCGAGCGGGCAGGGGAGCGAGGAGCAGCCGCAGCAGGGGGAGCTGCTTTAGACGGTGACGGGCACGCCGAGCTTCCCGCGTTGGTGGAGGACTTCGGCGATTTGGATGGCATTGAGCGCGGCGCCTTTCCATAGCTGGTCGCCGGAGACCCAGAGGCTGAGGCCGTTTTCGAAGAAGGTGTCCTTGCGCAGCCGGCCCACGCCGCACTTTTCCTTGCCGGAATAGTCAATGGGCATGGGGTAGCGGGCGTGCGCGGGGTCGTCGCACAATTCGGAGCCGGAGAAATCGCGGATGGCGGCGCGGGCCTTGTCGAGGTCCACGGGGCGCTCGAAATCGGCGCTGATGGCAATGCTGTGGGCGCGAAAGACAGGCACGCGCACGCAGGTGCAGGTGACGCGCAGGGCCGGGAGCTCCATGATCTTGCGGCCTTCGTGGAACATTTTCATCTCCTCTTTGGTATAGCCGGACTCGAGGAACTTATCCACCTGGGGGATGAGGTTGAAGGCGATGGGGTGCGCGTAAACGGACGGCGCGACGGAGCGGCCCTCGGCCCAGGCGCGCGTCTGGTCCTCGAGTTCCTTGATGGCCTGCGCGCCCGTGCCGGAGACGGCCTGGTAGGTGGCGGCGACGAAGCCCTTGAGGCCGAAGGCGCGGTGGAGCGGCCACAGGCCCATGAGGGCGATGGCGGTGGAGCAATTGGGGTTGGCAATGATGCCGGCGTGGCCGTCGAGCGCGTGGGCGTTGATCTCCGGGATGACGAGCGGCACCGCCGGGTCCATGCGGAAGTGGGAGCTATTGTCAATGACCACGCAACCGCGCTTGACCGCCTCGGGCGCGAGGGCGGCGGAGATGGAGCCGCCGGCGCTGAAGACAGCGACGTCGAGCCCGGCAAAGGCTTCGGGAGTGGCCTCGCGGATGGTCCAGGAGCGGTCCTGCCAGGAGATTTTTTTGCCGGCGGAGCGGGCGGAGGCGAGCACGACGAGCTCGTCCACGGGGAAGTTCCGCTCGTGGAGGAGGCGAATGAGTTCTTGACCGACGGCGCCCGTCGCGCCGACGATGCCGAAGCGATAGGAACGCGAGGGCATGATGGGAAATATAAACGAGATTTACAGTCGGGTGACCACGGCGTGCGCGGAACGCTCCCGCCAAGCGACGGAGCATTGCCTGTGCGTGAAAATTGGCGAGCAAAAACTGTATCACTTTCACGACGGCAAGTGCGTGCGCGAGTATGTGGTTTCAACCTCGCGGGAGCCGCCGTCGTGCATCGAGAACTCGCTCGGCACGCCGACAGGGCTGCACGCGGTGGCGGACAAGATTGGCGCGGGGGCACCGGCGGGGATGGTGTTCAAGGGGCG
>CAZDAQ010000264.1:0-3077 GCA_964503425.1 uncultured Opitutales bacterium
ACTCCATGCCGAATCTCTCCGACCTTATCCAGCAGGGCTCCGCCAACCTCTGGATTTTTATCCCCACCGCCCTCCTGCTCGGCGCGCTCCATGGCCTCGAGCCCGGCCACTCCAAGACGATGATGGCCGCCTTCATCATCGCCATCCGCGGCACCGTCACGCAGGCCATCCTCCTCGGCCTCTCCGCCGCCTTCTCGCACTCCCTCATCATTTGGGTGCTGGCGGCCCTGGCCCTCCACTATGGCTCCCAGTGGAATGCCGAAACCACCGAGCCCTACCTCCAACTCGCCTCCGGCATCCTCATTCTCGGCCTCGCCGTCTGGATGTTCTGGCGCACGCGCCGCGACATCCAAGCCTCCCAAACCCACGGCCATCACGGGCATGATCATCACGAGCACCCTCATCACGAACACGGCCATCACCACGAACATCCCGGCCATCACCACTCCGCGGGAGAAGGCCCGCACGGCGGGCAAATGCTCGACACCGGCCACGGCTGGGTCGAGGTCAGCGTCTTTGAAACCAACGTCCCTCCGCGCTTTCGCCTCTTTTTTTACGACGCCGCCCGGCAACCGCTCCGACCCGCCCGCGCCGGCCATATCGCGATTGAAATCGTCCGGCCGCGCGGCCAACCCGAACGCTTCGCCTTCGCCGCTCACCCGGAATTCCTCGAAGCCACCTCCGAACTGGGCGAACCGCACGAATTCGCCGCGACCTTAAAAATGTCGCACCATGACCACTCCCACGACTTCCCGTTTCAATTCACCGAAGGCCACCACGATCATCACCACGACCACGAACATCATTCCCACGATCATCACTCCCACCACGACCACGCGGACCCCGCCAGCCCCGAATTTCAGGACGCCCACGAAAAGGCTCACGCCGCCGACATCGAACGCCGCTTTGCCAACCGCACCGTCACCACCCCGCAAATCATCTTCTTCGGCCTCACCGGCGGCCTCCTGCCCTGCCCGGCCTCCCTCACGATTTTATTGGTCTGCCTGCAATTGAAAAAATTCACCCTCGGTTTCACCCTCGTCCTCTGTTTCAGCCTCGGCCTCGCCGCCACCATGGTCCTCACCGGCACCATCGCCGCGCTCAGCGTTCGCCATGCCGAAAAGCACTTCAAGGGCTTCGGGGAATTCGCCCGCCGCGCCCCTTATTTTTCCTGCCTCCTCCTCGTCCTTCTGGGTTCTTTCTTCAGCTACGAAGGGTTGCGCCATCTACCCTGATCAACGGCGCGGTCCTTCTGCATTTCTCTGCTTCCTTCTGGCTTCCCGCTTCTGTTTTCCGGCGCGGCTTTTTTTGTGTTCTGCTTTCATCCTTCATCCTTCATAATTCATCCTTTCCCTTGCGCCTCTCCCTCCTCGTCAGCACCTACAACAACCCCGCGCCGCTCGACGCCATCCTCGCGCGCCTCGCGGCGGATGCTTCCGCGCGCCCGCACGAGGTCCTCGTTGCCGACGACGGCTCCGGCCCACCCACCCGCGATGTCATTGAAAAATGGACCCGTCAGGCCCCCTTTCCCGTCCGCCACGCCTGGCATGAAGACCGCGGCTTTCGCAAAACCCGCATCCTCAACGCCGCCCTCGCCCAGGCCACCGGCGACTACGTCGTCTTCCTCGACGGCGACTGCCTGCCCGCCCGTCGCTTCGTCGCCGACCATCTCGCTCTCGCCGAGCGCGGCGCTTTTGTCCAGGGCCGCCGCGCGTTTATTGACGAAGCCAGCGTCCCCGCCCTCCTCGCCGGCCAAACCACTATCCCTCGCCTCGTCCGCACCGGCCACGTCAGCGGCCTTTTTAAAGCCGTCCGCTGGCCGTTTCCCATCATTCGCCGCAACCAGGCCCAGCGCGGCCTCATCGGCTGCAATCTCGCCATCTGGCGCGACGACCTCGTCGCCGTCAACGGCTTCGATGAGGCCTACGAGGGCTGGGGCATCGGCGAGGATAGCGACCTCGGCACTCGTCTCTACAACCTTGGCCGCCTCCGCAAATTCGTCTACGGCCGTGCCCTCGTCTTTCACCTCAACCACCCCCAGCTAAATAAAGTCCACGTCCCCGCCAGCCTGCGCCGCCTCGACGAAACCATCCGCACCAAAAAAATCCGCTGCGCCATCGGCCTCAACTCTCACCTGCCAGGCTGAATCCTGGATTTATCATTTATAGTTAATCATTTGCTTCGCCACCCCCGTTGCGCTCGTTGCGTCGTTGCGTGAAACCTCCTTTCCCCCAACTCGACCTCTCCCGCGTCCGCGCCGTCACCTTCGATGTCGGCGGCACCCTTCTCGACCCGCACCCCAGCGTCGGTGTCGTCTATGCCGAAGTCCTCGCCCGCCACCACCCGCGCGTCCCCGAACCCGCCGTCATTGACGCCCGCTTTCACGACGCCTTCGCCGACCTCCGCTCCCGCCTCCTTCCCGTCGTCAACGAGACGACCCAACTCGCCTTCTGGCGCGAGCTCGCCCACCGCAGCCTCACGCCCGATTGCCCCGAGGAAATCTTCGACACCGTCTTCGCCGAACTCTGGCGCGAATTCGCGGACGCCCGCCGCTGGCGTCCACTCCCCGGCGCCGCCGAACTCATCGCAAACCACCCGCCCAACTCCGTTCCTTCCTTCAACATCTTCTCCAACTGGGATTCCCGCCTCCACCCCGTCCTCGACGGCCTGGGCTGGTCGCCCCATTTCCACCGCATCTTCGTCTCCAGCGAAATCGGTTTTGAAAAACCCGACCCGCGCGCCTTCCGCGCTGTCGAGCAAGCCCTCTCCCTTCCGCCCGCCGCCATCCTCCACGTTGGCGACAGCTACGCCCACGACTACCAACCTGCCCGTGCCGCCGGCTGGCAGGCCCTCCTCGTTACGCCCAAGCCGCCCACCGCCGACCCCCCACCGCTGTCCGCGTCGCTCGTGTCCCTCCGCGTTCTGCTGGCTGGCAGTGTAGTTTCCCTTTTTTGCTCCTTCTGCGTTTTCTGTGGTTCAATCCCTTTTTATCATTCGAATTTTAAAATTTGAAATTTCCCCAACCCAACGCAGCCAACGCATCAAACGCAGCCAACGCAACCAACGCATCAAACCTA
>CAZDAQ010000265.1:0-3046 GCA_964503425.1 uncultured Opitutales bacterium
GTCTGCTTGAATGCCGGCGCCGCGCTGTGGATGGCCGGAGAAATCGCCGATTTAAAAATTGCGATCACCGAAGCCAAAAAACTCCTCACCGGCGGCCCTGTCCGCGACTGGCTCAAGCGCGCCCGCGGGTTCTTTCAGGACCACAAAAGTCCTTAGCGTCTCCTAAAGCCTTGGCCGCCAAGCTACTTGCGCACCACTCCCAACGCAGCCAACGCAACCAACGCAGCCAACCTATCCAACGCATCAAACGCAGCCAACGCAGTGATACCGCAGTCCCTTCCTTTCTGCTATACTTCGCCCACTTTCAAGAAATCGCGCCCTGCGCCAGTCGAAGGGCCGATTCCCCATTAGCTGCCATACTTTGCCTGACATCGACGCTTCAACTCTTCCGACCATCCCCAACCGCGTATTGCCATCCGTAAACTTCCTCCCTCTCGCACTAAGCACTAACACACTGTCATCCCCCCTCAATCCAACCCAGTCCAACCTAATCCGACCTAATCCAACCAAATCCAACCTCAAAAATCTACTCCCTCCACACCTTAATCCCGCCCTGCCGCCTTGGACTCAATTAAAGTGGATTAGACTGAATTAAACCAAATTAAACTAAAAACTTTTTTCTAAAACCCCTTTACCGAAGCCCCCCCGGCGTTTCCCTCGTCGTCCCTCACCCTCCTTCCATGTCCCCGCACTATTTCGGCACCGATGGCATCCGTGGCACGTTTGGCGAGCCACCGCTCGACGTGCCCACCCTGCGGCGTCTCGGCTTCGCGCTGGGCCGCTGGCTCACCATGCGAAAGCCGGGCCGGAAATTGCACCTCGTCGCCGGACGCGACCCTCGCCTCAGCGGCCCCGCCATCCTCGCCGCCGTTGCCGAGGGCCTCATCGCGCTGGGTCATGAGGTGACCGACCTGGGCGTCGTGCCCACTCCCGCCGTCCCCGCCGCGTTGCTCGAATGGAAGGCCGACTTCGGCCTGATGATTACCGCCTCGCACAATCCGCCCGGCGATAATGGGGTAAAACTTTTCGACGAACGCGGTCTGAAGCTCGACCACCTCGCCGAATTCGAAATCGAGGGCTGGCTCGACCGCGAGCAAACTCCAACCGCCGCGCCGCTCGCACTCGCGTTGCCCAAAGCCGACGCCGTCGAACTCTACTGCCGCTCCCGCGCCGCCGTGCTTCAACCCAATGCCCTCGCCGACTGGGTAATCGCACTCGACCCGGGTCACGGCGCCACCTGCGAGACCACACCCGAAGTTTTCCGCCGCCTCGGCGCCACCGTAAAAATCCATGCCGGCGAGCCCGATGGCGCGCGCATCAACGTGGACTCCGGCAGCGAACACCCCGAAAAACTCGCCGAGCTCGTCAAACAAACCGGCGCGCGCCTCGGCTTCGCCCACGACGGCGACGGCGACCGCCTCGTGGCCTGCGATGAAACCGGTGCCATTCTCGATGGTGACCAACTCCTCGGCATCCTCGCGCTGCACGCCCTTCGCAAAAACCAGCTCACTGGCGGCATCGTCGTCGCCACCATCCAAAGCAATCTCGGCCTCGATCAGGCCGTCGCGGCGGCAGGCGGCCGCGTCGTCCGCGTGCCGGTGGGCGACCGCAACGTCCTGCACAAACTCCTCGAATTAAATGCCTCACTCGGCGGTGAAAACTCCGGCCACTACATTTTCTCCGGGCAGGCGCTGTGCGGCGACGGCCTGCTCGCGGCCCTGATGCTCACGCGCGTTTTGCTCGAAACCGGCCAGCCACTTTCGCAATTGCGTGCCGCCGTGCCCCTCCTCCCGCAACTCACCGCCAACCTCCGCGTGCGCGAAAAAAAGCCGCTGGAAACGCTCCCCCAATTCGCCGCCGCCCTGCGGGCAGCCGAGGAAAAACTCGCGAACCGTGGCCGTGTGCTCGCGCGCTACTCCGGCACCGAGAAAAAACTCCGCCTGCTCGTCGAAGGCCCCGACCGCGCGGAACTCGCCACTCTGCTCGCCGCGCTCAAAACCGCCGCCGCGCAGGAACTGGGCGTGGAATGACGCCAGCCGCCCATGCTCCGCCGCCACCCTTCACTCTTCGAGCAGTTCAAACTTTTCCCCGCGCCGCACAAACAGGCTTTCCGTGAGCCGATAGGGTGCCTGTGGATAAACCTGCGCCACTGCCTCGCGCACGCGCCGCATCCCTTCAAAATCGTCGCGGCCGGTGACGAGCAGCGTGTCCCGCGCGGGAATGCCGATCACATAGTCGCCCTGCACCGCCAGTTTGCGCTCACGCCACAGCGTCTCAAACAGCAGCAGGCTTGCCTCATAGTTGCCCCCGGCGGTGATGAGATACAACCCGCCCGCGCCCAGCACCTGCACTTCCGGCAGCAACGCCCGCAGATTGCGCACCGCCAGCGGCCGCAGGCTCTCCCGCGGTAGTCCCCATTTCCGCACGCCCTCATCCGTCAGGTAGCGGATGCCGCGCGGCAGATCCTCGGCATAAAAAATGACCAGCTCGTCGTTATAGGCCTCAAAGACCTGCTCCTGGCCGGGCTGGAACTTAGGGTGAGTGCGCACGCGTGCCAGGGTCTCGCGCGTCCATGTCAGGTCCTTGATGACTGGCACAATGCGCTCGGGGTCCACCGGGTCGTCACGCACGTCGCCCAGTTGCGCCAGCGCGAGCGCATAGTTCGTAAAGACCAACTCCGCCCGCGCGGGATCCTGTTGGTAGGCGTCGTAGGCGTTGTAGAGAAAAACCTGGCTGCCCTCGCCGTCGCCGTTGGCCACGCGCAACTCCAGCTCACCCATGACGCGCACCGCCACCACGGGCGCCTCCCGCTTGAGCACCTCCACAAACTCGCGCGTGAAGTCCGCGCGCGACAACGTCACCGACCCGGAGGCTTCGGCACGCGGCGCTGGAATCGGCAAAGCTGGCGGTGGCGGCTCCATCTCCGGGTTTGGTGTTTCCGGTTGGGCATTTTCCGGAGGCACTGTTCGTATGAGCCGTGATGTCTCGGACTCCACACTCGCGGTTTTTCCGCGCAACTTGGCCCAAACACGCTGGAAAAATGCCC
>CAZDAQ010000266.1:0-3035 GCA_964503425.1 uncultured Opitutales bacterium
CGACGAAAGATCGGACGACACGGTGGGCGTACCTCCAGAAGAAGGGCCTGGAGCAAACGAAGATAATCCGCCCCACCCTTTCCGCACCGCCCGCTCCACATCCCCCTGCCGCACATACGCCAGCGGCTTCACCACCACCGCCCGGCGCTTCTTCCCCGCCACCTCGGTCCACTCCACCACCGTCCGTTTCAGCGGACATGAGGGATCCGGGCAATGCGGCTCCTCCCGCACCTCGATTTCCACACCCTCCGGCAATTGCGCCACCTCGCCCACCCATTGCCGGATAAGCTCGCTAGCCTGCTTTTCGATTCCGGGATTTTCCATTCTAACTTCCAGCTTCTTGTTTCTTCCGATGCCCCTCCGCCACCTGCACATATTTCTCCGCCAGTCGCCGCGGCTCCGTCCGTTCCGCCTTCGTTAACTTCCGCACCACCCGCGCCGGCGTGCCCACCACCAGCGATCCGGGCGGCACCTTCATCCCCTTCGTCACCAGCGCCGCCGCCCCCACGATGGACTGCCGCCCAATCACCGCCCCGTCCAAAATCGTCGCCCTCATCCCAATCAGGCACTCGTCCTTAATCACACACGCATGCACAATCGCCAGATGCCCGACCGTCACGCGCTTCCCAATTACCGCCGGTAAATCGTCCGCCAAATGCACCACCGCCCCGTCCTGGATGTTCGTCCCGTCGCCCACCTCGATATAATTGATGTCCCCGCGCAGCACGCTCCCGGGCCACGCACTGCTGCGCGGCCCCAGCTTCACCGCCCCTATCACCGTCGCCTGCGGCGCGACATACGCCGTCCGATGAATCTCCGGCTCCCGCCCGAGAAATTTCTTCAGCCTCTTGGCCAATTCCTTTTTCACAGAGGTCTTCATGAATCACCCTCCGCTCTCGGCGGCTTCGCCCGCGTCAAATCCTCCGCCGCAAAATGCAAAATATATTTCTCCCGGAAATACTCGTCCTGGAAAAACGCTTCGAGAAAAAACCGCTGCCGCGGCTCCACGCCCAGCGCCGCCAGTTCCGCCGTCAGGTCCCCGCCCTTCCAACACAGCAACCCGTTCGGCAGCGAATGTCCCTCACCCCGCCGCACCCGCGCCCGCACCCACGATACAAACACCGGCAGTGCCGTCACCGCCCGCCCCAACACAAAGTCAAACTGCCCCGTCAGCGTTTCCGCCCGCGCCTGCCGCACTTCGACATTTTTCAACCCCAACCGCTGCGCCATGTCCTCCACCGCCCGCACTTTTTTGCCAATCGAGTCCACCAGCAAAAACTTCACGTGCGGATAACAAATCGCCAGCGGCAGCCCCGGCAGCCCGCCCCCCGTGCCCACGTCCAGCACGCTCGCCGGCCCCTTGAACTTTAAAAACCGCAGCGGCGCCAGACACGCCGCCAGGTGATGCTTCTCCAGATGTGCCGCATCCGGTCGCGAAACCAAATTTACCTTCCCGTTCCACTCGCGCACCAACGCCGCCAGCTCCGCGAGCCGCGGCAAGGCTTCCTCCGGTATCGGCAAATTGGCGTAGGGCTCCATTTCCGCAAGGATGCCGGATGCAGCCGGAAAGACGAAATCAAAAAAATCGCTTCTCCTCGGGACAACCTCCATCCTCCACCCTGCTCTGCCAATCCACTCTTCCTTTCACCTTTCACTTTGCACCTTTTACCGCATCGAATACTTGACATATCAACGCATCGTCATAAGTTGATGCGTAGCAAACTTCTGTGACCGCCACCGCTTCCATCACCCCCACCCACCGCCTGCCCCTCACGGCCCGCGGCGGGCAACTTTGCGCCCTCGTCGCCCAGCGCCTCGTCTTCCTCGATGGCGCCATGGGCACCATGCTCCAGCGCCACAAGCTCACCGAGACCGACTACCGCGGCGACCGCTTTAAGGACCACCCCACCGACCTCAAAAACAATAACGACCTCCTCGTCCTCACCCGGCCCGAGCTCGTCCTCGACGTCCACCGCCAGTATTTCGCCGCCGGCGCCGACATCATCGAGACCAACACCTTCAACGCCACTTCCATCTCCCAGGCCGATTTCCACCTCGAGCCGCTCGTGCGCGAAATCAACCTCGCCGCCGCCCGCCTCGCCCGCCAGGCCGCCGACGAAGCCGAACGCGCCTCCCCCGACCGTCTGTGTTTTGTCGCCGGTGCGCTGGGCCCGCTCAGCCGCACCCTCTCCATGTCCCGCGAGGTGACGGACCCCGGCAAACGCGAAGTCACTTTCGATCAGGTGCGCGACGCCTACTACGAGCAAATCACCGCGCTCGTCGAGGGCGGCGTGGACCTGCTCCTGCCCGAGACGGTCTTCGACACCCTCAATCTCAAGGCCTGCCTCTACGCTATTGATTTGTTCTTCGAACGCCACGGCACCCGCCTCCCCGTGATGATCTCCGGCACCATCACCGACGCCTCCGGCCGCACCCTTTCCGGCCAGACCACCAAGGCCTTTTGGTATTCCGTCGCCCACGCCCGCCCGCTGTCCGTCGGGTTCAACTGCGCGCTCGGTGCCGCCCTCATGCGCCCGTATATCGAGGAGCTCTCGCGCCTCGCCAACTGCGCCGTCAGTTGCTACCCCAACGCCGGCCTCCCCGACCCGCTCAGCCCCACCGGCTTCCCTGAAGGCCCGGATGACACCGCCGGCTACCTCGAGGACTTCGCCCGCGCCGGCCTCGTCAACATCGTCGGTGGCTGCTGCGGCACGACGCCCGCACATATCCGCGCCATCCGCTCGCGTCTGGAAAAATTCCCCCCGCGTCCTCTCCCGTCCGCGCCCAACGGTTTGCACCTCAGCGGCCTCGAGCCCCTGAACCATTCCGGCCCGAACGCCCCGTTCCTCCTCGTAGGCGAACGCACCAACGTCACCGGCTCGCCCAAGTTCAAGAAACTCATCCAGGCAGGCGATTTCGACGCCGCCCTCGCCGTTGCCCGCCAGCAGGTTGAAAGCGGCGCGAACATCCTCGATGTAAATTTCGACGAGGCCCTCCTCGATGGCGAGGCCTGCATGACCCGCTTCCTCAACCTC
>CAZDAQ010000267.1:0-2987 GCA_964503425.1 uncultured Opitutales bacterium
GGGGGGGGGGGGGGCCGCCGGGGGGGGGGGGGGCTGCCGCGCTGGCTGCTGCGCCGGGGGGCGACGGTGAACGCGGCGCGGAAGATTGCGCTGGGGGCGAGCGCGGCGCTGATGCCGTGGGTGATGCTGGTGCCGGGGATGAGCTCGCTGGGGTGGGTGATTTTCATTTTCAGCGTGGCGTTTTTTGGACAACAGTCGTGGTCCACGCTGGTGATGACGCTGCCGACGGACATGATTCCGCGGCAGTCGGTGGGGACGGTGGCGGGGCTGGTGGGGCTGGGCGGGGCACTGGGGGGCATTGCGCTGGGGCAGACGGCGGGCTACCTGCGGGACCATGGCTACAGTTTTGCGCCGGTGTTGTATATCGCCGGGTCGCTGCATATTTTGGCTTTCGCGTTGCTTTGCGTGGCGGTGCCGCGTATCCAGTCGTTGAAATTTCGCAACCATAACTCCGCATGAAAATCACCGAAATCCGCACCCGCGTCGCGCAATGGAAGGGCGACACCGTCCCGCTGCCGCCGCATTTTTGCACGAACCCGATGGACCAGATCTCGCCGATGCTGACGCGGGCGACGATGGGGACGTTTGCGTTTCACGGGTGGCTGATCGTGGAGATCTTCACGGACAACGGCCTCGTGGGCATCGGGAATGCGGCGTTGTCGCCACTGGTGACGAAGCAGGTGGTGGATTTGCATCTGAAGCCGCTGCTGCTCGGGGCGGATCCATGGGACATCGAATTTCTATGGCAGCACATGTATCGCAAGACGATGGCGTTCGGGCGCAAGGGCATCGGGATGGTGGCGATCAGCGCGGTGGACATTGCGCTGTGGGACCTGCTGGGCAAGGCGGCGAAGCAGCCGGTTTTCCGGTTGCTGGGCGGGCGGACGAAGCCGAAGATTCCCGTTTATGCGAGCCGGTTGTATAGCACCCCGCTGGATGAACTGGCGGCGGAGGCGCTGAAATACAAGAAGCAGGGCTACCAGGCGATGAAGATGCGCTTCGGCTGGGGGCCGGTGGACGGCGCGGAGGGAATGCAGAAGAACCTCGCGCTGCTGCATACGCTGCGGGAAACGCTGGGCGAGGGCATTGACATCATGGCGGACGCCTACATGGGGTGGAATTTGGATTACGCAAAGCGAATGCTGCCGCTGCTGGAACCGTTCCATTTGCGCTGGCTGGAGGAGGCGGTGATCCCCGACGACATCCACGGCTACGCGGAGTTGAAGCGGTTTGGGCGTGTGCCGATTGCCGGCGGGGAGCATGAGTTCACGCTTTACGGATTCCGCGAACTGATTGAGGCGCGCGCGGTGGATTACATCCAGTTTGACACGAACCGCGTGGGCGGGCTGACACAAGCGCGGAAGATTGCCGCGCTGGCGGAGGCGCATTCGATCCCGGTGATCCCGCACGCGGGGCAGATGCACAATTACCACATCGTAATGGCGAGCTTGAACTCGCCGATGGCGGAATACTTCCCGCCGGTGGACGTGGAGGTGGGCAACGAGCTGTTCTGGTATATCTTCAAGGGCGAGCCGGTGGCGAAGGACGGGTATATCAACCTCAGCGAAGACGTGCCGGGACTCGGGCTGACGGTGGACGAAAAGGCGCTGAAGAAGTTCAAGGTGACGGAATGATGCGCCTCATCCAGATTCGCCGGGGGACGGAGCGCCGCGTCGCGGTGGTGGAGGAGCCGCGCGTGCGGTTGCTGGCCGCAGCAGTGGGCTCGGTTTATGCGCTGGCACTGGAGGCGATGGCGCAGGGGAAGAAACTGGCGGATTTGGCGAGTAAGAAGGCGACGGAGGAGACGCTGGACTACGAGGCGATTTACAACGGGGAGTCGCCGTGGAAATTGCTGCCACCGCTGGATCATCCGGAGGAGCCCGCGCGGTGTTTGGTTTCAGGCACGGGGTTGACGCATTTGGGCAGCGCGAAGAACCGGCAGGCGATGCATGGGACGACAGAAGGGCCGACGCCAGCGACGCCCCAACCGCCGATGACGGATTCGATGCGGATGTTTCAGCTGGGGGTTGAGCAGGGCAAGCCGGGGGCGGGGAAAATCGGCGCGGCGCCGGAATGGTTTTACAAAGGCACGGGAACGATTCTGCGCGCGCACGGCGAGGCGCTGGAGGTGCCGGCCTACGCGGAGGACGGCGGCGAAGAAGGTGAAATCGCTGGGTGCTATGTGGTCGGGCCGGATGGGCAGCCCGGGCGCGTGGGCTTGGCCATTGGGAACGAATTTTCCGACCACGTTTTTGAGAAGAAGAATTATTTGAATTTGGCGGGATCGAAGATCCGCACCTGCGCGCTGGGGCCGGAACTGGTGCTGACGGAGGAGTTTGAGTCGGTGCCGGGGGAAGTGGCGATTGAGCGGGCGGGCGCGGTGGCATGGGCGAAGGCGATTGCGACGGGCGAGGCGGAGATGTGCCACAGCCTGGCGAACATCGAGCACCACCATTTTAAATTTGCGACGCACCGGCGGCCCGGCGACGCGCATGTGCATTACTTCGGGGCGTGCGCGCTGAGCTTTGGCGACGGCGTGAAGCTGCGCGACGGGGACGTGATGCGCATCGCCTACGCAGGCTTTGGGCGTGCGCTGCGAAATCCGCTGCGGGTGGTTGCGCCGCCGGCGAATTTGATTACAGTTCAATCCCTCGGATAAATTTTCATGAGCAAACCACGCATCGCCCATTTGGGCCTCGGCATCATGGGCATGGGCATGGCCCGGCGCATTTTGGCCGCAGGCTTTCCGCTGACCGTTTACAACCGCAACCGCGAAAAGGCGGAGGCGCTGGCACGGGAAGGCGCGCGCGTGGCGGCGACCCCGCGCGAAGCGGCAACCGAGGCGGACATCATTATCAGCATGGTGGCGGACGATGCGGCGTCGCGCGCGATGTGGCTGGGGGCTGATGGGGCACTGGCGGGGGCAGAACAAGGCGCGGTGGCGATTGAGGCGAGCACGCTGACCGTCGCCTGGGTGAAGGAACTGG
>CAZDAQ010000268.1:0-2978 GCA_964503425.1 uncultured Opitutales bacterium
TTGCTGGATTATTTCGCCAAAACCGCGCCGCAGCTTTTACGGCCCGCTGAGGGCATCCTGCAACAGCCCAGCATCGCACCCAGCCTTCCCGGCAAGCAGTATGCCACCAGCCTCTGGGATTGGGACACGTTCTGGACCGCCCGCGGCCTCTTTCGTTTCGCCAAGCTATCTGGTGATGACGCGCTGCATGCCAAAATCGGGGAACATGCCATCGGCAGCCTGCGGAACTTTTTCGACCATCAATCGGACGAGGGCCGGATTCCCATCATGCTGGATGTGGGCAACGCGGATCCGTTTGGCTGCCTGAAGCACGCCAGCCCCAACATCCAAAATCAGGCCAAGCCGGTTTTTGGACAGTTCGCGCTTTTAATCGCCGAGGAGCTGGACTCAGTGGATTGGCTGGCCCCGTATTTTGACCATCTTCTCCGTTTTTATGACGCCTGGGTTCTCGGCAACCAGGCGTCGCTCGGGCTGTTCGTCTGGGGCGACGATGTCGCCATCGGCAACGACAATGATCCGACAACCTTTGGGCGGCCCTTCTTTTCCTCCGCCAACCCGTTGCTTAATTGCCTCTTTTATCAGGACCTGCAAGCCGCGTCGGAGCTGGCCCTTCGGTTGAACCGTCCGCAAGACCATGAACGCTTAAACAAGCAAGCGCTCGCCCTGGGTGGCCATATTCAGCAGTTTTGCTGGGATCCGCGCGATTGTTTCTATTACACCGCCGATGTGCAATGCGTGGATCGGCGGGCGGAATTGATCCATTCGGTCAAGCCCGGCATGGACATGTCCTGGCAATGCCTGCCACTGCGCGTGCAGACGTTTACCGGGTTCCTTCCGCTCTGGTGCAACCTCGCCACGCCGGAGCAGGCCAAGCAGTTGGTGCAGGCCAATTACCTCGCGGACGACCGCTTTCGCGCGGAGTGGGGGGTTCGCTCCCTCTCGGCCAAAGAAACCATGTATTCCCTGGCTTTCAGTTCCAATCCGAGCAATTGGCTGGGGCCGGTGTGGATTATCGTGAATTATTTCATTTGGAAGGGCCTCAGTAACTTCGGCTTTCAAGCCGAGGCGGCGGAACTCTCGGACAAGACCCTGCGGCTGCTGGCCGCCGACCTGGCAAAGAACGGCTCACTCAACGAATACTATAATCCCGACACCGGAGCCGCCTTGAGCCATAAAGGTTTTATGGACTGGAACCTCCTCGTCCTCGAGATGATCTCATAACTGACAGGAAATCGCTTTTTTCAGGGGAGGATTGGCTGCGGCATCGTCGGGGGAGGATGAGGTGTTCCGGGCGGAGGGCGCGGCGGAGGCGGAGTGCGAGCGGGGAATGAATTAAACTGTGCCGGGGTTTTATTCAAATACCGCGACTTCATGTTCGAGGACGGAGGTTAACTCGAAGAAAGCGATTCCGCCGCGGATTAAGTAGGCGGGTTTTTCATCGGCGACGAGGAGTTTTAGGGAGGGGCTTTTGTAAGGAGGGTTATAGACGTCGTCGGGGAGAATGAGGCTGACTTTGAGCGGGCCGACGGGGATTTCCTCCTCGACTGGGGCGCGCCAGGTGCCGGCGCTGGTGAGGTTGACCAGGTGAATAATCGCGCGGCCCGGCTGGCGGTAATAATAGCAGTCGAGGTAGCCCGGGCCCTCGACTTTCATCGGCATGTTCGTGTTGGCAGTCCAGCGGATGAGGTTGGTGAGGAGGTCTCCGTGGTCGGGCAGATTTTGCGTCGCGTAGCGCCGGTCAATGTCGGCGGGGAGGAAGGCGACGCGGCCCTGACCCGGGCGCTCGTTGAGGACGAGGCCGGGGATGTCGGTTTTGGGGACGCGCATCCAGGCGTCTTCGGGCGGGGCGGTGGGGAAGGAGGGGATGAAGGTCAACAGCACTTGTGCGCCCGGGTCCACGCGCAACGATTCGAGTGTGCCGCCGAAGGGCAGGATGTCCGTTTCGTCAAATCCCTGAAGGACGGGATGGCGTTCGCCGGTGGCGGGCGGTTCGCCAGAATAATGCGGGCCCGGCATTTTGGCGCGCAATTCGGGGGTGAGGCGCAAATAGGATTGAAGAGATTGGCTGGCGGATTGGCGGCGGGTGGTTTCGTTGCGTCCGGTGAAATTATCGGGCGCGTGCGCGCCGAAGAGGTCGGCGAGGGCGAAATCGGGCCGGGGGTCGCCCCACTGGTCGAAGAGGCTGGTTAATCCCGTGGCGAGGAGGCCGCCACCGTTGGTAACGAACTTGCGGACGGCAGAGACTTGGGCGTCGGTCATGGTGCCGAGGTTGGGAAGGATGAGGAGGCGGAGTTGCGCGGCGTCGCGCTCGAGATCATCGGCATTGACGAGCAGGTAGGGGATGCGGGCGCGCAGGAGGGCCTGGGTGAAGCCCCGGAGCGGCTGGTTGACGAGGAGGTCGGCGTCCTCGCGGCCAAAGAAGTCGTTGTCGCGCTGAGAATAAAGGATGCCCACCGGGGCGACGGGGGTGCGGTTGAGGAGGTATTGCTCGTTGGCCGCCTGCCACTGGTCCGGGCCGACGGGGGTGTCATACATGCGGCGGTCTTCGTGATAAGCGTTAACGTAATGCCACCAGGGCGAGATGCCGCCGGCGATTCCGTCGAGCATCCACAGGCGGCCTTCGTCCGGCGGTTTAGCGGAGACGCGGAACTGCTGGGTGGAGCCGTATTGATACATGGCCATGCTTTCGGGGGCGATTTTGTCCCAGCCGAGCAGTCCGTGGATGAGGCGGCCGGCGACGCCGTTGGCCTGGAAGCCGGTGGCATCGCTGCGGCGCTGGTTGTCGAGGAGGAGGATTTCGGCGCGGCGGCAAATTTCGCGGTAATCGCGGAAGTCCTGGGAGGCGCCGGAGATGTCGCCGCCATTCATGCCGACCCAAAGGCAGTTTGGGCCGCCGGCGGTCTGCGTGACCTGGTTGAACTGGTCCCAAACGTTGAGGCGGAGCGTGTAGTTCCATTCGATCCAGGCGCGGTAGGCGG
>CAZDAQ010000269.1:0-2960 GCA_964503425.1 uncultured Opitutales bacterium
GTGGCGGCGCAGGCGCGGGTGTCGCCGGAGCCGCCGTTGTATTGGCCGAATTATTTTGCGGCGCCGCCACATCCAGCGCCTTAATCACCTTCCCCAAGTCTTCCAATTGCTCTGGCCTCTCCACCACGATCAGCGCGTTCTTGTCGGCATCCACCGACAGGCCGCCGCCAACGGCCGTGTCTATCAGCGGAGTGATGACACTGGCCAACTCACCCGCCTTCGCCTGGCTTAACGCGAACACTCGCGAATCCACCGCCTCGCCTTCCTGGAAGCTGGCCGGTGGCAGCACCACCGCCGAACCCAGCCGGTCCCCGAGGGCTTGCTGAATCCCCTGCTGTCGCGACAAACGCTCCATCACGACGAGCGAATTCGTGCGCTCATCCGCCAGGATTCTTCCTCCGCTCTGCGGACTCACCAAGACTTGAAGCGTCTTCAGCAAATCTTTCGCCCGTCCCGACTTCAGTTGATAAATGCCGATTTGCATGGGCTCAACAGCCGGTTCGCTCTGGGCTAGGCCTTGGTTCAACGCCTGCAAATCCTTGAGTTTCACCTGCAGCCGCTCCACCTCGTTTTTCGCCGCCATTTCCGCCGCTAGATCAATCACCCCCGTCTGGTATTGCTGCTCGACAAGCTGCATCTGGTTTTGTGCCGCCATGAGTTGGGCCCGCTCGACCTTGACCTCATCGCCGCTCATCTGCGCCTTCGCCACCTCCACCTTGTCCTTGGCCGCCTGCAATTCCCCCGTCGTGATCAACCCCGCATCCGCCTTTTTCTGCGCTTGGGCCAGCGTGACTTCCGCCTGGCGCAACTTAACCTGCGCCATCTGCTGCTCCGCCGCCCTTTTCTCCAAATCCGATGACGCCTGCATCTGTTGCACCTCCTGGAGCGCAACATTGGGCGGCACGCGAAGGAAATGGAGACCTAAAAACGCCACCGCCAAAATAATCAGCGCCATCAAAGGTATCAGGACCACCACCGTCACAATGCCAACAATCTTCCACGCTCCACCAGAGCCGGTTTTCGGCGGAACCGCCCCGCCCGCTGGCACCGCCGCCGGCTTTGTTGCGAATGGATTGTTTGCCCCAAAAGGGCCGTTTGCTACAAACGGGTTGCCCGCCGCCGCTCCGGCCACGTCCGCCCCGGCCGCCGCCTTCGCCCCCGTGCTCGCAATGCTGTCCAGGTCTGTCTTCACCTCGCTCGCGTGCTGATATCGCCGCGACGGCTGCTTCTCCAGCGCGTGCAGCACCACCTCGTCCAACCGCACGTCAATTTGCACTTTTTCCGAGGGCAGCGCGAACCGCCCCAGCGGCAGTTCGCCCGTCAGCATCTCGTAGAAAACCACCCCCAGCGAGTAAATGTCCGCCCGGTGATCCACCTGCAGCGGGTTCTCCACCTGCTCCGGCGCCATGTAATACGGCGTGCCGACCACCATCCGCCCCTTCGTGTAAAACGCCGCCGGGCCGCCACTTTGCTCGCCCAACAGCTTGGCAATGCCGAAGTCCGCGATCTTCACCCGTCCCTGTTTGTCCATCAGCACATTCTCCGGCTTGATGTCGCGGTGGACGATCCCCTGCTCGTGCGCGAACTGCAGCGCCTCGCAAATCCGCGGCACAATCGCCAGCGCCTGCTCCGGCGCGACCTTCCCCGCCGCCAGTAATTGCCGCAAAGTCACCCCGTCCACATATTCCATCAGCAAATAGTAAAGGCCGCCGGTCTCGCCGAAATCGAACACCGTCACAATGTTCGGATGGTTCAGCCGCGCCAGCGCCTGCGCCTCCCGTGTAAACCGCTCGGCAAACTGCGGGTCCTTCTCCCGTTCCGGCGCGAGGATTTTCAGCGCCACCATCCGGTTCAGTAGCGGTTGCCGCGCCTTGTAAACCACCCCCATGCCACCGCGCCCCAGGCACTCTAAAATCTCCAGTTGCGGAAACTTGGCGGCAATGTCCGCGGGCAGGGGCGGCGGAGTTGCGGCGGCACCAGCTCCGGAGGTTTCGCCGGTCATCTTCGTCTGCGCGGCCAGGTTCATCTCCAGCAGACACCGCGGGCACAGCCCTTCCGGAGCATCCGGGCCAAGCGGCGAACCGCAACGGGGACAGGGCAGGGGAGAACTCATGGGGGTTTCGGTCGGCATGGTGATTACACTGTTTAACCATGAATTAAGCAATTCCCGCCGAACGTTACCGAATTAATTGCTCCAGCTGGCAAATCCATGCCTCCCAGTCCCGATTGCCTCGCCGTCCGGCCCCTTCACCCGAATTAAGACTCCTCCACTACTGCTGCGCCGCCGCCTCGGTCCGGTTGCGCTCGATTAGCCGCGCCAGTGCCGTGCGCGCCGCCTGCTCCTCGGCCTCCTTTTTCGAGCGCCCCTCGCCCTGCCCGAGCATTTCGTCCTGCACAGTCACCTCCACGTGAAACACCTTGGCATGGTCCGGGCCGCTCGTATTCGCCAGGCGGTATTGCAAGGCCTTCCCCAAGCCGCGCTGGGCGAGCCATTCCTGCAAACGTCCCTTGGGATTGTCTCCCGTCAAAAGCTCCGTGCGCAATCCGTCCAAGTCCCCGAACCACCGCAGCACCGCCTCGCGCGCCGTCGGATAATCGCTGTCCAGATACACCGCGCCGATCAGCGCTTCGAATGCGTCCTCCTGGCTCGAGGCCCATTCCCGGCCGCCCGCCTCGACATCCCCCGCCGCCAGCCGCAGGCACGCCGGCAGGCCCAGCCGCCGCGCCAGCGCCGCCAGCAACTCGCCCTTCCCCAGCGCCGAACGCGCCCGCGCCAGCGCCCCTTCGCGCTCACCCGGCAAATCGTGAAACAACCGCTCCGCCAGCACCAGGCTCAGCACCGCGTCGCCGAGAAATTCCAGTCGCTGGTTGTGCGGTACCCGGTGCCGCTCCTGCTGCGCGAACGACGGGTGCGTCAACGCCTCCTCCAGCAATTCGTGCTTCCGGAACCGGTAGCCCAG
>CAZDAQ010000270.1:0-2936 GCA_964503425.1 uncultured Opitutales bacterium
TTGTTTCTGGAAAAGGCGCCCTTCTTCCTGCTCGTCGTGATTTCGTGCGTCGTCACCTATCTGGTGCAGCGCCACGGCGAGGCGGTCATGACCCTCCAGCAACACCCTTTGCATCTCCGGATCGCCAACGCGCTGATGTCGTATGACCTTTATCTCGCCAAAACAATCTGGCCCTGGCCGTTGGCTGTCTTTTATCCGTTGCCAAATCATCTGGCGTGGATCCGGGCCATGGCGGCGGTGGCCGTTGCCGTGCTGGGTGTCGTTTCCTGGCTCACCTGGCGGGCGCGCCGGCCGTATCCCTACCTGCTGGTGGGCTGGCTCTGGTTTTTGGGCACGCTCGTCCCGGTCATCGGGCTGGTGCAGGTGGGCAGCGCGGCCATGGCGGATCGCTACACTTATTTCCCCTTGGTCGGCATCTTCATTGCCATTGCGTTCGGTCTCCGCGACCTGGTCCGCCGGTTTCACGTTCCGAAAATTGCTGTCGCCAGCGCCGCCGCCCTGGCCCTCGTCACCTGCCTGGCGCTGACTGAAAATCAATTGCGCTACTGGCGCGACAGCGAATCGCTCTTTGCCCACGCGGTGGCCGTCACCGCGGACAATCCCAACGCCCGCGTTGATTACGGGGTCGCGCTCGAACAACAAGGCCGCTTCCCCGAAGCCCTGGCCGAATACCGCGAAGCGGTGCGCATTGCGCCCGACAACCTCCAGGCCCAATACAACATCGGCAACCTGCTCGACAAAATGGGCCAGCCCGAGAAAGCCCGGCTGGAACTCCTCAAAGCCGTCCAACTGGACCCGAAATCGGCGGCTTCGCGCGACGCGCTGGGGGCCGTGCTGGTTGAACTGGGCCGTTTCCCGGAAGCCATGGACCAGTTCACCGAGGCCCTGCGGCTCGATCCCAATCATGCAGGCGCACATTTTGACATGGGCAAGGTGCTGCTCAAACAGGGCCGTGACGCCGAAGCCATCGATGAATTCCGGGCCGCCTTGCGGCTCGACCCGGACAATTTTCAAATCCTCGCCTACACCGCCCACGTGCTGGCCGCCAATGAGCATCCCCAGGCTCGCGACGGGCAGACCGCGCTGGTACTGGCCGCCAAGGCCAACGCCCTGACCGGCGGAGCGCAACCGTACGTGCTCGACGCGCTCGGCATCGCCTGCGCCGAAACCGGCCGCTTTGAGGACGCGCAGGAGGTCACGCAAAAAGCCCTCGACCTGGCCACGGCCGCCGGGATGAAGAAGCTCGAGCCGCTGCAAGCACGGCTGCAGCTTTACAAAAACCATCTGCCGTGGCGCGAATCCTTCCTGGCCACCAACGCGCCCGCGAAGGATTGAGGGGAGCGCCGGCCTCCGGCTGCCCGGCAAGTTGGAATTCACGCCAGATCCGCGGCCGGCAGCCCGTTGGCCTTTATTTCCACAACCCGCGAAGCGTCCGCCGCACCTGCGGATGCTTCAAAACGTTCTCCAGGTCGAAATGTCCGCCCAGCCATGGCAGACAAAAGATTCTCTCCGCGCCGGGTCGTCCGGCCAGCAGGCTGACATTCGTCGCCGCGGAAGCGTCCGGTTGGGACGGCGACCTCAACACGACCCGCGCTTGCGAGGACAAGCTGTGCGGCAGGGCGTGCAGGGTGAGCAACACCTGGTTCACCGCGCCCAGCCGGTTGGGGCAGACCACGATTGGCGTGGCGCCCAATGCCGCCATCAAATCGCGCGAGTCAAAATCCCAGCCGAGCGGACTCAGCAAACCGCCCGCGCCTTCCACCAAGACAACTTGAAAGCGCCTTTGCATCCGGCGGACATGGGCGAGCACCTCGGCCAGGACGACCCGGCGGTGTTCCCGGCGCGCCGCCAGAACCGGCGCCAGGGGCGCGCGGAAATGCCATGGATTGACTTCGTCGAGCGTGAGCGCGCCCTCCAGGGCGGCATGCAGCACGCGGGCGTCACCGCGGCCGCCGGAGCATACCGGCTTGAGCGCCGCAACCTTGACGCCGCGTTCGCACAGGAACCGGGTCAGCAATGCCGTCAGCACGGTTTTGCCGGCGCCCGTGTCCGTGCCGGTGATGAAAAGGGTGGTTTGCCGCATGCGCCAACATCAAAGCGGAAACGCCGCGGCGACGCCATCAAAACCCTTTGGACACCCCTCCAGGAAATCTCCCAATCGCCGGACTTGCCAGTGGGCCTGACCCGTCCGAAACTGGGGCGGGTGAACATCGAACTTCTCAACACCGGCAGTGAACTGATGCTGGGGCGCGTGCTCAACTCGCATCAACAATGGCTTTGCCGCCGTTTCGCCGATCTCGGCTACGTTGTGGCGCGCCAGGTGGCCGTGCCGGACACGGCGCACGACATCCAGGCCGCCGTCGAGGAGGCGTTAAGCCGCTCGCATCTGGTCATTGTGACCGGCGGTCTCGGGCCGACTTCCGACGACCTCACGCGCGATTTGATCGCGCAACTGCTGGGCAAAAAATTGCGGCGCGACGACGCGGTGCTCCAACACATCAAAAAACGTTTTGCGGCGCGCAATCTGCCCATGCCGAAAAACAACGAAGTTCAGGCGCTCGTGCCCGAAGGCGCCCGGGTGCTGGCCAATCCCAACGGCACCGCACCGGGGCTGGCCATGAAGATTGACGAGGATCGACGATCGCAGCGGGAGGAGGGAAAGAAAGCTCCGCCCGCTTCCCTCCTTGACCCGCGATCCTCGTTTCAAAAAAAGTGGCTGGTGATGCTGCCCGGTCCGCCGCGCGAGCTGCGTCCGATGTTTGACGATCAGGTCGTGCCGCTGCTCCGGCGTGAATTCCCGCTGACGGCGCCGTTTGTCTGCCGCACGCTGCGGACCGGCGGCATGGCCGAATCCCGGGTGCAGGAACTGATTCAGACCCCGCTGGCCATCCTGGTGGCTGCCGGGCTGGAGGTTGGCTATTGCGCGCGGGTGGGGC
>CAZDAQ010000271.1:0-2898 GCA_964503425.1 uncultured Opitutales bacterium
TTTTCCCACAGCGCGTAGCCCCAGGGCTTGATGACCATGCAGCCGCGCACGGGGCTGTTCTCGGCGAGGTCGGCGGCCTTGATGACCTGCTGATACCACTCGGGGTAGTCGTCGGCGCGGGTCGGCGTGATGGCGGTCTTGGGCTGGGCGTTGGGTTGGGACATGGGAAAAGATATTGTTTAATAGCGGGGTGGGCGGACGGCGCCGCGTGGAAACTCTCCAACCTACCCGGCGGCGCGCGCCGCGCAACGGAATTTTCCGGCGTCGAGAGCGGACCCGGTTAACCGGGAGGCGTTCCAAACGGGAGCCAACTTGTGAAACCCATGCAACCGCGTGCAACTTCCGCCCCGGCGGCGGGTTTACCTCTCTCGAACGAGCACGGGTCGGTTTCCCTCGAAGCGAAACCTCCGGCTCCGGATGGCGAACCCGCCTTCCGCGACACTTTTCAAACCGTTTACTGGAAGGAAGTAATCATGAACGTCATCATCAATCCCGAGCTGTGGAACACGCTAACGCCCGTGCAAAAGCGCGCCATTGCCGAGAGCGTCCGCGTCCAGCCCGCCAAGCGGGCGGTGGACTTCGCCGAACTGATCGCGTGGGGCACGACCGTCGCCGCGGGGTTAACCTTCATCGGCTACGCCGCGCTGCTGCTGCGGTAAGCCGCCGCACACGGCGACGATTTACGGCGACACGTCCCGCGCAAAATATTCCAGCGCCGCGGTGAAGGCCGCCGGCTGGTCCACATGCAAGTTGTGCCCGGCTTTGCCCAGCACCAAAATCTGGTGGCGCGGGAAATGTGCCGCAATGAGCGGGCGGTCGCCATCGCGAATGTAGTCGGACAGTTCTCCGCGCAAAAAGAGCGCCGGCCCGGGATACCGTTCGTCCGGCCCGAGGGATGAGCGCGCCAGTTGCGGCAGGGCGGTCGCGAGGCCATCAAGGTCAATACGCCAGCGAAAACCGGCGTCGGCGTCGCGCACGAGGTTGGTCAGCAGGAAGCGCGCGAGGTCGGCGTCGGCCAGCCGCGCGCGCAAAAATTCCTCGGCCTGGGCGCGCGAAGTCACTGCGGCGAGGTCCAGCGCGTGCATGGCGTCGAACGCCGCGAGATGGTGCGGCGGGTAATCCTTCGGCGCGAGGTCGGCCACGACCAGCCCGCGCCAGTGTTTGGGCGAGTCCGCCGCCAGCCGCATCGCCACCTTGCCGCCGAGGCTGTGCCCGAGGAGGATGGGCCGCTCCAGTTTGCGCTCTTTCACCCATGCCGCGACATCCGCCGCCATCGCCGGGAAGGAATAATCGCGTGCCGGGGGCGGCGGCCAGGGTGAGTCCCCGTGGCCGCGCAAGTCCAGCGCGAACACCTCGAAGCTCCGCGCCAATTGCTTGCCCACGGTGGTCCAGTTGCGCGACGAACCGAGCAGCCCGTGCAGGATCACCAACGGCGGCCGGCCCTCTTCACCGAAGTAACGGTAGGCTAATTCCAAAGGCATGACTTAACATTCACGGGTCGGCGCCGGGCGCTCAAGTTAAAGATTGGGGGCAGATCCACGGCCCAATCCGCGTGGTTATGTGACATATGGGCAACGGATGTGTGCCGCCGGGGTGAATTATGTGAATAACTCCGCCATTGCCCTTGGTTTTGCGGCGAGGCCGGGCATAAGAGTGGAAAACCGCCACCTACATGCGGGTCCTGCTTACTTCCCACGGTTCCACCGGCGACATTTACCCGCTCATCGGCCTGGGCCGCGCGCTGCGCGAAGCCGGCCACGAGGTGCGCTACGCCACCGCCCCGCTCTACCGCCGGGATATTGAGGCGGCGGGACTGGAATTTGTGCCGATGCCGCCGGCGTGGGGGCCGGAAATTTTCGCGGAGTTCATGCGCGAATTGAACCGCTGCAAGCACCCGCTGCTCCAACTCATTCATATTTACTGCGGCGGCCTGCCGTTCATGGGCGAAGTCATCCGGCAGACGACCGCGGCGCTGCAAGACACCGACCTGCTCGTGGGCTCGTATTTTTTTCCGCACTTCCGGGCGGTGGCGGAAAAAGCCGGCGTGCCCTTCGCGACCTTTGCCTTCTGCCACAACCTCATACCGAGCGACATTCACCCGCCTGCGGGCCTGCCGCACCTGCGCGGGCTGCCACCCGCGCTGCGCCGCCTGTATTGCCGCACCGGCTGGCGCATTTCGAATAAAATCGTGGACTTCGCGCTCAACAGCATTTGCCGTTCGCTCTTCCGCGAAAACGGCCTGCCACCCATGCGCGGGTTTCTTCTCGAACCGGCGGAACTCGAACTGGTCGCGGTCGCGCAAGTTTTCGCCGAGCACTGGCGGCCCGGCCCGCGCTTCCAGTTCACCGGCTATCTGCGGTGGCAATCGCCGCCCAACGCCCGTGTTGAACAGGAGCTGCTTGACTTCTGCGCCGGCGAGCCAGTGCCCGTCCTCACCTTCGGCAGCGTGACTTTCGACGATGTGCATGTCATCATGGACCGCTTCGTGCGCCACTGGCCCGCGGAGCGCAAAATCATTCTCCAAAGCGGCTGGGCGGGCCTCTCGGTGCATGTGGCGAATCCGAACATTAAAGTCATCGGTTCGCTTTCGCACGACCAATTGTTCCGCCACGCTTCGTGCGTCATCCACCACGGCGGGGCGGGGACGACGGCATCCGTGCTGTTCGCAGGCAAGCCGCAGATCATCATTCCGCACATCGCGGACCAGTTCTTCTGGGGCGCGGAAATTAAGCGCCTGCGCGTCGGCGCCGTACTCAACAAAAAGACCTGGCCGGAAAAACTCCCCGCCAAGCTCGCCAAAATCGAGGCAAAGAAAAAGCTCCGCCGCCGGGCGGCCGAACTCGGTGAGCGCGTGCGGGCCGAAGACGGCCCGGGCACGGCGGTGCGGTTGCTGGAGGA
>CAZDAQ010000272.1:0-2889 GCA_964503425.1 uncultured Opitutales bacterium
TGGGCCAGCTGAGGACCGTCATGCGGCCAATTTCAGCGGTGAATTCAGGGGTGCCAGCGGGGTGTTTGACGATGTGGCGGACGAGGATGTAATTTAGAATGGCGTGGAAGAGGAAGGAAGCGGCGACAATGAGGGTGACGCGCCTGAGCAGGAGGCGGAAGGCCGGGCGGGTTTGACGGGCGTCGAGCGCGGCGTCGAGGCGGGCGACATCAATGACGGCGGGGTTGAGGAGGAGTGTCTGGGCCAGGGGACGTTTGGCCGCAAGGGAGGCGACGACAGCGACGCCGAGAATGAAGGGGAAGGCGGCGTCCTTGACGGCGACCCATTGTGGGGGGAGCTTGAGCAGGCCGATGCCGCCGGTGGCGAGCAGGCTGACCAAGCCGATGATGGAAAAGATGTTCCAGACGCGACGCTTCCAGAGGTCGTATAGGCCGTAGGCCAGGGGAAAGGCCAGGGCGATGAGCAGGGCGGGGATGGGGCCCAGGCCGAGCCACGTCTGGCCCTTGGTCATGAGGAGGGCGGGGACGGCGATGTTGAAGCCGAGGTTGGCCCAGAGGTTTTCGCGGGCGGGCAACGCTGCGCCGGAGCGGGAGGGGGGCGCGGGCTTTGCGCTTGGCGGGGAGGGAGTGTCCATTTAGCGTGAGAGGTTTTAGAAGCTCTCTCTTACGGATGAACGCAAGCCCGATTCGTTGCCTCGTGACCGCGGGGCCCACCCGCGAACACCTGGACCCGGTGCGGTTTTTGAGCAATCCGTCGAGCGGGAAGATGGGTTACGCACTGGCGGCGGCGGCGGCGGAAACGGGGTGGAGGGTGGATTTGGTGAGCGGGCCGGTGGCACTGGCGGCGCCGGCGGGGGTAACGGTGCACCGCGTGACCTCGGCAGCGGAGATGCTGGCAGCGGTGGAGGAGTTGTTCGACCAGAGCGACGTGTTGATCAAGACGGCGGCGGTGTGTGATTTTCGTCCCAAGCAATTCACGGAGCACAAAGTGAAAAAAAGGGACGCGGCGCTGGTGGTGGAGTTTGAGCCGACGGTGGATATTTTGAAGACGGTGGCGGCACGGAAGCGGCCCGGGCAACTGGTGGTGGGCTTTGCGGCGGAGACGCGGGACGTGGAGAATTACGCGAAGCGCAAGCTGACGGAAAAGAATTTGGATTTTATCGTGGCAAACCTGGTCGGGCCGGGGCGGGGCTTTGAGGCGGACGACAACGCGGTGGTGCTACTGGGGCGGGACGGGTCGCGGGCGGAATACGGGCCGGCGGCGAAGACGGCACTGGCGCGGGAGTTGATTGGGCGGTTGCGGGAGGCGGTGAAACCCAAGAGTGTGGCTGGGGTATGAGACGAATTTGGAAGAGTTTTTTCAATAATCAATATGCGGCGGCGGAGTGATCCTTTGGAGCGTGTGCTGGGCCGGCTCGATGACCTCGATCCGGGCAACCTGACCATACTCGTGCAGCGGCTGGCGCGGGAGCGGGCGCTGCTGGAGACGGTGTTCCATACAATCAAGGAGGGGATCATGGTGGTGGATCGGGACGGGACGATCCAGTATGCGAATGCAGCGGCGCGGGTGATGATCGGGCTGAAGGAGAAGGAGGTGGGGCAGGCGCAGTTGTGGAAGGTGATGCCGGATTTGGCGCGGTCGCTGTCGTGGCGGGCGGAGGATGGCGGGGGGCCGGGGGCGGCGCGGCCAGTGCGGGCGGCGACGCGGGAACTGGAAATCACCTACCCGGAGCGGCGACATGTGCGGTTGTATGTGGTGCCGCTGGATGCGCCGCACGACAGCCGGCTGGAGGACCATTTTGCGCTGATTTTAAGCGACGTGACCGAGGAGAAGCAGACCACGCAGGAATTGATTGAGAGCGAGCGGCTGGACTCGGTGGTGATGCTGGCGGCGGGGGTGGCGCACGAACTGGGGAACCCGCTGAATTCGATCAACATCCACCTGCAATTGATGCGGCGGCAGTTGCAGAAGCTGGGGCCGGACGGGCAGAAGATAAAAACCTCGGTCGAGGCGTGCGCGACGGAAGTGGAGCGGCTGGACGGGATTATCCGGCATTTTCTGGAGGCCATCCGGCCACAGCCGCCGGATTTGGCGGAGGTGAATTTGCTGGGGGTGCTGACGGAGGTGCTGGAGTTGCAGCGGCAGGAACTGGAGGACTCGGGCATCAGCGTGGAGGTGGACGTGGTGAGCCAGCCGCCGCCGGTGCTGGCGGACCGGCAGCAGCTCAAGCAGGTGTTTTTTAATGTGATTAAGAATGCGATGGAAGCAATGACGCGCGGCGGGCGGCTGCGGATTGAGGCGCGGGGGGACGATGCGTGGGCCTACCTGGCGTTTACGGACACGGGCGTGGGGATTGCGCCGGAGGATTTGCCGCGGGTGTTCCAGCCGTATTTTTCGACAAAGGGAGGAGGGCACGGACTGGGGATGATGATTGTGCAGCGCATCCTGCGCGGGCATGGCGGGCAGATCGGACTGGAGAGCCAGCCAGGGCGGGGGACGACGGTGACGCTGCAGTTTCCGCTCAAGGACCGGCGGGTGCGGCTGCTGGAGGGCGGCAGTTAATCAGCTTGCGGGCGTCGGAGGGGCGGCGTCGGAGAGGGCTTTGTTCAAATCGGTAAACTGGTCGATCATTTGCTTGGCGGTGGCGATGTATTCCTCGGTTTCGGTCTGCCTGACGCCGACGGCTTCGGGGGTGCCCGTAATCGGGCGCTTGCTGATCATGGTTAAAAACGAGATTGCGGAAGCAAGATCTTTTGTAAGCACCAGGACTTGTGCGGCTGAGGGATCGCTTTTCTCGGCGAGAATGGCTTGCGCGAGCGCATCAATGGGCCCAAGTTTTGGAGTGAAGCCGCTATGGTAGCGGAGAAAGGACGGTTGCTCCGCTCGCAA
>CAZDAQ010000273.1:0-2883 GCA_964503425.1 uncultured Opitutales bacterium
TGCCAGCGGCGGATTTGCGCGGCGACCTGGCGGGGGCCGGGCATGCCGGGGCGCTCGCGGGCGTTGAGCGCGCGTTTGACGTCGAAGACGGTGCGCCAGTCGTCACCGAGCTTGGGGACGAGGGCGCGGGCGGCCTTTTCGGGGAGTTCGTCGAGCGGGGTTTCGGATTTTTCGGCAAGGGCGACGAGGGCGCCGACGGCGTGATGGGCCTCGCGGAAGGGCAAGCCCTGGCGGACGAGGTGGTCGGCGAGGTCGGTGGCGAGGAGGAGGGGATCGCCAGCGGCGGCGGCGCAAGTGGCGGCGTGAACCTTGATGCCTTCGAGCGTGCGGGAGAGGACGGTGAGGCCGAGGACGAGCTGGTCGTAGGCGTCGAAGACGGGCGGCTTGTCCTCTTGGAGGTCGCGGTTGTAGGTGAGCGGGAGGCCTTTGACGAGGGTGAGGAGAGTCTGAAGGTGGCCTTGAAGGCGGGCGGATTTGCCGCGGAGGAGTTCGAACGCGTCCGGGTTTTTCTTGTGGGGCATGAGGCTCGAGCCGGTGGTGAAGGCGTCGGGCAGGGAGACGAATTTGAATTCGGCGGTGCTCCAGAGGATGAAGTCCTCGGCGACGCGGGAGGCGTGGACGCCGCAGAGGGCGGCGGCGGAAAGGAATTCGATGAAGATGTCGCGGTCGGCGACGGCATCGAGGCTGTTTTGGGTGAGACGCGGCTGGCCGGCGGCGTCCACGAAGCCGAGGGCGCGGGCGGTGAACTCGCGGTCAATGGGGAGGGTGGTGCCGGCGAGAGCGCCGGAGCCGAGGGGGCACCAGTTGGCGCGGTCGGCGACGATGGCGAAGCGCTCGCGGTCGCGCCCGAACATTTCGACGTAGGCGAGGAGGTGATGGGCGAGGGAGACGGGCTGGGCGCGCTGGAGATGGGTGTAGCTGGGGAGGGAGATGTTTTGATAGGCTTCGGCCTGGGCGACGAGGACGCGGAGGAGGCCGGCGAGCGCGGCGTCGAGCTGGACGCAGGCCCACTTGAACCAGAGGCGCATGTCGGTGGCGATTTGGTCGTTGCGACTGCGGCCGGCATGGAGCTTGGCGGCGGCGGGGGTGCGGCGGCGGAGGGCCTGCTCGATGTTCATGTGGACATCCTCGAGGGCGATGTCCCAGGTGAAAGTGCCGGCTTCGATTTCGGCGTGGATTTCCTCGAGGCCGCGGACGATGGCGTCGCGCTCGGCGGGGGTGAGGAGGCCGACCTTGGCGAGCATGCGGGCCTGGGCCTGGGAGCCCTGGATGTCGAACGGGGCGAGCCGCTGGTCAAAGGAGACGGACTCGCTGAATTGCAGCATGAGCGCGGCCGGGCCCTCGCCAAAACGACCGCCCCAGGTGGCGTGTTTGCCCGCGGAGTGGGTGGGGGTGATGCGGACCGCGCGCGTTTTGCCGGAAGCTTTCGCCATGGGGGGTTTTTACGCTTCCGGGGCGCGGACGGAAAGCAAAGAATTCAGCGTGGATGCATATATAGTGAGGCGGCGGAAGGGCGGCCGGGCGCCTTTTTCATCGCCTCGGGGCGGGGGCGCGGGGTAACAAGTGAGGCCATGAGTGGAAGCAACGGCGCGGGATGGCGCGTGAAAGGACTGCGCTACGAGCGGGCGGGCGCGCCGGCGGAAGTGCTCGCGCTGGTGGAACGGGAAGTGCCCGCGCCGGGGGCGGGTGAGGCGCTGGTGGCGTTGCGAGTGGCGGGGATTCATTATTCGGACTTGGGGCTGATCAACGGGAGTTATGGGAAGACGCGGGTGTTGCCGGCAATCGCTGGGCGTGAAGCGGTGGGCGAGGTGGTGGCGGTGGGGCAGGGGACGGGTGGAGTGGCGGTGGGGGAGTTGGTGCAGATGCCGCCGGAGGCGGGGGTGTGGACGGAGGCGGTGGTGGCGCGGGCGGAGGAGCTTTACCGAATTCCGGCGGGCGTGGCGGTCGAGCAGGCGGCGCTGGGGTTTATCAACCCGCCGACGGCGTGGCGGATGCTGCATGATTTTGTGGAACTGAAGCCGGGAGACTGGATAATTCAGAATGCGGGGACGTCGGCGGTGGGGGTGTTGGTGATGCAACTGGCGCGGCATTTTGGCTGGCGGGTGGTGAGCGTGGTGCGGGATGCGGCGGTGGCCGGAAGATTACAGGCCGAGGGCGCGACGGTGGTGGTCGCCGAGGATTCCGGTTATGAAAAGGAGCCGCTAAAACTGACAGGTGGCGCGCCGTTGAAACTGGCGCTGAATGCGGTGGGCGGCGAGAGCGCGGGGCGGTTGTGCCGCGCGGTGGCGGCGGGAGGCGTCGTGGTGACTTATGGCGGAGTGACGAGCAAGCCGATGCGGTTTCCGACGCGGCCATTGATTTTCAACGATGTGACACTGCGCGGATTCTGGCTGGATAAGTGGATGCGGGGTTGTGCGCCGGCGGAAGCGCGAGCGTTTTTGGAGCGAATTTTTGAGCTGTTGCGCGACGGCGTGATGCGGCAGCCGGTGGCGGCGCGATACCCGCTGGAGGATTGGCGGGCGGCGCTGGAGCGGGCGTTTCGCGGGGGGCGCGAAGGCAAAATAATTTTTACGTCGGCGTGGCGGCCGTGAATAAAATTTGGAAGGCCCGCGTGGCGGGCATTTATTTTTAGCATGGCACTATTTCGTGAAACTCCTCCCGTCGCACCGGCGGCCACCGCGCCCGGCGGGCTGGTCGTGGATGGCTCGACGCAGTATCTGGCGCTGACGCTGCCGGGCCGCGGCACCGTACAGCACGCGGAATTGCTGGAGTTGGTGAAGAGCGCGGGCTTCCAGCTGGAGCCGGCGAACCGCAAATGGTGGCTGCGCGACCGGCACCGGGTGCTGGCGTTTCTGGCGCGGCACTGGCGGGATTTACGGGAGA
>CAZDAQ010000274.1:0-2882 GCA_964503425.1 uncultured Opitutales bacterium
AGCGGAAGCTGGATGGATTGCTGGAGAAGGTTGGCGCGTTTGCCCATGTCAGCCCGTGGGCGACGCAGACGGAAAAGGAGTTGCCGGTGGAAGTGCTGGCGGAGTTTTTGAATATGGCGCACGCGAAGCGACCGAATTTGGGGTGGGTGCTCACGTGCGCACCCACGACGGCGGAGCGGGAGCGGTTGCAGGCGTTGCGCGGGCGGTTGAAGTTCGAGCCTGCGGCGGTGTTCGCGGGGGATTTGAATCTGGTGGAGCTGGCGGGGTTAATGAAACGGGCGCGGGTGCATGTGGGCGGGGACTCGGGGGCGCTACATGTGGCGTTGATGACGGGGACGCCGACGGTGTCGTGGTTCCGCGATTACGCCGGGCGGGCGGAGTGGCAGCCGACGGGGGCGCAGCACCGCGCGTTGCTGGGAGTGGCGGGGCCGGAGGGATTGGGCGGAATTACGGCGAAGCAACTGCTGGCGGAGATGGATGCGGTGCTGGCGGGTGGAACCAACGACAGGGAAGGGGTGAAGCCGTGAAAACGATTCGCGTTAACTTTGTGGATTTCTGGGGTTATTTTGACAAGGAGAAAAACCTGCTGACGAACGCGCTGCGGAAGTGGTATGACGTGCAGTTTGCGGAGCGGCCGGATTATTTGTTTTACGGGGACGACCGGGCGCGGACGCACCGGGGCTATGGCGGGGTGAAGATCAATGTGCTGCTGGAGAACCGGGTGCCGAATTTCCGCTACTGCGATTACGCGTTTTCCTACCGGTATATGAATGACCCGCGCAATATGCGGCTGCCGTATTATGTGTTTGTGGGGCTGCCGGAGCGGATCATGAAGGAGCCCGGCGAGGCGGAACGCGTGCTGGCGGGAAAGACGAAGTTTTGCGCGATCGTGATCGGCAACCAAAACACGAAGCGGACGGCGCGGCGGCTGCGGTTTTTTGAAAAGCTGGCGAAATACAAGCCGGTGGATTCGGGCGGACGGTTTCTGAACAATGTCGGCGCCCCCGTGAAGGACAAGGTGGCTTTTTTAAAGGACTATAAATTTCACGTATGCTTCGAAAACGCATCGTCGCCTGGCTACACTTCGGAGAAGCTGGTGCATGCGATGCAGGCGCGGTGCCTGCCGGTGTATTGGGGGAATCCGCTGGTGGAAAAGGAATTCAATCCGCGGAGCTTTTTGCAGGTGACGGATGCAATGAGCGACGAAGAGGCAATTGAGCGGGTCATTGAACTGGACAAGGATGACGCGAAATATCTGGCAGTGGCGCGGGAGCCGTATTTCCACGGGAACCGGCCGAACGAACTCTATGACGCGGAACGGTTGCGGCCGCAGTTTGAGCGAATTTTCGCGGACACACGCGGGGCGAAGAGCTGGTTTTATTTCCGGGACGTGGTGTTTAATGCGCGGGTGAAGTGGGGGCTGGGGAAGCCGTAAAGTCGCCGATTAAATTTTTTTGAGGAATTCGGCGAGGTGGTGGCGGAGGGATTCGCCGAGGGCGAGGACGGCGTCATCGTTGGGTGGCGGGGCGCGGCGGAGGCGTTCGGGAAGGCGGGAGAGCCCGTGAGGGAAGTCGTCCACGACGAGGAGGTGGGGCAGGTGGCGGAAGGAGTCGAGGCGCGGGTCGGGGGCGGTGACGATGCGTTTGTTGCGCGAGAGATAGTCGAAGAATTTGGAGGGGAATTGGGTGTGGGAATACGGCGAGGCGGGGTTGTGGAGCAGAAGGCAGGCGTCGGCGGCGTCCATTTTTTCCTCGAAGGTGTCCTGGTCGAGGAAGCCGTGAAAACGGGCGCGCGGGTGGTGGGCGAGGACTTGCTGGAGAGCCTGGGTTTCGACCGGGCCCGCGCGGCCCGTAATGTCGAGGGTCATGGAGTCGGGGAGGTGTTCGATCCACTGGCAAAGCTGGCCGAAGCCCTGGTCGCGCCCGAAGTTGCCGGCGAAGAGGAGGCGGCGGTCTTCGGGCGGCGGGCGGTCAGGCTGGAGGGAAAGCATGCGCAGGTCGGGCAGGCCCGGCTGGATGAGGCAGGGCGGCGGGTGGGCGGCGACTTCGCGGATGCGGGCGGCGAGCGCGGGCGTGACGACGATGGCGCCGTTGACGGCGGTGTAAACGGAACGTTCAAGGGCGCGGCCCGCCGGGGTTTGCCAATCGCGGTCGAGGTAGAGGCCGTCTTCGTATTCGAGAACGGTTTTGAGACGGCATTCGCGCGCGGCGCAGAGGAGGGCGGCGGCGTATTCGCGGTGGAAGTTGTAGCCGATGACGAGGACATCGGAGCGGCCGGCGTGGGCGCGGACGAGACCTTCAAAATAGTTGGCGGCGCGTTTTTGCCGGGCCGGAGCCCAGCCGGCCACGGCGAAGGACGGGGCGTGGCAGATGGAGGCGCCGGGGAGGAAAGGCTCGGTCCAGGCGGGGTCGCGGCGTTTGGAATAGGACGGGCTGTGGATTTCGACGGTGTGGCCGAGGACGGAAAGGTAGTCGGCAAGGAGGAGGACTTTTTTGCGGCCGGCGGGACTGTCGTAACGGGCGTTGCCGCGCCGCGCCTGGCAGGCGGGGGTGATGCAGTTGGCGAAGAGGAGGACGTGCATGACGAAATTAGTGCGGGCGCATCACATAACTTGGAGCGACATGCCAGCAGAGGGAGGCACGGCGGGCCTTGAGGTAGCCGAGCGTGGATTCGTGGGGCACGCGGGCGAACCAGCGGGCGAGATTGCGCGCGGGCGAGGAAAGATCACTGAGGATTTCGTAGCCGCAGTCCTTCATGCCGGCCTGGCAGTGGTATTCGATCCAGTGGATTTCGCCGGGGGTAAGCTGGGTTTTCCAGCGGTCGAGGGAGCTTTGGCTGATGCCGGAAAAGTTTTCGCCGTAGCTGGAGTTGCCGCCCCAGGC
>CAZDAQ010000275.1:0-2882 GCA_964503425.1 uncultured Opitutales bacterium
CTCCCCCCCTCCCTCTCCCTCGCCACCCTCACCCGCGCCGTCCGCCGCCGCGACCCCGCCGCCTTCGCCGAATTTTACGACCTCTATTCCTTCCGCATCTACAAACACCTCCTCTTCCTCGCCAAGGGCGACGAACACCTCGCCGGCGAAATCCTCCAGACCGTCGCCATCAAGCTCGCCGTGAAAATGGAGGTTTTCTCCGCCGAGCCCCCCCTCCTCGCCTGGCTCCAGCGCCTCGCCCGCAACGCCTTCATTGACCACTGCCGCGCCCGCCGCCGCGATCACCTCTCCGTCCCGCTCGACGATGCCGCCCTCGCCAAACTTGCCGATCCCGCCACCGCTCTGCTGAACAGCAGAGCCGCCCTCCACCACGCCCTCGATCAAGCCCTCGCCGACTGCCCCCCCGCCGACCGCGAACTCCTCCACGCCGCCTATGTTGACGGCCAGCCTCTCGCCACTCTCGCCACCCAGCAGGGCCAAACCTACAAAGCCCTCGAATCCCGCATTGGCCGCCTTCGCCAAAAAATCCGCGCCCACCTCCTGCGCGCCCTCCGCCATGAATAATCATCCCGAGCCCAATCCCCGCGACCCCCTCCTCGACGCCATCCTCCGCACCGAGTCCTGGGAAACCGCCCACGCCGCCGCGAAAGCCGCCGCGCTCCGCGAACTCCATGCTGTGCGCCGGCGCCAATGGCTCTCCTCCGCTGCCGTCGCCCTCGCCGCCTGCCTGGCCGCCGCCGTCATCTGGCCGACCCTCTCCTCCAAATTTCCGCTTCAACCCGTCCAGCCTTCAACGCTGCTATCTTCCTCCACCTCGACTCAACTCGAAACCCCAAACCCGCAACCCGTAACCATCTCCAGCAATCAGCATTCAGCAATCAGCAATCCTCTTCCTCCCACCCCCGCCCTCGCCCTTTCCTCACCGCCGCTAGCGCCACCCCGCCACATCTCCGAAGCCGAGATGCTCGCCCTCTTCCCCAAGGGCAGTTGCCTCATTGCCGAAATCAACGGCCAGGAGCAACTGGTGTTTTTCGATCACCAAGTCGAAGCCCAGGGCGCGCCCTATCACCCCGGCTCCTGATTCCCGGCCTTCCCTTCTCCCCTTTCCCTCTTCACGTAAACTCGCTGTTCCTCGGTTGCCTGGTTTGCTGCATCTGCCCCGTGCCGTTCGCGTGAATTCCGCGTGAACTACTCTTGCCCCGCCGCTTTTGGCGTTGCCCGGTCCAATCTTCCGGGAATTACTTTGCACGCGCGACCTCTATCCTCTAAACCTCCCTTTATGAACCGACTCTCCCGCACTCGCACCTCCTTCCTGTTTTCTCTCCTGTATTCAAGCTTTCTCCTGCTCGCGCTTCCGCTCGCCGCCCGCGCCAATTCGGTTCCCGACTCCATCACCATCCCTCTCCAGCTCGTCCAGTTGGCCAGCGGCGACTACAAGCTCGGCATCCCCGTCAGCCTCGGTGGCGGCCCCTTCAAGTTGTATGAGTTCGACACCGGCGCTTCCGGCTTCTACGCCGCCAACAACACCGCCTGGTGGCCCTCCTACAACACCGTCAACGCCACCATCGTCAACCAATCCTATTCCAGCGGCATCTACTACAACTCCACCATCGTCAGCACCACCGTGGACTTCGGCAACGGCATCCCCACCCTCACCGCCAACATGGCCCAAATCCAAACCGCCGGCGGCGGCAGTCTCGGCAATTGGGCCGCCAACGTCACCGCCGGCATTCCCCCGCTCTACGGCGCTTTCTTTGGCGATTTCGGCATCGGCCTGACCTCCGAAAACGGCATTTTCGGCCTCCTCCCCCAGCTCCCCGGCAATCTCTCGAACGGCTTCATCATTCGCACCGGTGGCTTCGCCAACCCCCACCCCACCCTCCAAATCGGCATCACCCCCGCCGACCGCGCCCAGTTCACCATCCTCGTCTCCATGAACGGCACCAACTCCACCGTCACCTACCCCAACAGCGGCTACTCGACGTATGCCCAGCAAATCATCATCGCCAACGCCACCTTTACTCTCGGCCGCATCCATACCAGCTTTCCCGCCGGCCTCGTCCTCGACACCGGCGCCCCCAGCATGGAGATTCACGACAACGGCACCAACATCACCCTCCCCGATTCCCTCCTCAACGGCAAGCAGGTCATTCCCGGCACCAGCATCACCCTCGATGCCGACAATTGGTTCCTCGGTTTTATCGCCGGCAACATCTCCGGCCAAAACCAGGCCAAGGATGTCTCCGATCCCACCAATGGCCGCATCAACACCGGCCTCATCACCTTCTTCACCTACGATGTCATGTTCGACGTCCAGAACGGCACTGTTGGCTTCTACCCCAACGCCCTCGATCCCCAGACGCCTTTCATCAGCGGCCAGCCGCAAAATACCGCCGCCTCCCCCGGCGCCGTTGCCAGCTTCAACGCCGCCGCCAACGGCAATCCCGCCCCCAATTACCAGTGGCAGCTCTCCATCAACCAGGGCAAATCCTGGTCCAACATCACCGCCGCCGCCTACATTGGCGCCACCACCCCTTCTCTCAGCTTCGTCACCACCTCGGCCATGAACGCCTATTGCTACCGCCTCCTGGCCTCGAACTCCGAAGGCACCGTCACCAGCAGCGCCGCCGTCCTCACCGTCGGCGCGCCCCCCGTCATTTTCCGCCAGCCCTCCGGCCGCAATGTCAAGGCGGGCCAAACCTTGATGTTCAGCGTCGGCGCCACCAGCAAAATGTCCCTGCAATACCAATGGCAGCTCAACAGTGTGAACCTCACCAACACGGGCAACGTCCGCGGTGCCCGCAGCGCCGTCCTCACCCTCTCCAAAGTCACCGTCGCCAACGCCGGCAACTACCGCGTCGTCGTCACCAACGCCTTCGGCG
>CAZDAQ010000276.1:0-2857 GCA_964503425.1 uncultured Opitutales bacterium
CCGCAAGCGCGAACTGGAGCAAAAACGCGCGGCGCTCGAACGGCAAATCAGCGGGTTGCGCTCCGAGCATGAAGCCAGTGCCGAAGAACTCCGGCAAATTGACGAACAGGTTGGAACCCAAACGCGCCTGCTGACCACCGAGCGGACCGAATTGGGCCGCTTGCGCCAGGCCGATGTCCTGGTGGCGGCCCGCACCCGGATCCGGGCCGGAAATGGGAGGATACATTGATGAAAACCAACAAGGTAAGACGTGCCGCCGCCGCCCCGCGCCGCCCTGCCAAACAATGGCAACTGCGCCTTTATGTGATGGACCAGACGCCCAAATCGGTGACGGCATTCGCGAACCTGAAAAGGATGTGCGAAAGCCACCTCAAAGGCCGTTATCGCATCACGGTGATTGATTTGCTGAAGCAGCCCCAATTGGCCAAAGGCGACCAGATCCTGGCCATTCCCACGGTGGTGCGCCGGTTGCCGAGTCCCGTGCGAACCATTATTGGCAACCTTTCCGATACCGAACGCGTGCTGGTCGGGTTGGATTTGCGCCCCGCCGGTTAACCGAGACGTACGCTGTGAAAACCAACCAAGCCAGCCATGTAACCCGGACTGTTGAAAAAGCCCCGGCCAGCCGGGTCAAGGACAAATACGTCCTGCAACTATTCGTGGCCGGGGCCACGGCGCGATCGCGCCAGGCTGTCCTGCGCGTCCGGCAACTGTGCGAAACGGAACCGAAAGGCAAGTGCCGACTGGAAGTGATTGACATCTATCAACAGCCCAAACTGGCGCGCGACAACCAGATCGTCGCAACGCCGACGCTCATCATGGCATTCCCACCACCGTTACGCCGGTTCATCGGCAGCCTGATGGACATCACCGGCCTGTTCGTCAAGCTGGACTTGATGGCGAGAGGCAAGGTGGCACTTTGAAAAGACTCGATCAAAACTCTGCAGCCGCCGATGTTAGCTGGCGCAAATCGAAAGCAAGTCAGCGTGGACTCACGGCCGCGGCTACAGTTCTGAAAGAGGCTTTGAAAACCGCCCGCCATAGGAGTTCCGCCCGCCCCGCGCCGCCCCGCCCTGCCTGCACAACAGCAAGCGTACCTCCCCGCGAGCTTGTCAAGCTCCGCGCCCGCCTGGCCGAAGCCGAGGGAACGCTTCGCGCCATCCGCACCGGCGAGGTGGATACGGTGATGGTCGCGGGCAAAGAAGGCTCACAAGTATTCACGCTGGAAGGCGCCGAGCACGCCTACCGCATGCTCATCGAATCCATGCACGAAGGGGCGGTGACGCTAACGGTTGACAAGATGATTCTTTACGCCAATCACTGCTTCGCCCGGATGGTCAAATGCCCGCTCGAGGAGGTGATTGGCAGTTCCTTCCGCCGCTTTCTCTCGGACGAAGACCGGGCCACACTCCGACCGCTCATGAAGCGGGCCGACCACTCCGGTTCCAAGATCCAGGTGCTGCTCAAGGCCGGCAACGGTTCGTCCTTGCCGGTACAAATCTCCATCCGCCCGCTGGACCGGAAGGGTTCCAGCTGTGCGACCCTCGGCATGGTGGTGACGGACCTGACGGAGTCCCGGCACAACGAGGAACTGTTGCGGGCGTTGTCCCACCGCCTGGTGTTGGTGCAGGAAGCCGAGCGCGCGCGGGTGGCCCTCGAATTGCATGACAACATCACCCAACTGCTCTGCGCCGTCCTCGTTCGTTCCCAGACGCTGGCGGATAAACTTTCGTCGAGCGACAGGCCATCGAAGATCGAGGCGATAAAACTTCGCGAGCTGCTCGGCCAGACGGCCGAAGAAGTGGAGCGCATCTCGCGCAATCTGCGGCCCAGCGTATTGGATGAGCTGGGTCTGGTCGCCGTGCTGCACGACGCCAGCACGGAGTTCGCGAAGCGGACGGGCGTGCCCCTCAAGCTGGCCTGCGTGCAGTTGGCCGCGCGGCTGCCCGCCGACAGTGAGTTGACGCTTTACCGGATTCTCCAGGAAGCATTAAAGAATGTGGAGCAGCACGCTCGCGCGGGCCACGTTGCGGTGCAGCTGACGTTGCGCGGCGCCTTCGTCCGGCTGGCAATCAATGACGACGGGGTCGGTTTCGACCCGGGTCATCATCCGGCCAGACGAAAAGGCGGGGGCGGGTTTGGTCTGCTCGGCATGCGCGAGCGGGCGACCTACATGGGCGGCGCCCTGAATGTGACATCTGCTCCGGGCAAAGGCACCACCATCCAGGCACAAATTCCGCTCGGCAAGGCCCGCGCGGGGGGATCGTTGAGGGACACCACCAAAACCAAACTCAAAAGATTATGAAACGAATTACTGTTCTACTGGCCGAAGACCATACCATTGTGCGCGAGGGCTTTCGCAAAATGCTCGAACTCGAAAAAGACTTTGAAGTGGTGGGCGAAGCGCAGGAAGGCCGTGAGGCCGTCGCCCTGGCAAAAAAACTACGTCCAGCCGTTGTATTGATGGACATCGCGATGCCGCGGCTCAACGGATTGGAAGCCACGCGGCAGGTGCTCAAAGCTATCCCCGCCACCAAGGTGCTCATTCTGTCCGCGCACAACGATGACGCGTATGTCGCGGACGCAACCGCCGCCGGTGCGAGTGGTTTTCTCCTCAAGCAAACCTCCTCCCATGAAGTGTGCGCGGCAATCCGGGAGGTTCAAAAAGGGAACAAGTTTTTCAGTCCAGCCGTTGCCCGGCGACGCGACCGTCTCCATTTGCAGTCGCCCGACCGAGCGGGCAAACACAACCCGAAGGCGGTCCAATTGACCTCACGCGAGATGGAAGTGCTCCAGTTGATTGCCGAAGGCAAGGCCAACAAGGAAACCGCGTCGGAACTCGGCATCGGCATCAAGA
>CAZDAQ010000277.1:0-2844 GCA_964503425.1 uncultured Opitutales bacterium
GGCGGTACGGCGACGGTGAATGTGGCCAGCGGAGGCACGCTGCAGGTGGGCGGGGCGGATGGCATCGACCCGGGGACCGGCACGGTGAGCTTTAACCTGCTGGGTGGGACGGTGAAGGTGATCGGGAGCGATTTTTCGACCGCGGTGAACGCGACGGTCGCAGCGAGCACGATTTCGCTGATCGACACGAACGGGTTCAACGCTTCGTGGGACGGGATTATCAGCGGAGCAGGGAATTTGACGAAGGCGGGAGCGGGGACGCTGACGCTGAGCGGGGTGAATACCTATACGGGGCTGACGACGGTGAGCACAGGGCGGCTAAACGTGACGGGGAGTTTGGTGTCGGCCGTCCTCGTGAGCTCGGGCGCGACGCTGGGCGGCAACGGAACGCTGAGCAACTCGGTGACGCTGGCGACGGGGGCGAGCATGGTGCCGGCGTTTGGCGGCCCGTCGCTGACCCTGGGGAATTTGACGTGGGGCGGCTCGTTGAGCGGGAACGCAACGGCGTTTTTCACGCTGAGCAACGTGGACAACAGCGCGAGTTTGCTGACGATCCTGGGGTTTTGGGCGAAGGGCGCGGGAACGACCTTCAAGTTTGATTTTGGCGGAACGGGGCACGAAAGCCTGAGTTCGCCGGTGCAGTATACGCTGATATCGTTCGGGAGCCTGTTCGACGCGGGCAACGGAACGTTTAACATTTCGGACTTCAGCTACCAGGATTTGGGCGGGGTGAACACGTCCGGGACGTTTGCGTTCAATGGGAATGATTTAATATTCACGGTGGTGCCGGAGCCGGGCCTGCTGGCGGTGTTGGTGGGAGTGGCGGCGCTGGGGCTGGGTTTGGTGAAGCGGCGGCGTTAGGGTGGCGCTTTAACTCGCGCTTTCTTCTCACGCACCCGCACCGCGTTACGATTCTATCCATGTAACGTTTGTGATTCTATTAGTAAATAGTTCTTTACTTTATGTAATCTATACATTACATCCTCCGCCATGAACCCTAACCCTCAACCCAATCCCACCGCCCAAGCCCGGCGCGCCTATTTCTGGGAATTCAGCATTTCCATGGTCGCCTACGTCCTCGCCATCATTTTAACCCGCGACTACCTGAATACCCACAAGCTCGACGACACCTGGCGCACCCTCGTCGCCGTCCTGCCCATCATCCCCGTCATCGGCGTTTTCATCGCCATCGTCCGCTACGTCCGCGCCACCGACGAATTGATGCGCCGCATCATCGTCAACTCCATCGCCCTCGCCGGCGGCGCCACCGCCCTCCTCGCCGTCACCTACGGCCTCATCGAAGGCGAAGGCTTCCCCTTCATCTCCGCCTGGTGGACCTACTCCACCTTCATGACCTCCTGGATCATCGCCGGCCTCTTCGTCCGCCGCCACTACCGGTGAAAAACCGCCTCCGCATCCTCCGCGCCGAACGCGACTGGTCCCAGGCCGAACTCGCCGACCGCGTCGGCGTCACCCGCCAGACCATTATCGCCCTCGAGGCCGAAAAATACGCCCCCAGCCTCCCCCTCGCCTACAAACTCGCCCAAGCCTTCGCCACCCCCGTTCAGGAAGTCTTTATCCCCGACCCCTGAGCCTCTGCCTCCCTCAAACCTGGCCGCCTCGTTGCATCTCAACGGCTCCCTCCGCCCCTTCCCCATAGGGTTCTAACCCATAGCGACCACCCCGCCGCTCGTGTATTATCGCTCTCCGGCTTCGCGGAGGTTCGCGGTCGGTGCGCCCTCTCTGACGCCGGGCAACCGCTCTGTGCCTGGCGTGGCTTATTCGTCCTCCCGCCCGCCCGTCCTCCCGGCCACCATGATTCCTTTTCCTCGCCACATTCTGCCCGCTCCCGGCCCCGCGCACCCACGCCCACTCTTCGCCGTCCTTCCCGCCCTCCTCGGTCTCGCCGCGCTCCTCGCCCTCGGCGGCTGCGCCTCGTCGCTACCGGGCGTGCATGATCCCAAAACCGCCTCCGTCGCCCTACCCCATCCCGAGGAAACCGCGCTCGGCCAGCAGTTCGCCACCGCCAGCGCCGCCCATCCCGGCCTTTCCGCCCTGCGCCTCATCCCGATCGGCGTGGACGGCTTTCTCCTCCGCGCCCAGTTGATCGCCCGCGCCGAGAAAACCCTCGACCTCCAATACTTCATCTTCAGCTCCGACGAAACCGGCCAGCTCCTTGCCGACGCCCTCATCCGCGCCGCCGACCGCGGCGTCCGCGTCCGCCTTCTCCTAGACGATTTCGACAACACCGGCCACGACGCCGAAATCGAAGCCCTCGACGCCCACCCAACATCGAAGTCCGCCTCTACAACCCGCTCGCCTACCGCGGCGACATCAAGCTCCTCCGTTGGTCCGAACTCCTCCTCCACCAGCCCCGCCTCGACTACCGCATGCACAACAAACTGCTGGTCGTGGACAACGCCGTCGCCATGGTCGGGGGCCGCAACGTCGGCGACGATTATTTCCAGATAGACCCCGCCGGCCAGCTTGGCGACTACGAGGTCGTGGCCGCCGGCCCCATCGTCGCCCACCTCTCTAAATGTTTCGACAAGTTTTGGAATACCCCCTCCTCCGTCCCCGTCGCCGCGCTCGCCTCCGGCCCCGTCCAGCCCCAGGCCCTCGCCAACTACCGCCAGCAGCTCACCCTCCACCGCCGCCAGGAACGCGCCGACGGCACCGACTATGCCACCCGCATGCGGTCCGGCGAGCCCCTCGCCAGTGTCCTCGATGGCCGCCTCCCGCTCGTCTGGGCCCGTGTCTCCCTCTGGTATGATTTCCCCGAGAAAAAATTGGTCGAAAACGGCGCCCTCCCCGGCGAGTTGATGCACCGCGCCATCTTCCAGG
>CAZDAQ010000278.1:0-2837 GCA_964503425.1 uncultured Opitutales bacterium
GCTGGCGCGGACGTATTGAGAGATGCCGGGGGAGATGACGGGCAGGTAGCCGACCCCAAAACTTTAAGCCCGACCCTTCTGGGCACTTGGCACTGCCGCACTTTTACTTCGCCACGGACATGTTCACCACCGGCATATGGATGTTGCCGGAGTGGTTGATAATGCCAAAGCCATAGAGCAGCCACAGGACGACCGCGATGACGACGACGGCGTTGATAATGGATTTGATGGTGCTCTGCATCGGGATGAGGTTGATCAACCAGAGAACCACGCCGATCACGATCAAGGTGACGATTACATTTCCAAGAGGCATGCACGGAGGATAGCCGGATGCGCCGCGGGAAGCTATGGGGTCTAACCCGACAGGGAATTGTTTCCAGGCTAAACCCGTGGAGGTAACGTCAGCCAAACTGGCGCGTGGAGGCGAAAGAAGGTAGAAGGCAGAAAAGAGGGGAAAGATTTTACCCCGAAGATGCGAATTAGCGCATATATTCGACCCACGCGGTCCAAGCGAAGAGGCCGATCGTTTGAGTGGCGACGATGAGGAAGAACAGTTTGGCTTTCATTGGGAATTTTGATGTCGGATGCGGTTGATAAGAACGCGGCGACGTTTTTCAAGCGCGACGGCAAGGATTATGAGGAGCAGACCGCTTAGGAAGGTAGAGAAGCCCTGCTCGTATGCGGAGGCGAAGTTGTAGATACACCAGGAGAGGACGGTGACGGCAATGCCGATGGTGCCGAGGGAGATCCAGCCTTCGCGGGCGGATTTCACACCTACGCGGAGCAGGAATGCGAAGAGCACCAACTGCAGACCCCATGTGGTGGTGCTCCAGAGGAATTTACCGAAGACGTGATTGAAGCTGAAGAACACAGCGGCTACGGGCAGGATTGTGAGGGCAAGCGGAAGGGCGAGTAAAAGGGTTTCATTACGGCGGCGGAGCAGCGCAGGCATAAAATTGAGGGCGAGTATGATGAAGGCTGACGCGACGGGTGGCCAATCGCCGGGGAGATCCAACGAAGAAAGATCATCGTTCATATAGCCCAGAAAGTAAGTGGAGAAACCGGCCACGGCTAGGCCACTGATTTCGTGAAGGTCGGCAAAAAGGCTCCAAGAAGTGCCTCGCAGTGCGAGGCCGGAGAAGAAAACCGCTTGGCCGAGGATGGCGAACAGGGATAATAGCGCAAGCGGGGAGATTTCGCCACGCCAACCCAGCGGACCGGTAGAGTTGGTGAATTCGGTACCGAGCCAGACGAGGAGGGCGGCGACAAAGACAAACTCGTTGAGGACGGAACGCGTGAGCCACGGCAGGGAGGCGATTCCAAGTGTCCAGATGAACATCACGGTATGGAAGGGAATATCTAGTTTGAAAAGGTTGGAGACGAGGAAGATGCCGGCAAAAAAGAGTAGGCAGCCCAGCAGGAGGCAAACCTCGCCAATGACCGGCTGTTTACCGGGCGATACTTTGAAGCGCCAACCGAAGACATAGGCCACGAGCATCATCATGACCAGGGCGGTGATTTTAAGGTTTTTGCCGATAATATTCCAGCTGTCGTCGACTATCAGAATGACACCAAGGGCGAGAGCGAAGGCGCCGAAGGCGGCAAAGACGATGATGATGCGGCTGGTACCGGTTTGGGTCGGATGGCGGGCAAGCAGTTGGACGCGCTGCTCTGGAGAGATGATCCCTTCGCTAATCCATTCAGCAGAGGCGGAGGCGAGTTCTTCAGGGAATGGTTTCATGGGCAAGCGGTCGGGTGTAGTAATAAACTCTGTAATACAAAGTTAAATCGTCAAGCCGCATTTTGCAGATTTTCCACATAGTATTTCTATTGGTATGAAATTATTTTTAGGAAAGCAGCGTTACGGGCTTAGCCCGGAGCGGACGGGGAATTGGGGTCGGGGACGGGGAAGGAGGGGCGGGTGAAGGGGGAGCGGGTGTCCACCTTGGTGAGGGTGTCGGCGAGGCGGAGGCCGAGGATGCGCGCGAGGTTGAGGTTGAAGCGGGCGGAGAGGTAGGGGCTGAAGCGCTGGAGGCCGACGAGGGAGTTCCAGTCAAGGGTGAGGAGTTTGACGGGGGTGAGGGCGGTGACGTCGGCGGAGCGCTGGACGCGGGCGACGAGGGCGACTTCGCCGATGACCTGGCCGGGGCCGAGGCGGTTGAGGATGAGGCGGTTGGATTCGCCGCCTTTGGACACTTCAAGCTCGCCTTCGATGACGACATACATGCGGGAGCCTTCGTCACCGGCGCGGATGATGTGTTCGCCGGCGGGGTAGGTTTCGAGGTTGGAGGCGGCGAGGAGTCTTTTGACCTGCCAGGTGGTGAGGCCTTCGAACGCGGGGGATTTTTCGCGGAGGGAGCGGCGGAGGGACATGTCGAGGACATCCCAGACAGTGATGAGGCGGGTGGAGCAGAGGAAGGTGGGGGTGAGGAGCATTTCGGCGGCGACGGCGAGGATCATGACGAGGGCGGAGAGGGCGCCGAATTGCTGGACGGGGACGAAACTGGAAGTGGCGAGGACGAGGAAGCCGCCGGCGAGAGCGAGGCTGGAGAGGAGGACGGGCTGGAATTCCTCCTCGAGGGTCTGGACGAGGGCGAGTTTTTCCTCCTTGAGGCGGCGGAGGTCCTGGTTGTAGCGGACCATGAGGTGGACGGTGTCGTCCATGGCAATGCCCATGGAGATGCCGGCGATCATGCAGGTGCCGAGATTGAGGGGGATGCCAAAGGCGCCCATGATGCCGAAGACGGCGACGATGGGGAAGATGTTGGCGATGACGGAAATGGCGCCGGCGCGAATGGAGAGGAAGACGAGGCCGATGAGGGCGAGCATGATGACGG
>CAZDAQ010000279.1:0-2831 GCA_964503425.1 uncultured Opitutales bacterium
TCATCAGTGAGGGTTTCGTGTACTCGTCCGGTTCCTCGGCCGGTGCCGGCCCCAGCCCCAGCGCGTGCATGACCTTCGCGATTTCCAACTTCTGGTCCTTCACGTCGCCCTCCGAGTAACAATTGCAAAAATTCCAGTTAAAGACCGTCTGCTGCCAGTTGGGCTTCTTCATGCTCATCTCCTCCGCCATGAATTGCTCGGCCAGCTTGTTGCATCCGTTGACTTCCAGCCATCCGTAATACTCCCAGCACATCAGCAGCGGCGCGTCGAACTTCGGCGAGAGTTTTCGCCAGTCGCCCCAGTTGTCCATCTGCAGGGTCTCCACCCAGTCCTGCGTGGACTGCGGCAGGTTCGCCGTCGCCGCCAGCGCTTCCAGTTCCTGCTTCGCCTCCGCCTGCCTACCGGTCTGATCCAGCAGCGTCAATTCCGCCAGTTGCCCCGCCGTCCCCGCCGGCGCCCCCCCGCGCAGCGTCTCCGCCATCGCCAGGTGCGCGCACGCGCTGTCCAGCAATTCCCGCTCGTCGGTGAAGACATTCGTCGGCTCCGACCACGCCAGCAGCATCAGCAGCAGCGCCGCCTGCTCGTGCAGTCCCGCGTTCCCCGGCGTTTTCGTCAGCGCCGCCGACAAGTTCCCGTTTGCTTTTAAAACATTCTCCAGCGTCGGCTCTTCCAGCAACGTCACCAGTTCGTCGTCCGTCATCGCCTCCGCCGGTGCTGCCTGCGGGTTCACGCCCCATGCCTTCGCGAGTGACTGCGCCCATGGCAAATACGCCCCCGGCTCCCACGGCGAACCGCTCACGGTGAAATCCTGCGCGAAAACGGTCCCGTTCCACGGCTGCACCTGCACCGTGTACGCCCGGCCGCCCGCCCCGCTCGTCAGCGGCGTCAGCGTCACATTCGTCGGCGGCATGCTCGTGTTGCCCCCGTTCTCCTTCGCTGCCGCAAATCCCACCAATTGCCCCAAATCCCGCGCCACATCCCCAATAATCCAGTTTTCCTCATTTCCCGAAACCGTGGGAACATTTACCGCCTTGGGCGCGTTCTTTTTGGGCGCCGCCATCACCACGCACGCCCCCAACCCCATTGCCAGCATCAGCACCGCCACCTTCTTCCACCCGCTCTTCCTGATCAATTTTTCCGCCATGGTTCGCCTCGGGGGGTGGAGGTGATAAACCTTAAAAACTTTTGCCTCATTGGCAATGAACATCCGGCGGATGCTAACTATTCGTTACCGGGGGTGTTTCCGCTGCGTGCCGTGTTTCCACTGCGGCTGGCGTTGCCAACCCCGGCTCCGTGCTCGCCATCGGCGGTGCTTCCGCAGCGGACGGCCCATCCGTCGTCATCGGCGCGCTCTGGGGCTCACCTAAAACCGTCATGTCGCCTTCATCGGCGTTCGCGCCGCCTTCCTCCTCATGTTCCACCTCATCCCCCGTATCCTCAATCTCCTCGGCGTGCACCCCCGCGGCCTCCTGCCCTTCATCGGGCGCAGCCACGCCACCCTCGCCCGGCGCCTTCGGCTTCGGCGGCACCAGCACCGGCGGCGCATACAACTTCCCGTCGCCGTATTCCGTCACGTAGCCCTCGCTCACCAGCCACTTTAAATTCATCAGCAATTCCCGCAATTGCAACTGCTGCTCCGGCGTATACGGCGAAACTGCCGCCTCGACCGCTGCCGGAATCGGCGAGGGCGTCACCCCTGTCGCTGCGACCGGCGTGGCTTCCGCCACCGGTGCCTCCACCGGCTTCGCTTCCAACATCGGAGCTTCCGCCGCGACAGGTTCAGTCACAGCCGCAGCCACTTCCGTCGCCGGGTTCGCCACCGTCTCCGGTGTCACGGGAACAGGTGCAACCGGCGCTGCCGCCACTTCTGCCTTCTTCGGCTCCGGCAAACCCAGAAAATTCTGCGGCAACTTCGACAGCGGCGTCATCGGGTGCTGCTCAATGAACGTGATCAACGCCTGCGCCTTCTCCGCCAGCACCGTCTGCGGCGTTCGGAAGCTCCGCTTCACCGCGCACACATACGACACCCCCTTCGCCCCCTTCTTATACAAATTGAACTTCATCCGCCGCAGCCGCCCGCGCAAATTGTTCGCCGTGTCCAGCGGGAACCGCCGCTGCTGCTCCAGCACCGCCTCCGCCGACGCCCGGATGCCCCCCGGCGCGAATTGCGCTATCATCTTCCCCGGATAGCGCGCCGTCTCCATCCCGCGCACAATCGCGTCCTTCTTCTTCGCCAGCAAAAATTGCCGCGCCGCGTCCAAGTTCTCGAAAAATTCCGGCGCCCCCTCTATCGGCTCCTTCAGCTTGTAGCGCGTCGCCTTCTTCATCTTGTCCAGCCACGCCTGGATCTGCTCCGGCTCTTTCACCAGTTCCACCCGCGCCGCAAATTTCTCATACGGCATCCGCGACAGCTTCCGCGCATGGTGCTCCCGCAGCAGTTGCGGATACAAATGGTAGTTCGGAGGCCCCAGCAGTTCTCCCGTGAACCCGCACCGGCTCACGCCCACGAAATTCCCCTTCGGCGCTTCCACTTCCACTTCCTCCGTGTCGCAAAACTTCGCCAGGTGATTCTGGAACACGTGCCCCACCGCGTCCTCCTCCGTCTCGAACGGCAGGTGGTCCGGCTGCGCCACATAAATCTTGTCCACCACCCCGTCCCGCCGCGGATAAGGTCGCAACACCACCACAAACCGCTCCGGCTTCTGCAAAATCAACTCCGCCACCTCGAATAACTCATACGTCCGGCACGACGCCCGGATCGCCTTCGTCAATGCCCGGAACGCCGCGTCATCCGGATAAAATAAAACCTCCAGCGTCGGCTGGAACATCGG
>CAZDAQ010000280.1:0-2822 GCA_964503425.1 uncultured Opitutales bacterium
TCTTCCCCCTCAATCCGGCTGCCCGCGCAAATCCCTGATGTCCGCCCCAATGTGCCGCAGCTCCGCCACCAGTTCGCCCACCAGCTTCCCCGCGCCTTCCTTGTCCTCGCGCTTCGCCGCGCCTTCAATCTCCTGCGCGAGATACATCGCCCGCTTCGCCCGCAGCGTCCCCACCCCGCCCTTCACCCGGTGCGCCCGCTTGTAAAGTTCGTCCAGCGAGCCCGAGTGCCACGCCTCCTCCAGCCCCGCGATTTCCGAGATAAAATGCCGCACATACACGTCCGCCGCCAGCAGCAGGTCGTCCGAGTCCTCCTCGTCCAGCCCCGTCAGCGTCGCCCGCAGGTTGAAGGGCTTTTCCTCCGGCGGGTTCACCGGCCCCGTCTCCGGCGGCTCGTGCCCCGCGGGCAGGTTCGGTTTGATCGCCTGTAAAATTTCCGTGAGCTTCGCCGCGCGGAAGGGCTTGGCCATGTAGCTGTCCATCCCCACGCGCAGGCAGTGCTCCTCGTCCCCCTTCATCGCCCGCGCCGTCATCGCGATGATCGGCGTGTAGCGGTCCCGCGTCCGCTCGATGTCGCGGATCCGCTGCGTCGCCTCAAACCCGTCCATCACCGGCATCTGCACGTCCATCAACACCAGGTCAAATTCGCCCTTCCGGTAGGCCTCCACCGCCTCAGCCCCGTTGTTCGCAATCGTCACCATGTGCCCCAGCTTGCCCAGCCGTTTCAGGCACACTTCCTGGTTGATCGGGTTGTCCTCCACCAGCAACACGCGCAACGGTGTGATCGCCCCCGGCGCCGCCGGCTCGCCCGCGCTCTCGCTCGCCGGCGTCGCTTGGGTGGTGATGGCCTGCACCCGCCCCCGGTCCTGTGCATCCGGCCCGAACTCCTCCAAAATCAAATCCAGCAGGTATTTCTGCTTGATCGGCTTCGTCAGGCTCCGCGCCACCCCCAGCGCCGTCGCCCGGCTCGATTCGGCCAGGTTCAGCGACGACGATAGCAAAATAATCTTCACCCCCGCCAGCGACGGTCGGTTCAACAGCAACGCCGCCACGTCCAGTCCGTTTAGCTCCGGCATGTGCTGGTCCAGCAGCACCAGTTGATACGGCTGCTTCTTCCGCGCTGCCGCCTCCAGCACTTCCAGCCCTTCCAGTCCGCCCGACGCCGCGCCCGACACAAACCCCCACTGCGCGCACAACCGCGTCAATATCTCCCGGTTCGTCTGGTTGTCGTCGATGATCAGCACCCGCAGTTCCTTCAGCCGCGCCAGTTGCGTCGGCACCGACACCGGCTGCCGCGCCGGCACCCCGAACGGCAGCTCCACCTCGAATGTCGTGCCCTTCCGCACTTTGCTCTCCACCGTGATCGTCCCGCCCATCAATTCCGACAGTTTTTTGCAAATCGCCAGTCCCAGCCCCGTCCCGCCGTATTTGCGCGTCGTCGAGGTGTCCGCCTGCGTAAAGCTCTGGAAAATTACGTCCAGCCGGTTCGCCGGTATCCCGATGCCCGTGTCCGCCACCGTCAGCCCCAGTCGTATTCCGCCGGGCGGATCGCTCGGCTTCGCCTCCAGCGGGTGCACCCGCACCACCACTTCGCCTTCATCGGTAAACTTGATCGCGTTGCTCAGCAGGTTGTAGAGGATCTGCTTGAGCCGCGTCGGGTCGCCCCGCACCAGTTGCGGCATCGCCGGGTCAAAGTCCACCAGCAGTTCCAGCCCCTTCTCCAGCGTCTGGAATGAAAACTGCCCCACCGTCTCCTCCAGCACATGCAGCAGGTTGAACGCGATGTTCTCCAGTTGCAGTTGCCCCGCCTCGATCTTTGAAAAGTCCAGCACGTCGTTGATCAGCGACAGCAAAATGTTCGAACACGAAATCACCGACTGCAAATAGCTCTTCTGCTCCGTGGACAATTCCGTCTCCAAACACAGCTCCGTCATCCCGATAATCCCGTTGATCGGCGTCCGAATCTCGTGGCTCATGTTCGCCAAAAAATCGCTCTTCGCCTGGCTCGCCAAATTCGCCTGCCGGATCGCCTGCCGCAGCTTGTCCTCGTATTCCCGCTGCTGCGTGATGTCCCGCGACACGCACACCAGCCCGATGCACTTCCGGTGCTGGTCGAACACCGGCATCTTGTTTGACTGCACCCAGTGCCCCTCGCTGTTCTTGTAGCGGAACAAACTCACATGGTTCAGCAGCGGCTTGCCCGACGCCAGCACCAGCGCGCTCGTCTCCGCAAACTCCTTCGCCGTCTGCTCCTCCACAAACTCCCGCAAATACCGCCCGATCTCCTGCCCCGGGAACGCCACCCGCAGCGCGTTCTGGAACGCCGCGTTCGTCACCACAAACCTTCCCTCCAGGTCCAGGAAAAACACGTAGTCAATCGTGTGGTCCATCAGGATTTGCAGCAGCCGCAGCTCGCTGCGCGCGCTCATCACCATCTGCTCGTTGATGATCGGGTTCTCCAGCGCCAGCACCCACAGCACCTTCGCGTCGTCCGGATCCTGCTCAATCACCACCTCCACCGCCAGCCGGTCCCCGCCCGACAGGTAGCTCAGCCGCCCGTGCCACGCGTGCCCCGGCGTCACGTGCCCCAGCAAATGCGCCAGCCCGCCGTTCCCCTCGTCCGCCGCGAACCACTTCGCCAGCGGCTTCCCCGGCAGCTCCGCCGCCGCCTCCCCGATCAGCCGCGCAAAAAACTTGCTCGCGTGCCGTATCACCCCGTCCCGCCCGCATACCAGATACGGCCAGGGCAGTATCTGCGCCAGGTTGCCGAGCTTGACTCGCGGGGTCGCTTGCATGGTGGACGATTATTCCGGCGGGCAGCCGC
>CAZDAQ010000281.1:0-2752 GCA_964503425.1 uncultured Opitutales bacterium
AGGCTCTCTCGCCACCGACGACCCCGTCCATCCCCAGCTCGAACGCGGCGCCAATGTCTTGCTCCCGTTCTCATCCGCCGTTGCATTCCATGCCCGCGAGCCGAGCGTGCTCTTGGTCACGGAACAATTCTCCGCCTAATTCCTTCCCTCACCACCCATGCCGTCCAAAATCCGCATCTTTCTGTGGTTCAACGACCGAGCCCAGGATGCCGCCAAGTTCTACGTCTCGATCTTTCGGAAGTCCCGGCTTCTCAGTCACGGGCCCCGCTCCGCCTCCCTCCGGCTCGACGAGTTGGAGCTCATCCTCTTCAACGGCGGTCCTTATTATAAACTCAACCCGGCGGCTTCCCTCTTCGTTACCTGCCGTACCCAGGCCGAAATCGACTATTACTGGGAAAAGCTCTCTGCCGGCGGTAGAATCCTGCGTTGCGGCTGGCTGACGGACAAGTTTGGCGTCACTTGGCAGATAATGCCCGACATCCTTGGCGGCCTGCTGGAGAAGGACGATACCGGCCAAGTCATGCAGGCCATGCTCAAAATGAAGAAGCTGGATATCTCCAAACTAAAGCGCGCTCGTACTGCCGGGCGTTGAGGCAGCCGCACTTCTACGCCTTTCGGCAGATGGGCGCCGTTTCGGTAAGGACTGCAGTTCGGACACATTTTAATTAAGATTAGTTCTCAACTGTATTGATTTTTGGAATCATTCCAATTAACTTGACCCCATCCCACCCTATCTTCCAAACTAACGCCCTCCATCCACGACATCCGGCCACGTCCACCCCATTCCCACGCCCCGCCCCATGAAACTCGCCAACCACGCCCGCCAGGTCCTCGACGACGCCCTCGCCCGCACTGGCCTCCGCTCCACCCGCCAGCGCGAGCACGTTTTTGCCGTCCTCCTCGACAAGCGCGACCACCCCACCGCCGACGAGGTTTACGCCCGCGCCCGCCAGACGATGTCCGCCATCTCCCTCGCCACCGTTTACAACTGCCTCGAAACCCTCGTCACCTGCGGCCTCGTCCGCCAGGTCAACCTCGAGCGCGAGCCCTCCCGTTACTGCCCCAACCTCAAGGAACACGCCCATTTCCACGACCGCCGCACCGGCCGCGTTTACGATGTCGAAGTCCCCACCGACTTTATCACCAAACTCAAGCAAGTCCTCCCCGAGGGCTACGAGGTCGAGCATATTGACCTCTCTTTCCAGGGCGTCGCCCCGGCCAAGAAATCGGCCAGGACCGACGCCAAAATGGATAACTAAACCACTTTCCTCATGAGTTCACTCGACATCCGCTCCCTCAACGTCTCCATCGGCGACAAGCCGATCCTCAAGGACTTTTCCCTCTCCGTCCCCAAGGGCCAGGTGCATGCCATCATGGGCCCCAACGGCACCGGCAAGAGCACCCTCGCCAAGGCCCTCGCCGGCCATGAGGACTACGCCATCACCGGCGGCGAGGTCTTCCTCGACGGCCAGCCGCTCCTCGGCCTCGAGCCCGATGCCCGCGCCCGCCTCGGCCTCTTCCTCGCTTTCCAATACCCCAGCGAAATCCCCGGCGTCTCCATCGCCAATTTTCTCCGCGCCGCCCTCCAGGCCCGCCTCGGCGAGGGCGAGGAAGTCGCCGCCACCGCCTTCTACAAACGCCTCTACGAGAAAATGGACTTGCTGAAAATGGACCGCAAGTTCACCGCCCGCTCCGTCAACGAGGGCTTCTCCGGTGGCGAAAAGAAACGCTGCGAAATCCTCCAGATGATGCTCCTCGAGCCCAAGTACGCCATCATGGACGAAACCGACTCCGGCCTCGACATTGACGCCCTCCGCATCGTCGCCGAAGGCGTCAACCTCATGCGCGGCCCCAACCTCGGCGTCCTCGTCATCACCCACTACCAGCGCCTGCTCGACTACATCGTCCCCGACGTCGTCCACGTCATGTGGGATGGCCGCATCGTCAAGTCCGGCGGCAAGGAACTCGCCCTCGAACTCGAAGCCCGCGGCTACGACTGGGTCCAAAAGGAACTCGCTGTTGCGAAATAATCGGCCACCGACACTAAGCACCATAACCCTAAGCACTAGAACACTTCTTCCATGTCCACCGCCACCCAACTCGAAATTGACCGCGAAAAAGGCAATTTCCGCTACGAGACCGATTACGCTTTCGACGCCGGCGTCGGCCTCTCGCCCGCCACCATTGACTACATCGCCAAGGTCAAGGGCGAGGAGGAATGGGTCCGCGAGTTCCGCCACAAGGCGCTCAAAATTTTCGAGTCCAAGCCCATGCCCACCCATTGGGCCACCAAGGACCTCGAGGCCATTGATTTCTCCAAAATCCGCTACTACCTCTCGCAAGGCCAGAAGCCCAGCCGCTCCTGGGACGACGTTCCCGAAGCGATGAAAAACACCTTCGAGCGCCTCGGCATCCCCGAGCAGGAGCGCAAGTTCCTCGCCGGCGTCGAGGCCCAGTTCGACAGCGAGGCCGCCTACTCCCGCATGAAGGAAGGGCTCGAGAAACTCGGCGTCATCTTTGTCGGCCCCACCGAGGGCCTCAAGGAGCACGCCGAAATTTTCCGCCCGTGGTTCGGCAAGGTCATCCCCAGCGGCGACAACAAATTCTCCGCCCTCAACTCCGCCGTCTTTTCCGGCGGCTCCTTCATCTACGTCCCCAAGGGCGTCAAGGTCCAGCAACCCCTCCAGGCCTACTTCCGCATCAACGCCGAAAATTTCGGCCAGTTCGAGCGCACCCTCATCATCGCCGACGA
>CAZDAQ010000282.1:0-2746 GCA_964503425.1 uncultured Opitutales bacterium
GCGCCAGTGCCTGTCGACTTCGCAAGTCACGGTCTAGAAGTCGCCCTGAAGATTCCCGACCTCTGGCAGCAGGAGGCGGTGCGGCATCTCCAGGACGGACGTGATGTCGTCGTCCATGCGCCCACCGGCGCCGGCAAAACCTTCATCTTCGAGCTCCTCATGGAGCAGGGCCGCCGCCGCCAGGCCGTCTTCACCGTCCCCACCCGCGCCCTCGCCAACGACAAGCTCTACGAATGGCGCTCCGCCGGTTGGAACGTCGGCATCGCCACCGGCGACGTCGCTGACAACCTCGACGCCCCCGTCGTCGTCGCCACCCTCGAAACACAAAAAGGCCGCTTCCTTCGCGGCGACGGCCCCGGCCTCCTCGTGGTGGACGAATACCAGATGCTCGGCGACCCCGTCCGCGGTGTAAACTACGAGCTCATCCTCGCCCTCGCCAAGCCCTCCACCCAGCTTCTCCTCCTCAGCGGCAGCGTCGGCAATCCCGACAAAACCGTCCAGTGGCTCCGCCGCATCGGGCGCGATGCCGTCCTCGTCCATCACGCCGACCGCCCCGTCCCCCAGGAGGAAATCGAGCTCGAAGCCCTTCCCGACCGCGTCCCCGCCGCCATCCGCGGCTTCTGGCCCCGCCTCGTCGCCCGCGCCCTCATGGCCGACCTCGGCCCCCTCCTCGTCTTCGCCCCCCGCCGCCGTGCCGCCGAGGAACTCGCCTGCAAACTCGCGTCCGCCCTGCCGCTCCTCGACTTCCTCACTCTCTCCCCCGAACAAAAACTCCTCGCTTCCGACCGCCTCGGCAAGCTCCTCAAGCACCGCATCGCCTTCCACCACAGCGGCCTCAACTACCAGCAGCGCGCCGCCCTCGTCGAGCCCCTCGCCAAGGCCGGCCAGCTCCGCGTCGTCGTCGCCACCACCGGCCTCGCCGCCGGCATCAACTTCTCCATGAAGTCCGTCCTCGTCACCGACCGCGAATACGTCTCCTCCGGCGGCCCGCGCCAGGTCCGGCCCGACGAACTTCTCCAAATGTTTGGCCGCGCCGGTCGCCGTGGCCTCGACGAAAAGGGCTACATCCTCGTCGCCCCGTCCAAGCCCCGCCTTGGCGAGGCCCGCCCCCTCCAGCTCAAGCGCGCCAATCCGCTCGACTGGCCGAGCTTCCTCGCCCTCATGCACCAAACCGTGCAGCGCGGCGAATCCCCCGCCCTTGCCGCCGCCCACCTCGCCCGCCGCCTCTTCACCGACCACGCCCCCGAACTCGGCCTCGAAGCCTTCCTCAAAAAATCCCCGTCCGCCACCATGCCTTCAAGTAGGGACGGCTCTCCGATCCGTCCGCCCGTGACTTCATCCACCACCACCTCCACCTCTTCCTCCCAACTCAAAACTCAAAACCCGAAACTCGAAACCGCCCCCGGTACCCAGCAATCAGCATTCAGCAATCAGCAATTCTCTTCCACCGCCTCCCCCACTCCCAAGATTGTGGAGATGCTCAACTCCGCCGGCCAGTGGGAACGCCGCCGCCCGCCTGTAAAAGTCAAACTCGGCGAATCCCTCGCGTATCAGGAAGGCGCGTGGGTTCCCGCGCTCAAGCTTCCCCAGTCCCTTTCCACCGTCAACGTCGGCAACCTCTGCCGCCTCCAGGGTGCAGACCCGCGCTATGGTCGCCAGGTTGCCCTCGCCGTCTTCCCGAAGGAATCCGGCCAGTCCAAAATCGTCCTCGTCAAATGGATGCACAAAACCCTCTGCCACCACTGGCGCCTCACCCGCCCCGGCTCCGCCCACCCGCCCCGCCATTGGGACCTCGACGCCTTTGAAAAACAACTCGTCCCCCTCCTTCCCCAGCTCACCAGCGGCGGCCGCCTCGCCGAAATGATCGAGCGCAACGGCCTCATCTCCGCCCGGCTCGACTATTCCCAGGCCTCTGTCCTCGCCCGCGTGGATTCCCTCGGCAAACCGCTCCTCAACCCGCCCCGCCGCGAAATCGAATCCGCCCCCGTGGATTTCGCCGAACTTGCCGGCATGAAGGAAACCCTCACCGAAGCCTCCGTCGCCGAAACCTGGTTCCGCCTGGGCCTCATTGACCACCGCGCCCGCCCGACTCGCCGCGGCGTCCTCTTCTCTTTCTTCAACCACGGCGAAGGCCTCGCCCTTGCCGCCGCCCTCGAAGACGAAACCTACCCCGTCGCCGAAATCGTTCGCGACCTCGCCAACCTCCGCGCCGGCCACCGCTTCGAAGCCATGGATCACGCCCGGGGCCGCCTCGGCAGTCTCTGCCGCCTTACCTACCACGGAATGACCTGCCCCGGCTACCTCCGCCAGGGCGTCCCACCCGAATACGGCGACGGCGCCGCCGAAGTCATCCAGCGCGTCCGCGCCAACCCCGCCGTCCTCCAGCACTTCCTCAGCGAAACCCTCCGCCCCGGCGACATCGAACGCGCCGCCCTCGAATGGCGCAGCCTCCTCAACCACGTCGCCCACGCCCCCGATTACGAGTGGCCCCGCTGGCGCGACCTCCGCGCCGCCGCCGCCGCCCAACTCGCCAAACTCGGCCCCCCCGAACGCCCAGCCACCCCGCCCGAACGCACCCCCAGCCAGCGCCAGCGCCACTCCTTCCGCCTCAAGTTTTAACTGGCGGAATCCGCTTTCGCGACCCTTCGCCGCCGCCCCTCCACCAGGATTGCCGCCTTGACAGGCTGCCCCTCGCCCACGATTATACAGCGAATGAAAAGTGAATCTACAGTGAACGTGACCGAAG
>CAZDAQ010000283.1:0-2701 GCA_964503425.1 uncultured Opitutales bacterium
GCGGCCTTGGTAGATTTCATCGCGAATCTGTTCCCAGGGGGCGTTTTGAAACTCCCTGGTGGGCGTGCCACCATTGAAGGTGATCATTTTGAATTTATTTTTGGACGGGCGGGCGCGTTGCTGCATGACGGTATCCAAGCCTTGCTCGACGAGGGCGCGGAGGGTGGTTTTGTCGCGGTGGGCGATGGCCTTGGCGCGGGTGAGGAGGCTGTCGGCAATATCTATGGTCGTCTTCATATGGGTACCCATATTTTAGCCGGGGTGGGGAGGCAAGCTTAGTTTGGGGGCGACGAAATTCGAATGAAGAAGGAGGAGGGGTGAAAGATGACGGGTGATAGGCAAGAAATGTGGCGAAACGGCGAGCGGATTGGGAGCCCCGTGAACTTGAGGCGCCCACGGGGTGAGCGTCGCACCAAAGGTGCGCCTTCAGGGGATTCGGCTTGCGGGGGTGAGGGGGTTTTCCTGAAGGTGCGGGGGCGGGCCGGGGTTGGTTCGCCAGGGATGACTGCCGCTTATCAAAAACAACGGGCATGGGCGCTGCCGGTGCTGGCGGCGTTGGTGCTGGGGCTGGCGCTGGTGTCGAGCGCGATGGGGCCGGTGGCGGAGGTGCGCGCGCCGCAGGTATTGGCGGTGCTGGGGCATTGGGTGGGGTTGCACGGGGCGGTGGATCCGGCGCAGGCGATGGTCGTGGAGTATTTGCGGTTGCCACGGGTGGCGCTGGGGATACTGGCGGGGGCGGCGCTGGGGATGGCGGGAGCGGCGTTGCAGGGGTTGTTTCGGAATCCGCTGGCGGACCCGGCGTTGATCGGGGTGTCGAGCGGCGGGGCGGTGGGGGCGGTGGTGGTAATCGTGCTGGGGGGGGCGGCGTTGCAGGCGTGGCCGGAAGTGGTGGGCGCGATGGCGCTGCCGGTGGCGGCGATGGCGGGGGGGGTGGCGGTGACGTTTTTGGTTTACCAACTGGCGAAGGTGGAGGGGCGGACGCATTTGTCGCTGATGCTGCTGACGGGGATTGCGGTGAACGCGCTGGCGGGGGCGGCGATTGGGATCATGGTGTATTCGGCGAGTGACCAGCAGGTGCGGGAGTGGCTGTTTTGGTCACTTGGGAGCCTGACGCGGGCGGGGTGGCCGGAGATTGGGGCGGCGGCGGTATTTGCCGTGCCGGCGATGGTGGCGCTGCCGGTGCTGGCGCGGCCCCTGAATGCGTTATTGCTGGGCGAGGCGGAGGCGTTTCATCTGGGGGTGCCGGTGCAGCGGGTGAAGCGGGTGTTGATTTTGTTGTCGGCGGTGATGGTGGGGGCGACGGTGGCGGTGTGCGGGACGATTGGGTTTCTGGGGCTGGTGACGCCGCATTTGGCGCGGCTGGCGCTGGGGCCGGACCACCGGGTGCTACTGCCGGCGTCGGGCTTGCTGGGGGCGGCGCTGCTGCTGGCGGCGGACATCGCGGCACGGCTGCCGGCGGGGGGAATCGGGGAACTGCCGATCGGGGTGATCACGGCGCTGGTGGGAGCGCCGGTGTTTTTGGGGTTGTTGATGCGGGCAAGAAAGAAGGGGGAATTTTAGTGGAATGCAGAATTATGAATGCAGAATGCAGAAATTACACATGAGTTATATAACCATCCTGGCCGAATGCATCGTTGAGGCACTTTTATGAACATCACGCGTAAGCTTGTCTTTTTTTACGTTTTGCTGCCGGTCATTATACTGGGGGTAGTGGGAGTGGTGACATACGAAGTTCGGGTTGTAGCGCCCTACCATAAAGTTGAAAAATTACAGGAAAAATACGCGACCATCTCCAAAGGAATGACAAAAGCGGACATTATTCAGCTCATGGGTGAGCCCACTGGGGCAAATGGGTTGAAGGCCATGGGTTGGGATGATGCAGAGATAACTCCTGAAGATCGTAAACGGATTGTTGATTCAATCGAATACGGAACGAACACCTATTTTCTGCCAGTGACCTTTGTTATTTCCTTCGACAGTGATGGCAAAGCGGTGGCCAAGCATCGTTTTGATTAGCACAAGATTCATCATGCTCGTTGCCCAAGAACTTAATTTTTTTCGCGGTTCGCGCCAGGTTTTGGCGGGAGTCAGCGGGACGCTGCAGCCGGGGCGGGTGACGGTGTTGCTGGGGCCGAACGGGGCGGGAAAGTCCACACTGTTGAAATTGCTGACAGGGGAATTGACGCCGGCGAGCGGGAGCATCGAACTGGACGGGAAGCCGCTGGCGGAATGGGCGCCGGAGGAATTGGGGCGGCGGCGGGCGGTGCTGCCACAGGAATCGCGGCTGGCGTTTGCGTTTCCGGTTAAGGAAGTGGTGATGATGGGGCGACAGCCGCACGGCGGGGAGACGGCGCGGGACTGGGAGATTTGCGCGGCGGCGCTTAAGCGGGTGGAGGCAGAAGCGCTGGCGGAGCGGCTTTACACGCAACTTTCGGGCGGGGAGAAGCAGCGGGTGCAACTGGCGCGGGTGCTGGCGCAGGTGTGGGAGAAGAGCGGCGAGGGGAACCGTTATTTAATGCTGGATGAGCCAACGGCGGGCTTGGATTTGGCGCACCAGCACGGGGCGTTGCGAGCCGCGGGGGAGTGGGCGAAGCATGGGACGGTGGTGCTCGCGGTGTTGCACGATTTGAACCTGGCGATGACTTATGCGGATGACGCGTGGGTGCTGGACGAGGGGCGGATGGTGGCGAGCGGGCCGGTG
>CAZDAQ010000284.1:0-2693 GCA_964503425.1 uncultured Opitutales bacterium
TCGCTCTTTTTCTACGCGTGGTGGAACCCGTGGTATCTCGCGCTCATCGCCTTTTCGATGGTCGCCAATTTCTCCTGGGGCCGCGCCCTCGCCGCCCGGGTCGCTGCCCATCGCCCGCACGGCCTCATGCTCGGTCTCGGCATCGCCGCCAACCTCGCCGTCCTGGGCTATTACAAATACGCCAACTTTTTCGTGGACAACCTCAATGCCGCCCTCGGTGCCGGCTGGACGCTCGAGAAAGTAATTCTTCCTCTCGCCATCTCGTTCTTCACCTTCCAGCAAATCGCTTACTTGGTGGACGCCTCCCGCGGCCTCGCCCGCGAGGGCAATTTCTTCACCTACTCCCTTTTTGTCTCTTTTTTCCCGCACCTCATCGCCGGGCCCATCGTCCACCATGCCGAGATGATGCCCCAGTTCGCCCGTACCGAGGTCACCCGCCCGCGTTGGGACAATCTTGCCCTCGGCGTCACGCTCTTCACTTTCGGCCTCGCCAAAAAAGTCCTCCTCGCCGACCCGCTCGGCGCGCAAGCCGCTCCGGTTTTTTCCGCCGCCGCCCATGGCGCGTCCCTTGCCACCGCTTCCGCCTGGGCCGGCGCTCTCGCCTACACTTTGCAAATCTACTTCGACTTCTCCGGCTACACCGACATGGCCCTCGGCCTCGCCCGGATGTTCAACATCATCCTCCCGCAAAATTTCAACTCCCCCTATCAGTCCGCGAACCTCGTCGAATTCTGGCGCCGTTGGCACATGACGCTCTCCCGCTTCCTGCGCGACTACCTCTACATTCCCCTCGGCGGCAACCGCCATGGCCGCTTCCGCCGCCACTTGAATCTTCTCGCCACCATGTTCCTCGGCGGCCTCTGGCACGGCGCAGGCTGGACGTTCGTCATCTGGGGCCTCCTCCACGGCGTCGGCCTCGTCGTCAACCACGCGTGGCTTGAAGCCAAACCGCGTCTCTCCGCCCTCGCCCGCGTCCCCATTCTCGCCCGCCTTGTCACCGCCCGCGCGCTCACGCTGCTCTTCGTCATTGCCGCATGGGTTCTCTTCCGTTCGGAAAACTTCTCCTCCGCCTGCCGCCTCTACGATATTCTTTGCGGCCACGCCGTCTCGTTCGCCGATGCCTCCGCGCCCGCTCTTCCCGGTTCCGCTTGGTGGATTTGGCTCGCCGCCCTCTACCTCTGGGTCGTCTTCGCGCCCAATTCCCAGGACTTCTGCTCGCTTTTCGAACCCGCCCTGAATGTGAAACCTTCGACCCATCCCGCTCTCCTCCATGGCCGCCTGCTCTGGCAGCCCAGCCGCTGCTGGGCCATCTTCACCGCCATCGTCTTCACCGTCTGCTTTCTCTCGCTTTCCACCGTCAGCGAATTCCTTTACTACAAATTCTAAATTTTCGGCCTTGTCCATGTCTCCGCCCAATCCGCGCCGCTACCTTGTCACCTTCGGCTTCCTCGCCGGTGGTCTGCTCGCGCTTGCTGCCGCGGTGAACTACTTTATTGACCCCTTCGACTACTTTGGCCGCAACACCCTCGGCGTTTACATCTCCGCCGAACGCGAAGCCAAGCTCACCGGCCTGCGCCAGCACCCGCGTGACGCCGTCCTCATCGGCACGAGCAAGGCCGCCATGATTGACGTCTCCAAAGTCTCCGGCCCGGCCCCGTTCTATAACGCCAGCCTCGGCGGCGCCACGCCCGAGGAGGTCATCGGCCTCGTTCAGCACGTTGCGCCCACCGCTCCGCTCATCGTCGTCGCCCTCGATTTCTTCCAATACACCGACCGCACTCCCCTCCAACCCAACCCCTTTCCGCGCGAAACCTGGCAGCGCGACTTCGGCTACCTCTTCAACCTCCAGGGCCTCGGCTACGCCTTCACTACGGTCTCCGGTGCTTTGCGCGGCAAGCCGCCCACCCTCCGGGCCGACGGCTCCTTCGACTCCACCGCCTGGCGCGCACACAACGACCGCGCCGACCCAGCCGCCCTCGCCCGCATCTTTGACGACCGCGAAGCCCAGTGGCGCGATTTCACTTTCTCCCCCGCCCGCGTAAACGACCTCGAACTCCTCCGCGCCACCCTCGACCACCACGGCGTTCCCTACGTCGTCTTCATCAATCCCCTCAATGCCGAAGACCTCCGCCGCATCCGCCGCGCCGGCCTCATGCCCGCCCTCGATCAATGGCGCGCCCGCGTCCTCCGCGATTTCCCGAACGCCCTCGACCTCGCCGACTCCGCCTACAGCGACCCCGCCAATTTCTTTCGCCTCGACCCCGTCCACTTTTATCCCGAAGTCGGTGCTGACCTTCTCAACCGCGCCGTCCTTCCGCACGCGCCCAAACCGTCATGAGCGACTTCCTCTACCGCGAAATTTTCCTCGGCGGCGCACCCAAGTCCGGCACCACCCTGCTGCTCGGCCTGCTCGAGTCGCATCCCGACTTGCTCGTCTTTCCCGAGGAGGTCGCGCTCTTCAACCGCGCCGTGCTCCGCGCCGGCGAACACCACCCCCGCGCCCTCGCCGAGCACATCCTCCACCACACCGAGGTCCGCCGCCTCAGCGAAAAGGGCGCGCCCGCCGCCCGCCCGGGCGAATCCGAAAACCAGGTTGACTACTCATTCTTCAACTACTCCGCCTTCGAGAAAAATTTCCTCGCCCGCGTGGATGCTCAACCATCCGCAAGCCCCCGCCACGTCCTGCAAAGCCT
>CAZDAQ010000285.1:0-2691 GCA_964503425.1 uncultured Opitutales bacterium
CCCAGGCGCGGAATATCTGCGATCAACGCGATAAGAACTAGTTCGGCCGCCAAAGGGTGCATAAGTGGAATATCAACCGTTGGTGGAGTCGATGAATCGTATCGCCGGTGCTCCGCTGGGTGAGCAGGGTTTCAGTGAACGGATCGTCGAGCACTGTGATGATTTTTTCAATGAAGGGGTGATCCGAGTCGAACAACCCCCGGAGATAGAGCGAGAAGCGAAACGCGAGCTCGTCTTCGAGATTGATGATTATCTTGTCAAAGCTTCCGTGATGCAGGCGTTGGATAAACGCATCGTCGAAATAGTCCTCCGGTTTTTCCAGCACGATCTGGTTTTCCCGGCACCATTGCCGGCTGGCTTCATCGAGAAAATCGCCCAGGCGCTCGAAGCGGCGCTTGTTGCCAATCAAGCAGACCCGGCATCGGTGGGTGGTGGGGACGCGGACCACCTGGGTTTCCAAAGCATGCGGGGGCGACTCCGTGGCAAAGGTGATCGCCGCTTCACTCGTGGCAATGAGCAGCAGCCAATCCCGGTCGTGGAGGGGCCGGCCGAGCGGCGCGAGCGTGATATCCATCCCCGCCGGGGTGGCGCTGGAATAGCCGATCAAAACCCCGGTGGTGAAGCGCGCGCAGAGCTCTTCAAAGGTGAGGCCGGGCCGCAGGCCCTGCGCGGCGAAGCGTTGGGGGTTTACAAAATAGATCGAATGATTATCGAACGAAAACAATTCCAGGTAGATTCCGTAATAGGCAAAGTCGAGAATCGCCCGAGATAATACCATCGCCGCGACGTCGCTGGGCGTCATGACGTGAAACAAAGACTCCGGTCCGAGACTCGAGAGCGACCGCGCAATCTCGTGGCTTTTAATCGAGTGGGACAATTCCATCGCGCATTTTACCGGGACCTTGGCCGTATGACGGCGCTCCAGGTGCGCCCAAAAGTCCGGTTCGTTAACCAGCATGGCCAGCGTTTTAAGACTTTGACTGTCGGCCGCATAAGCGCTGCTCGCAGTTTCTTCCAGCAGCAGCAGGATGCCCAGGGCGGACAAGATGGAAACGTGTCCATAAGTTTCGTAGCTGAGCAGGTCGCCCACCCGCATGTAAATATTGAGAAACGGCCAGTGCGAGGCATCGTGGCCGCTCCAGAATTCTTCCACTTGTTTCGCCTCGCCCAGCAGGATGACGACATCCAGCGCCTGACCCAGGCCGGCATACTTGACGTTCATTTCATCGAGGATGAGCGGCAGCTTGGCATTGCGGTGGATGATGAGGATGTGCCCTTTTTTGCGGTAGGGCCGGATGCCGCCGCGAATGTTATCAATCAATTCTTCCAGCGCAGTGGTCAGCACGGAAATAATCAGGGAAACCAGGATTAGTCCGAGAATCAGGACAAAGAAGCCGAAGAAAATCTGGTTGAAGCCGTCGGCGGAGCCATAGGTCCCGGGGTCGGCAAACAGCGTGTAACAAAACGAGAGCGACCCGATGAGCGGGGTAAAGGCGAAGATCAGGATGGTGCTCGCGATAAAAATCAGCACCAATTGCAGCCACAGCGGGGCGATGGCAAAGCCGTCCGGGGTCAGCAGGCGCAATAGGCGTTTTAGCCGGATACCGAGCGAGGGGCGTTTATTGGGAGGGTGCGAATTCAAGAGCGGCTACTCTGGCAAATTATTTTGTTTTTGCACCCTTAAATTTTCAAGCTAGCCGGATATGGCAGGATGAAATTTTCGCCGTGCCTTTTGTCCGGCAAAGCACTATGAACAAGGGGCTAGAACACTTATATCCATGTCCGTCCCGACTCCTGGTGCCCAGATTGATTTAGCCGCGTTGCCGCCGTACTGCGCTTCGCGGTTCCGTTCCGTGCGCCGCCCGACCCGCGAGGTCAAGGTCGGCGTCGTCGGCGTGGGGGGCACGAACCCCATCCGCGTGCAGTCCATGACGACCTCGCTGACGCAGGACGTGGCCGCGACCGTGCGCCAGACCTTGGGCCTGGCCGAGGCCGGGTGCGAAATCGTCCGCATCACCGCGCCGAATAAGGAGGCCGCCCGGGCCTTGAAGGAAATTCGCGAGCAAGTGACCGCCGCAGGTTGGGGGCAGCTTCCACTGGTAGCCGACATTCACTTTTTGCCTTCCGCCGCAATGGAGGCCGTCGAGCACGTTGAGAAAGTCCGCGTCAACCCGGGCAACTATGCCGACAAAAAGAAATTTGCCGTCAAGGAATACTCGGACAACGAATACGAGAACGAGCTGCAGCGGTTGTATGAGGCCTTTTCGCCGCTGGTCAAGCGCGCGAAGGAACTGGGCCGGGCGCTGCGCATCGGCACGAATCATGGTTCGCTGTCCGACCGGCTGATGAACCGCTATGGCGACACGCCGCTGGGCATGGTCGAGAGCGCGCTGGAGTTTATCCGGATTTGCGAGAGCCACGGGTATCACGACATCATTCTGTCCATGAAGGCCAGCAACCCGAAGGTGATGATTGAGGCCTACCGGCTGGCCGTGGTGAAGATGGCCGGCGAGAACATGTTTTACCCGCTGCACCTCGGCGTCACCGAGGCCGGCGAAGGCGAGGACGCCCGCATCAAGAGCGCCATCGGCATCGGCTCGCTGCTCATGGACGGCCTCGGCGACACCCTGCGCGTCTCGCTCACCGAGGACGCCATTTACGAAGTGCCGGTGTGCCAGGACATCGCCAAGC
>CAZDAQ010000286.1:0-2660 GCA_964503425.1 uncultured Opitutales bacterium
ATTCGCCGTCGGTGGCGTCAAATGCGCCTCGAGCTGCGGCTGCGTCTCCCCCACACGCCCCGCCGCCCATCCGGCCAACTCCAGCCAAGCCGCCATGGCCAGGCACGCCGCCATCCATCCGCCACGACCAAACCGAGGGGTATTGCGCATCATCGTGATACACCCCACCCTAGCACCCGGAGTTTCCGATTGGCAAGCTCCTCCCGTACCCCAAAACTCCCTTCTTTTCCCCGCACTCTTCTTTTTTCACCTTACACTCTTCACCTTCACTCCCCTCAATCTCCCCCATGCCCAACCGCTTTTACTCCGCCTTTGACTTCGCCCTGCTCGACCCCGCCTCCGCCCGCGGCCCGCACGACGCCGACCCGCGCTCCCCCTTCGCCATTGACCGCGACCGCGTCATCTTCTCCTCCGTCTTCCGCCGCCTTCAGTCCAAGACCCAGGTCTTCCAATCCGGCGAATACGACTTCTACCGCACCCGCCTCACCCACTCCATCGAAGTCGCCCGCATTGGCCGCTCCATCGCCGAATTCCTCAACGCCTCCTCGCCGCCCCTCGCCCCCGATTTCTTCGTCGACCCCGACCTCGTCGAGGCCGTCGGCCTCGCCCACGACCTCGGCCACCCGCCCTTCGGCCACATCGGCGAGCGCCGCCTCCACGCCCTCATGGCCGACTGGGGCGGCTTCGAGGGCAACGCCCAGACCCTCCGCATCCTCACCGACCGCTTTTACGAGCGCCCCCGCCAGGCCCGTGGCCTCAACCCCACCCGCGCCTTCCTCGACGGCGTCCTCAAATACAAAACCCTCCACCGCGAATCCATCTTCCGCGGCGAGTCCCCGCATCACCACTTCCTCTACGACGATCAGGAACCCCATCGCGACTTCGCCCTCGGTGGCCCCCCCGCCACCAAGTCCTGTCGCGAAGCCGGCGACCTCAACCGCTGCAAATCCCTCGAATGCCAGATCATGGACTGGGCCGATGACACCGCCTACTCCCTCCATGACATCCTCGACGGTGTCAAAGCCCGCTTCATCACCGTCGAAATCATCGAACATTGGGCCGCTACCCAGCGCGCCTTCGGCCCGCGCGAACAAGCTTTCCTCGACAAACTCCTCGACCTCATTCGCGAGGAAAAACTCGAGCCCGCCTTCAACTCCAAAATCGGCCAGTTCATCCGCGCCTGCCGCCTCGTTCCCCGCGCCCACCCCCTCGCCGCCCAATCCCAGCGCTACGCCTGGTCCCTCGAAATCCGCGAGGAAACTCGCCTCGAAGCCGACTTCTACCAGCGCCTCGCCGTGGACGCCATCTTCCGCTCGCCCAGTATTCAGCAAATCGAATTCAAGGGCGGCTTCATCCTCGACCGCCTTTTCGCCGCCCTGCGCGAGCACTATATCGAAAAAAGCCCCCGCCAGCTCGACCTACTCCCCACCCGCTGGAACGCCCTCTTCCGCGCCCCCGATTCCACCACCGAGTCCCGCGCCCGCCTCGCCTGCGATTTCCTCGCCGAACTCACCGACGGCGCCGCCATCCGCCTCTACCGCCGCCTCTTCGAACCTTCCTTCGGCTCCATCACCGATTTGACTTAATCCAAAAATCCCATCCATTGACTATGGCATTCCGCCTGCTGCATTTTTTCACCAACCTTTACTCCTCTCGCCATGCCCATTACCGCCCTCGCCGCCAAATCCGCCAAAGGCCCCCTCGAACCGTTCTCCTACGACCCCGGCCCGCTCGGCGACGAACACGTCGAAATCGCCGTCTCCCACTGCGGCATCTGCCACTCCGACCTCTCCATGCTCCACAACGACTGGGGCATGTCCGCCTACCCCTTCGTCCCCGGCCACGAGGTCTCCGGCACCGTCGCCGCCCTTGGCTCCCATGTCAAAACCCTCAAAGTCGGCCAGCGCGTCGGCCTCGGCTGGTTTTCGCAAAGCTGCATGTCCTGCCACCAGTGCATGACCGGCAACCACAACCTCTGCCCCACCGTCGAATCCACCATCGTCCACCGCTACGGCGGCTTCGCCAACCGCGTCCGCGCCCATTTCGCCTGGTGCATCCCGCTGCCCGCCGCGCTTGACCCCGTCAAGGCCGGCCCCCTCTTCTGCGGCGGCATCACCGTCTTCAACCCCATCATCCAGGCCGGCGTCCTGCCCACCAGCCGCGTCGGCGTCGTCGGCATCGGCGGCCTCGGCCACCTCGCCCTCCAGTTCCTCAACAAATGGGGCTGCGAAGTCACTGCCTTCACCAGCGACAGCAAAAAGGACGAAGCCCTCTCGCTTGGTGCCCACCTCGCCGTCAACTCCCGCAGCGAGGCCGACATCGGCAAGCTCGCCGCCTCGCTCGACTTCATCCTCGTCACCGCCAACGTCCCCATGAACTGGGAACTCTTCCTTTCCGTCCTCACCCCTAAAGGCCGCCTCCACTTCGTCGGCGCCATCCCCGCGCCCATCGCCGTCGGTGCCTTCACCCTCATCGGCGGCCAGAAATCCATCTCCGGCTCCCCCCTCGGCAGCCCCGCCACCACCGTGCAGATGCTCGACTTCGCCGCCCGCCACCAAATCGCCCCCGTCGTCGAAATGTTCAAAATGTCCGACGCCAACAACGCCCTCGCCCGCCTCGAATCCGGCAAAGCCCGCTTCCGCATCGTCCTCGAAAACGAT
>CAZDAQ010000287.1:0-2628 GCA_964503425.1 uncultured Opitutales bacterium
ACCGAGCGCGGGGGCGCGTGGGAAGGTTTTTTTGGGGACGGAGGCGGCACATGAAGAGAGGACGACACAGAGGTCGTCCCTCCAGAAGAGAAGAAGGGCCGTCGCAAGCGACGCCCCCACAGCACAAAGAGCGGCCCGGCACGAGCGCCGGCCCTACGATATTCGTAAACGCCAAAACCTTGCCATTGGGGCGGGGGGTGGGTTGAGTTTGGGGCATGGCGAAGGCGGAAAATAAATTGCGGTGGGGGATTATGAGCACAGCCTCGATTTCGAGGAAGAGCTGGAAGGCCATTTACCACAGCGGCAACGGGGTGGTGGTGGCGGTGGCGAGCCGGGACTTGGCGCGGTGCGGGCAGTTTATCGCGGAGTGCCAGGCGGAGGCGCCCTTTGCGGCGGCGCCGCGGGCGATGGGGAATTATGCGGATTTATTGAAGGCGGACGACGTGGACGCGGTGTATATCCCGCTGCCGACAGGGTTGCGGAAGGAATGGGTGATCCGCGCGGCGGAGGCGGGCAAGCATGTGATGTGCGAGAAGCCCTGCGCGGTGACGCTGGCGGACTTGCGGGAGATGACGGCGGCGTGCCGGAAAAACGGCGTGCAGTTCATGGACGGGGTGATGTTCATGCACAGCGAGCGGCTGGAACTCATGCGGAAAATGCTGGACGATGGGGAGACGGTCGGGAAATTGCGGCGGATTAACACGGCGTTTAATTTCAACGCGCCGGGGGAGTTTTTGAGCGGGAACATCCGGGTGCACGGCGATTTGGAACCGGACGGGTGCCTGGGCGACCAGGGGTGGTATTGCATTCGGTTCACGCTGTGGGCGATGAACTGGGAACTGCCGCGGCGGGTGAGCGGGCGGATTTTGACGGAGCACCAGCGGCCCGACGGCGGGAAGCCGGTGCCGGCGGAGTTTACGGGGGAGCTGTTTTTCGACGGCGGGGTGTCGGCGACGTTTTACTGTTCGTTCGTGACCGAACTGGAGCAGCGGGCGGTGGTGAGCGGGACGCGCGGGTATTTGCAGGTGGGGGATTTTGTGGTGCCGAACGCGGGGGGCGAAATCGCGTTTGAGACGGGGACGGCGGGACTGGTTTTTAAGGGGTGCGACACGATTGTGGAGGCGAAGACGCGGAAGTGGGTGATCCCAGAGGCGAGCCACGGGCAGCCGAGCGCGCAGGAGACGAAGTTGTTCAGGAATTTCGCGGCGCAGGTGCTTTCGGGGAAGTTGAGCGATTTCTGGCCGGAAATTTCACTGAAGACGCAGCAGGTGATGGAGGCGTGCATGCAGTCGGCGCGGGCGGGCGGGCGGATGGTGGAATTGGGGCGGGGTTAAGCGGGGCTTGCCCGCGGCGGGGAAAAGGGTAGGGTGATTCTTTTTCCATGAGCGCCGCAGCCGTCAAGGTCAGGTCCGTGCGCGCCCGCGTTGCCAAGCGCGGGGCGGCGAAGCGCGGGGTGGCGCGGAAGGTGAAGACGGAGAAGCAGCCGAAGCAGCCGAGGAAAGTCGCCCAGATAGCGGCGGCTGGGCGGAGTGGTGCGGCAGGCGGCAAGGAATCGCTGCCGGATGCGGGCGGGCATTTCGGGGTTTATGGCGGGATGTATGTGCCGGAGACGCTGATGACGCCGCTTTTGGAACTGGAGAAGGCGTACCGAGTGGCGCGGGGCGACGCGGGGTTTCAGAAGGAATTCGCGGACTTGCTGAAGAATTACGCGGGGCGGCCCACGGAGTTGTATTTTGCGGAGCGGCTGACGCAGCACCTCGGCGGCGCGAAAATTTATTTGAAACGGGAGGACGGGCTGCACACGGGCGCGCACAAAATCAACAACGTGCTCGGGCAGGCGCTGCTGGCGCGGCGGATGGGAAAGAAGCGGGTGATTGCGGAGACCGGCGCGGGGCAGCACGGGACGGCGACGGCGGCGGTGGCGGCGAAGTTTGGCTTGGAGTGCGTGATTTACATGGGCGCGGAGGACATGCGGCGGCAGGCGTTGAATGTTTACCGGATGCGGCTGATGGGGGCGGAGGTGCGCGGCGTGGAGGCCGGGCAGAAGACGCTGAAGGAGGCGGTCAACGAGGCGATGCGCGACTGGGTGACGAACGTGCGCTCGACGCATTATATTTTGGGCACAGCCTACGGGGCACATCCCTATCCGATGATGGTGCGGGATTTCCACCGCGTCATTGGGCGGGAGGCGCGTGCGCAAATGCTGGCGGCGGAAAGGCGGCTGCCGGATGAGCTGGTGGCGTGCGTGGGCGGCGGGAGCAACGCGATTGGATTGTTTTTTGAGTTTCTGGAGGAGAAAAAGGTGAAGCTGACCGGCGTGGAGGCCGGCGGCCGCGGCATCAAACCCGGTGAGCACGCGGCGCGCTTCGCGGGCGGGAAGCTGGGGGTGCTGCAAGGGTGCAAGACGTTTTTGCTGCAAAGCGCGGACGGGCAGATTTTGGGGACGCATTCGATATCGGCGGGACTGGACTACGCGGCGGTGGGGCCGGAGCACGCGTATTACCGCGACCAGGGCCGCATCGGCTACGCGTATGCGACGGATGCGGAAGTGCTGGAGGCGTTTCAGCTGCTGTGCCGGCTGGAGGGGATCATCCCGGCGCTGGAGAGCACGCACGCGGTGGCGCACGC
>CAZDAQ010000288.1:0-2615 GCA_964503425.1 uncultured Opitutales bacterium
TGGGAATCGGGATGGAGTTCGAGGCGGTAGCCGGTGGTCTGGCGGGCCGGGCGGAGGAATACGCCGTCGTCGCGCAGTTCGACATCGAGGCGCTCGCCCGCGACCAAGTGAAGGCGTTTGCGGGCGGCGGCGGGTAGGACCACCTGGCCCTTGCTGGAGAGGGTCGTGACCATGTCTTACCTTGTCTTACATTGAGCCAGGGAGTCAAGTCTCAAAGGCAATTTCCTGTACTGTCAGGCAGGCGATACTGCGTCTGTAGGCATCGTCGTGGCGGGCGGGGCGGAGGCGGTTTGGGTTTGAGGGGCGGGGGGTGGAGTGGCGGGTTGGGGGATGGCGTCGCCGGTTTTGTGGTCGAGGCGCATGGAGACGAGTTTAGTCACCCCGCGTTCGAGCATGGTGACGCCGTAGATGGTGTTGGCGGCGGCGATGGTGCGTTTGTTGTGGGTGACGACGAGGAACTGGGAATAGCGGGTGAAGTCCTGAAGGATGGAGGTGAAGCGGCCAATGTTGGCGTCGTCGAGGGGGGCGTCGAGTTCGTCGAGGACGCAGAAGGGGCTGGGCTTGACCATGTAGATGGCGAAGAGGAGGGAGAGGGCGGTCATGGTTTTCTGGCCGCCGGAGAGGAGGGAGATGCTGCGGAGCTTGGTGCCGGGGGGCCGGGCGACGATGTCCACGCCGCTGTCAAGGACGTCCTCGGCCTGGACGAGCTGGAGGTCGGCCTCGCCGCCGCCGAAGAGTTTTTCGAAGGTGAAGCGGAAGTTTTTGCGGATTTGTTCGAAGGTGTCCTGAAAGAGCTGGAGGGAGGTTTGATTGATTTCGTCAATGGCCTGGACGAGTTCCTGCTTGGATTTCCAGAGGTCGTCGCTCTGGGTTTTGAGGAAGTCGTGGCGTTCCTTAAGGGCGGCGTATTCCTCGATGGCGACGAGGTTGACGGCGCCGAGGCCGGCGATGCGGTCGCGGAGTTCCTTGATTTCGCGGGCGAGGGGTTCCCAGTCGGGATGGTCGAGCGCGGCGAGGTCGGCCTCGGTGGGTTCGCCACGCGGGCGCTTGGGGCGGGGGGTGTTCTGCTGGTCAGCAGAATCTCCCTCCTCTAGCAAATCATCGAGGCGGATGCGGGTTTCGAATTGTTCGTCGGCGAGCCAGAGCTCGAGACGCCAGTTGACCTGGCGGATGTCGAGCTGGTGTTCGGTGCGGATTTTGTCCTCGAGGAAGGCGGCCTGGGAACGCTCTTCGGTGAGCTTGACCTCGTGGGCGTGGAGGTCGGACTCGCTCTGGCGCTGGGACTGGCGTTCGCCGGAGAGGCTTTCCTCGATTTGGTGGATGTCGTTTTCGAGGCGGGCGAGGGAAAGGCGGTCGGCGTCAAGAGACGCGGTGGCGGCAGCGAGGGTGGTTTGGATTTGGGTGGCGCGGTCGCTCTGGGAAGCGGCCTCGGTTTCGAGGTCGGCGATTTGCTCGCGGGCGGTGTCGAGCTCCTGGGAGCGGCGGAGGAGGCGGGAGTCGAGGTCGCGGCGCTGGGCCTGGAGCTCGTCGAGGCCGTGGTCGAGGACGTTGAGGCGCTGGCGTTTTTCGGCGAGCTCGAGGCGGGCGTTGGCGAGGGAGTCCTGGCGGCGGTCGCGCTCGGCGCGGAGAGTGGTGAGTTTTTCCTCGGCGGCGGCGATGGCGTCGCGCTGGCCGGTGATCTGGGATTCAGCGGCGGCGAGGTCGGCCTGGGCGCGCTGGAGGCGGTGCTCGGCCTCGGCGCGGGTTTGCTCGAGCTCGTCGAGCTGGCGCTGCTGGCGGGCGGCGGTGTCGGCGTTTTGCGCGAGGGACTGGGCGAGGGTGGATTCCTGGGCCTGGACGGTGGCGACCTCCTGGGCGAGCTCGGAGAGGCGGGCGCGTTTCTCGGTGATGACGTTTTCGGCGGCGGTGAGGTCGGATTGGAGGCGGAGGGTGTGGTCGCTGTGGGTGGTGAGCTCGGAGTTTTGGGCGTCGAGCTCCTTGCGGAGGCGGCGGATGTCGGTCTCGCGGCGGAGGAAGGAATTTTCCGCGCCCTTGGATGCGCCGCCGAAGACGAGGCCGCGTCGGTCCACCACTTCGCCGCGCGGGGTGGCGGCGAGGTAGAAATCGAAATCGGGATGGGCGGACCAGAATTGCAGAAAGTCCTCGAGGGAATCGGCGAGGAAGCAGCCGCCGAGGAGATTGTCGAGGAGCGGGCGAAGGGCGTCATGACCCGGGCGCAAAGTGACGCCGGAAAGCGCGGGGCGGATGCCGGGCGGGAGAGAGGCGGCGGAGGAAGCGGGGTTGCGCGCGGGAGCGGGGACGTGGAGGCAGGCGCGGCCAAGCTGGCGGTCGGCGAGCTGGGCGGCGACGGGCGCGGCGGCGGCGAAATCGGAAAGCGTGAGAGCGTCGGACGCGGGGCCGAGGAGGGCTTCGAGGGCGGTGGAGGCGGATTCGTCCATCTCGACGACCTTGGTCAATATGGAGTAAGCGCCCTTGGGCAGGATGTCCTCAAGCTGGCCCTGAAGGATGGCTTTCGCGCCCTCGGAGAAACCCTCGAAGCGAGCCTGCAAGCCCTCAAGCGCCTGCAAGCGGGCGGCGCCGCGGGCGAGGGAGCGGTCGAGCTCCTGCACGCGCGT
>CAZDAQ010000289.1:0-2578 GCA_964503425.1 uncultured Opitutales bacterium
GCTCCGCCACCCGCAGCCGGCTGGGCCGCATTGTTGCCTCCCGTCCAAACCGACCCCACGTGCAAGGCACCTTCAGCCGCCGCGCCCGCGTCCGCAAATAATCCAGGTCGAATTTGAAAATGTTGTGCCCTTCGATCACGTCCGGGTCTTCCTCCGTCAGCGCGTGGTTGAATTTCTCCAGCAATTCCCGCTCCGCGGCGTCCGTCATATCCGCCAGTTCCAGCAGCTTCGGTCCGCGCGCCGTCCCCAGCCCGATCGCCAGCACCCGGTCGCCCGCCCGCCGTGCATCGCAAAATCCTCCCGCCTCCGCGCAATAAGTTTCGATGTCCACCTGCATCCGCCGCATGTGCGAAAACGTCAGCCCCGCAAAAAACCGCGCCCCGCGCTCCAGCAAAAACTGGTTCTCCAGCGACCGCAGCGTCTCCATCGGCGCCGTCCGCGGGCGGTTATCCTGCCAGTTCCGATACGTCGCCACGTCCGCGAAATGCACCAGGTGGTCCAGCGGCCCGTCGCCCGCCAGTTTCTCCGCCCGCCCCGCGCCCGGCTCTGGCAAACCCTCCGCCGTCGTCCACGCATAGGGCTGGAACTCCGTCTGCGTCACCACGCGTGGCCCGTCGCCCTCCGCCGTCGCCAGCCACGCCACCCCCGCGCCATCCACCCACACCCCGCACAACGGCGGCTGGCCAGACTCCCATTCCGCGCGCGGGTCGGGAATTGCCGTCATGTCGGATTCAGCCATGCATTCAGCCTATGCTCAGCCCGGCCGGTGGCAACCGCGCAACCATTTGATTTGCTCACCGCTTTGCGCTTCCCGCCCCCGCTGTTTTCGTCAAACTAATGCACGCTCCCTCCGCGACCCATGCCTGAATCCGCCACCCCGCCGCCTGTCCCGCCCGCGCCTCCCGTCCATCGCGGTCGCCTCGGCCTCCTCGCCGGCCTGGTCGTCGCGGTCGTATTGCTGGCCGGTGCGTATGCCATGTGGCAGCACGACCTCTACTACCCCACCACGCAGGACGCCTACCTCCAGGCCCACTTCACCTGGATCGCCCCCCAGGTCACCGGCCAGGTCGTCGAAAAATACGTCCAACCCAACGAATTTGTCCGCGCCGGCCAGCCACTTTTCAAAATAGACCCGCGCCCGTTTCAAGACCAGCTCCAGCAGGCCCTCGCCAACCAGGTCCTCGTCGGCCAGCAAATTCTCGCCGACCAGCAGCACATCAACGCCCTCGGTGACCTCGTCTCGTCACAGCAGGACCTCATCAAAATCACCACCCAGCAATATGACCGCCTCCAGCCGCTCCTGAGCGAGGGCTACGCCGCCCAAATCCAGGGCATCCAGTTGCAGGACACCCTCGCGTCCGAGCAAGCCAAGCTCGCCGGTTTGAAATCCGAGCAGCAGGAGGCCATCACCAACCTTGGCACCGCCGAAGTCCAAAACGCCCGCCGCCAGCAGGCGGCCGCCGCCGTCGCCCTTGCCCAGCTCAACCTCGAATGGACCACCGTCACCGCCCCCGCCGACGGCTGGATCACCCAGTTCAACCTCCGCGTTGGCGACATCGTCCAACCGGGCCAGCCGCAATTTCCTTTCATCGAATCCGGCCACTGGTGGATCGCCGCCAACTTCAAGGAAACCCACATGCGCCGCGTCCTCCCCGGTCAGCCCGTCACCTTCACCGTGGACATGTATCCCGGCCACATTTTCCACGGCACCGTCCACAGCCTCGCCCGCGGTGTCGCCTCCAGCTTTACGCTCCTGCCCCCGCAAAATACCACGGGTAACTGGGTCAAAGTCACCCAGCGCGTGCCGATCCGCATCCTCGTGGATGAAGACCCCGCCTTTCCCTTCCGCCTCGGCGCCAGTGTCGAAGCCCAAGTGGACACCACCGCGCCCGCCGCCCCGGTCAAAAATGAAATCTTCCCCGAGGACGAGCCACCCGCAAACACAACCACCGCCACTGCCTCGTCCAATCCCGGCGCTCCGCCACCCGCCGCCCCGTCGCCTTAGCCTCCTTTAATCTCCGCTGATAAAATCGTATGTCCGACGCCTCTGCATCGCACGTACTCCCCGCGGGTTGGGCGCGCAGCCTTGTCGTCATCACCACCCTGATGATGTCCCTCATGGCGGCGGTGGACCTCACCATCGTCACCGTCGCCCTGCCCTACATGTCGGGCGGTCTCGGCGCCACTGCCGACGACATCACCTGGGTCGTCACGATGTATACCGTCGCGCAGGCCGTCGCTGTCGGCATCTCCGGCCACCTCAGCCGCCTGCTGGGCCGCCGCCGCCTCTGCCTCGTGGCCGTCACCGGTTTCGTCATCGCCTCCCTGGCCTGCGGCCTATCGCAAAATCTTACGCAAATTATTTTCTGCCGCTTCACCCAGGGCCTCTTCAGCGGCCCGCTCATCCCCATCGCCCAATCCATCATCGTGGACGTTTACCCTCCCGCCGAACGCACCAAGGGCATCACCCTCTGGGTGCTCGGTGTCATGGTTGGCCCCGCGCTGGGCCCCGCCCTTGGCGGGTGGCTCGCGGAGAATCTCGACTGGCGCTGGAACTTTTGGGTCAACCTCCCCGTCG
>CAZDAQ010000290.1:0-2576 GCA_964503425.1 uncultured Opitutales bacterium
ACACACAGGCTCTCGAACTCGATCCGAAGCACATAACCGCCTATGATAACCGCGGGATAGCGAAGACGGCCAAGGGTGATTATGCCGGGGCCATTGCGGATTTTGGCCAAGCTATGGTGCTCGATCCGAAACACACCAGCGCCTATGTCGGTCGGGGAATCGCGAAGACTGCCGAGAGTGACATGAGCGGGGCCATGGCCGATTACAACCAGGCGCTCGAACTGGATCCCGAAAATTTTAACGGATATGCCTATCGTGGCGGAGCCAAGCAGGAGCAGGGTGACTTTACCGGAGCGATAGCGGACTATGACAAGGCCATCGCGATAAAGGCGGATGACTATTACCCGCAGATTTATCGCCAATTGACCTTAAGGCGGCTTGGCAGCGCCCCGAGCGATTTTGGCCAAATTGTGGCCGGTTGGAAGGACGGTTGGCCGAAGAACATGGCCCAGTATGTGGCCGGCAGCTTGGATGAGACCGGGTTGTTAGCGGCGGCGGCCAAGGGAGATGCCAAAACGGTCGCGGGCCAGCAATGCGAGGCGGATTATTTTATCGGCATGATGCGGCTGCTAGGCGGGGACGCAGTGGGGGCGCGGGAGTTTTTTGCCAAGTGCGTCGCGACGGACAAGAGGGGCTATTACGAATATCAACTGGCTAAAGCTGAGCTGGCGCGACTGGATGCGGCGGGGCAGAAATAGCGAGGGTTGGTTGCGGAGTTGACAGGGCGGGGGCGTGGAGGCATTTTGGTCGTTTGACTTTAGGTGGCGGGTATTCCCTGGAAGGCCCGGCGCCGGAGACGGTGGTAGTAGCTCAGTTGGTTAGAGCATCGGATTGTGATTCCGAGGGTCGCCGGTTCAAGTCCGGTCTACCACCCCAATTTTGTTGAGGAGCAGGGCCAAGTAGATAAGTTGGTTAGAGCATTCTGCCGTGCGGCAGAATTCCGAGGGCCTGCCGGTGCAAGTCCGGTCTACCACCCCAATTTTTCTGCGGGTCATGTATTTCGTCTACATACTGGGCTGTGTGAAGACGGGCCGGACGTATGTGGGGCAGACGAGTGATTTATTGCTCCGATACCGGATGCACAGGGAGGGCCATACGCGTACGACGCGCGAGAGGATGGTGGCACCGGTCGTGCTGTATCTTGAGGTAGTCGCGACGCGGACTGAAGCGATGAAGCGGGAGCGCTATTTCAAGTCCGGGAGCGGCCACCGAGTGCGCGGAGAAATTGCGCAAAACGGATTCCGGCTGTTTGCCTGAGTTGGTTAGAGCATTCTCCCGTGCGGGAGAATTCCGAGGGTCGCCGGTGCAAGTCCGGTCTACCACCCCAATTTTGTTGAAGGATGAGGGATGGGGAAAGAAGGGTTCACGCAACGGCGCAACGAGCGCGAAAGAGCCAAGTTTTAAGACACCGCCTAGGGTGAGGAATGGGTGGGGAGGCGGTGTCTGCCGGCGAGAAGGATGAGGAGGCCGAGGGTGGCGGTGGCGGCGAGGATGGCGATGATGGGGAGACTGCCGGTGGAGTGGCTGAGGCCGATGCCGGCGGAGATGACGGCGCCCACGCCCATTTGCAGCAAGCCGAGCAAGGAGGAGGCGCTGCCGGTGTTTTTGGAAAAGGGCGCGAGGGCGAGGGCGGCGGCGTTGGGGTAGGTGAGGCCGGCGCAGGAGAGGAAAATGAAGAAGAGGAACATGGTGGCCGGCAGGCCATACCCGCCGAACAAAGCTCCGAGGAGAAAGATGAGGCCGGTGACCGTCTGCACCCAGACGGCGCGGGCGTAGATGACCTTGCTGGCGTAAGTGCGCAGGAGGAGGACGTTGAGTTGGTTAGCGCCGATGAAACCCATGGTCAGCAAGGCGAAGACGCCGCTGTAAGCCTGAGGGCTTAGGTGAAAGCCCTCCATGAAGATAATCGGAGAGCCGGCGACGTAGGTGAACAGACCGGCGAAGGAGAAGGAGCCGGAGACGGCGTAGGTGAAGAACCAGCGGTTGCGCAGGATGTGGAGGAATTCGTGGAGGATGGGGCCGAGGCGGAGGGAGATGGAGGGGTCGGGGGCGTGGGGCTCGGGCAGGAACCAATAAGTGAGGGCGAGGATGACGGCGCCGAGGACGGCGAGGAACAGGAAGATCATATCCCAGCCGGCCTTTAGCACGATGAGGCCGCCGAGGCTGGGCGCGAGCAGCGGGGAGACGCCGATGCAGAGGAAGACGAGGGAGAAGACCTTGGCGACGTCCTTGCCGGGAAAGAAATCGCGCACCATGGCGACGGCGGCGACTTGGGCGACCCCGCCGCAGAGGGCCTGGATGAAGCGCAGGGCAATCAGCGCGTGCACATGCCGCACGAACAAGCAGCCGAGGGAAACGAGGATGAAAAGGGTGAGACCGAAATAGATGGGGGGCTTGCGGCCAAAGCGGTCGAGAAACGGGCCGTAGAGAATCTGCCCGAGGGCGAGGCCGATGAAGTAGCTGGAGAGCGAGAGGGAAACGACGGCGGTGGAGGTGCCGAGCTCCGCGGCCATTTGCGGGAAGGCCGGGAGGTAGAGGTCAATCGCGAACGGGCTGACGAGGCTGAGGGCGCCGAG
>CAZDAQ010000291.1:0-2530 GCA_964503425.1 uncultured Opitutales bacterium
CCGCCGCACAATCTTGCTCCACGCCCCGTTGGGCCGCTTGGGCGACCGCAGCGACAGCAGCTTCAGCACGATGTCGTCCAGCTTCTCCTTCGCCAGCATCTGCGGCAGCTCGTAGATGGACGAGCCCACGTCCCGCTCCTCGATCACCGCCGGTACCGGCACATTGCAAAACAGCGAAAGCTTCTGCCGGATCTCCAGCCCCAGCGGCTTTTCCGTGCGGCAGATCAAAATGTCCGGCTGGATGCCGATCTCCCGCAGCTTCGCCACCGATTGCTGCGAGGGCTTCGTCTTCAATTCCCCCGCCGCCTGCAAAAACGGCACCAGCGTCACGTGCATGAACACCACGTTCCGCTTCCCCACCTCCAGCGTGAATTGCCGCATCGCCTCGATGAACGGCAGCCCTTCAATGTCCCCCACCGTCCCGCCAATCTCCGTCACCAGCACGTCCACGCCTTTGCCTGCCGAATACAACCGGCTCTTGATCTCGTTCGTCACGTGCGGAATCACCTGCACGGTCTTGCCCAGGTAGTCCCCGCGCCGTTCCTTCTGGATCACCGATTCATACACCTGCCCCGAGGTCAGGTTGTTCTGCCGCGTCAGCGGCCCGGAGGTGAAGCGCTCGTAGTGCCCGAGGTCCAGGTCCGTCTCCGCGCCGTCGTCCAGCACATACACCTCGCCGTGCTGGTAGGGGTTCATCGTCCCCGGGTCCACATTCAGGTAGGGGTCGAATTTTTGCAGGCGCGTCTTCAGCCCGCGCTCTTCCAGCAGCGCGCCCAGCGCCGCTGCCGTTAAACCCTTCCCCAGCGAGGAGACCACGCCGCCCGTAACAAAGATGTATTTCACGCCGGGGCTGATTGTTTCAACTCTATCGCGTGGTCTGGCAACTTGTTTTTTTGAGCGTGCTGCCAATTTCATCTTGCGCTAAACCTGCTTTCATGCGCGCAACCGCCCTTCTCCTCCTTGCCACCTGTGCCCTTTTGTCGGGTTGCGGCAGCCCCACGGCCCCGCTTCCCGCGCCTCCGGGGGCCACGTCCAACGCCGCCATGTCCGCCTACGAGCCCGCCGGCTCCGCCGGCGTCACCACCACCAACGTCCCCGCTGGCCCGCCTGGCATCACCACCTCCACCGGCACCGCCGGCGTTCAGGAGCTCTCCGCCCCCATACCCAAGGGCGCCAACCACCCCGCCACCATGGCCCAGGGTTTCTGCGCCAGCCAGATTCAATCCCAGCTCTCCGCGCTGCTTTCCCTCGCCCAGGTCGGCATGCCCATGACGGGCATGGAGTCCATCACCCAGTCGCAAAACATCGTCCAGTATTTTGCCCCCGCCTGCACCATTACTCCCTGGCCCGAGGCCCAGCCCATCGCCGGGGCCGACAACCTTTCCGCCCAGCTCGGCCAGTGGCTCGCCCACCTCCAAATCGGCAAATTCGAGATCACCAAGCAATATATCAAAGTCTCGCCCGATCGCACCCAGGGCACCGCCGTCATCTGCCTCAAGGCCACCGCCACCTACCCGGACCGCCTCGTCCGCTACGAGGGCTGGTATGCCACCCAGTGGGTCCCCATCCAGGGCACTTGGCTCATCTCCGGCATCACGCCCATTGACGTCGCCAAGGCCACCAAGGTCGGCGACACCATCCCCCAGGTCTATTTCGACCCCTGGTGGGGCCCCGGCTGGGGCTACTACTGAGTTTGTCCTGTCGTCCCGAATTGGAGAATTTTTCCCCGTGGATTACGCCGCCACCAAGGACTACCTCTTTGGCCTCAAGCATCAGGGGCCCAAATATGGCATTGACCGCATGCGGCTCCTCGCCGAGCGCCTCGGCCACCCCGAGCGTTCCTGCCCCGTCATCCACGTCGCCGGCACCAACGGCAAGGGCTCCGTCTGCGCGATGCTCGAGGCTATCCACCGCCGCGCGGGCCGCCATGTCGGCATGTATACTTCGCCCCACCTCGTTTTTCTTGGCGAGCGCGTTCAGGTGGACCGCCACCCGCTCACGCCCGACGAAATCATCCGCTACACCGCCGAGCTTCGCCCGCATGCCGAGGCGCTGGCGGCGCACAACCCGGATGATCTCCCGTCCTTCTTCGAGTTCATGACCGGCATGGCCTTCCTCCAGTTCGCCCGGCAAAAGGTGGATGTCGCCCTCATCGAGGTCGGCCTCGGCGGCCGGCTCGACGCCACCACCGTCGTCCAGCCCGCGCTCTGCATCATCACGTCCATCGGCCTCGACCATCTCGAATTCCTCGGCGACACCTTGCCGCAAATTGCCCGCGAAAAAGCGGGCATCCTCAAGCCCGGCGTTCCTGTCGTCATCGGCCACCTCCCGCCTGAAGCGGAAGCGGCCGTCCGCGCCGTCGCCGCCACGCTCGCCGCGCCCGTCCACTCCGTCCGCGAGTTTTTTGGCAACGATCTCGAAAAATACCCGCGCCCCCGCCTCGAGGGCTCCCACCAACGCATCAACGCGGCCACCGCCATGCTCGCCGCCCGCGTTCTCCACGACCGTCTGCCTGTCACTGCCGCCGCCG
>CAZDAQ010000292.1:0-2520 GCA_964503425.1 uncultured Opitutales bacterium
CACCGCCTCCCCCGCGCTCGCCGTCCACCACACCGGCACTTTCATGTCCCGCTGCAATACCATGTGGTCGGTGAACGGGCTCGCCAGCGCCACCTCCACCCTCAGCGCCACCGAGCCCGTTCCGCTGCCCATCATCACGCCGGTCACCGCCAGCCATTTCACCAACACACTCTTCCGCAAAACAATTTTCATCGGGGGTAATCTTTGGGGGTTCGGCTTCCAGGGTATTCGCCACCATCCAAAACAACCCATTTCCCCCTCCCCCGCAAGCCCGCACCCCGCTTTTTTCGCGTCTATTCGCCTCTTCAATTAGTGTCCATTCGTGATTAAATCTTTTCACTCCTTCCCCCGCAACACCCACGCATTCGCCACCGTGATCCCGCTCAACATCGCCCCCGTGATCCCCAAAAATCCCTGGTCCGTTCCGCACACAAACAAATTCCCCAAATGCGTCCGCCCGTCCCGCGCCTTTTTCGCCGCCCCGTAAATCGCCCCGCCCAAATGCCCCGTGAAATGCACCACCGTCCGCGGCGTGAACATGTCGTGCCCGGTAATGCGTCCCCGCAAATCATGCTCCGGGCTCTTCGGCAAAAACTTCAGCGCCTCCTTCAACAACACCTCCCGCCACTTTTCCTTCTCCATGGCATAGCCCGAAGGCTCTCCCGCACGGGAGAGCGCCATCCACCGCTCATAATTCGCCAGCGCCGTCACCCGCAACACCCCCTCCGCCAGTTCCCGCCCGCCGCTGTATTGATAATTGTTCGGCAGGCAAATCACCCCGCTCCGCCAGTCCGCCAGCTCCTCCGGCCGCGCATACGTCAGCCGCTCCGCATCGTTGAAAAATACAATTGTCTCCTCCCACCCCAGCTCTCGCGGCTGCCCCGTAAACATCGTGATCGTCTCCACAAACGACAGCTTCCCCAGCACGTCCGCCCCCGCGTCCGCTGGCTGGTCGTCGCACAACCGCCGCGTCTCCACCAACCCCGCCGACGACACCACCACATCCGCCGTCAGCATCGTCCCGTCATCCAGCACCACCTCCCGCACCTTCCCCTCCTGCACCCGCAGCCGCGCCACGCCGCACTGCATCCTCCTCTCCCCGCCCTCCACGCGATACCGCTCCGTCAACGCCCGCACAATCCGCCGCACCCCTTCAAACGGCCGCGCAAACCCTTCGTGAAACAGCGCCTGCCACATGATGCAAAACTGCCCCCACTCCATGTCCTGCTCCTGCGCGCTCCCGTAATACATCAGCGGCAGCAGCAGCATGTCCGTCAGCACCGCATCCCTTAAAAATTCCCCGATCACTCCCCGCGCCGACTTCGGCGCCGCCTCCAGCGACACCGCCTCCCCCGCCGCCGCCTTCACCGCCGCATCCAGCCGCCGAAAATTATCGACCTCCCCCGGAAACGCCCGCGCCACCTCCCCCTCCAGCACCGCGAAATCATTCGTGAACCGCAGGCTCTCCCCTGGCCACGCAATCCGCGACCCGTTCTGCTCCGCCAGGTCAAAATCCTCCCGTGTCAATCGCAACTGCCGCAAAATTTTCGTCAACGGCGCCCCCTTCCCTCGCGGCCCCGGCGGCACGTAATTCGTCATCGCGTGCAACCCCACGTCATGCTTCCGCCCCTCCTTGAAGTAAAAACTGTTCAGCCCCCCCGCCGCGTTGTGCCGTTCCAGAATCACCACCCGCTTCCCAACCATCGCCAGCCGTATCCCCGCCGCTAACCCCGACATCCCCGCCCCGATGACGACGACATCATAATGCTCATGCGCAGGCCGGGACATAAAAATTCACCCTACCACCCCGCCCATCCCCGCGCAAGCGCGGCGGTGTCCCTCTCAACCCTTCGCAAACGCCTCCAAATCCACCGCCTCCCGTGGGAATTCCCGCAAAATCCGCCCGTCCTTCGTCACGAGCTTCACCCCGAGCTTCCGCGCCAGCGCCACATACTCGCAGTCATAGGCCGTGCATGACGACTTCATCACCAAGTCCAAAACTTCCTCCGCAGCCACGGAAAACTCCTGCCCGGCCAGTGTCTTTTCTGCTTTTAGAAAAGCCTGCCCAGCCTCTGTCCTGTTCAACAGGCCCTTTCGCAGGTAAATTGCCAGCACATTTGAAAATTCTGAACGCCACAAGAGCGGTGCAGCCCATACCGGGTCTTTCTTCAGGCAAGCCGCCGCCGCGGCGGTAAACGGACCCTGAATCCAAAGATACGCCAGCGCGTTAACATCCACCACGATCAAGCGCGTCCCTCCCACTTGGCCGCGTCAAGCTCCTCCTGCGTCATCGTAAAATTAAGTGCCTTCCGAAACTTCGCCGCCTCCTCCAGCAGCGCGTCCACATCCCTCGTCCGCTCCCCCACTTTGCTCTCCAACGTCGCCAGCACTTCGCTGTTCAGGCTCCGCCGGTTCCGCGCCGCCCGCTGCTTCAACGCCCGGTGCAACCCCGCCGGAATCCGCTTCAATGTAATCGTTGTCATGAGCACAACCATAATGGAACCACTGTCCCGGTCAAGC
>CAZDAQ010000293.1:0-2498 GCA_964503425.1 uncultured Opitutales bacterium
TCGCCGAAGCGGGCGATGAGTTCCTTATAGTGTTCGCCGGGATTTTTGCCGGTCTTGGCGGTGATTTCGGCGGCGAGGAGGCAGGCGATGGGGCCGTCCTTGTCGGTGGTCCAGACGGAGCCGTCGAGCCGGAGGAAGGAAGCGCCGGCGCTTTCCTCGCCGCCGAAGCCGTAGCGACCGGTGAGCAGGCCGTCCACAAACCATTTGAAGCCGACGGGGACTTCGCTGAGGGTGCGCTTGAGGGAGGTGGCGACGCGATCAATGAGGGCGGTGGAGACGAGGGTCTTGCCGATGGCGGCGGCGGCGGGCCAGCCGGGGCGGTTTTGGAAGAGGTAGTTGATGGCGACGGCGAGGTAGTGGTTGGGGTTGAGGAGGCCGTGGCCGCGGGCGACGATGCCGTGGCGGTCGGAGTCGGGGTCGTTGGCGAAGGCGACGTCGAAGCGGTCCTGGAGGGCGATGAGGCCGGCCATGGCGTAGGGGGAGGAGCAGTCCATGCGGATCTTGCCGTCGTGATCCACGCACATGAAGGCGAAGCGCGGGTCGAGCGAGCGGTTGACGATTTCGAGGTCGAGTTTGTATTCGTCGGCCACGCGCTCCCAGACGGGGAGGGACGCGCCGCCGAGCGGATCCACGCCGAGCTTGAGGCCGGCGGACTTGATGGCGGCCATATCCACGACGTTTTTCAAGTCGCGGACATAGGGCGTGAGGTAATCGCGTTCGATGGTGGTGGCGGCCTCGCGAGCGCGGGGGAAGGGGATGCGGTTGACCTCCTCGTTGTTAGCTTCGAGGAGCTTGTTGGCGCGGTCCTGAATCCAGCCGGTGGCGTTGGTGTCGGCGGGGCCGCCGGTGGGGGGATTGTATTTGAAGCCGCCGTCGGTGGGCGGGTTGTGCGAAGGGGTGACGACGATGCCGTCGGCGAGGGCGGCGGGTTGGGTTTTATTGTGAACGAGGATGGCGTGGGAGACGACGGGGGTGGCGGTGAGGCCCAGGCCCTGCTGGATGACGACGGTGACCTCGTTGGCGGCGAGGACTTCGAGGGCGGTGATTTGGGCGGGTTCGGAGAGCGCGTGGGAGTCAATGCCGAGGAAGAGGGGGCCGGTGGTGTTTTCGCGGGCGCGGAATTCGCAGACGGCCTGGGTGATGGCGGCGATGTGAGCGTCGGTGAAGCTGCCATTGAGGCTGGAGCCGCGGTGGCCGGAGGTGCCGAAGGCGACCCGCTGGGCGGGGTTGGACATGTCGGGCAGCGTCGCGTAATAGAGGGCGACAAGGCGGGGGATGTTGGCGAGGAGGCCGAGGGGGGCGGGGTGGCCGGCGAGGGGGGAGAGAGGCATGGGGGGAGGAAATTTAAAATTTAAAATGACAAATTTAAAATGAAGAGAGAAGAGAAGAGAAGAGGAGGGGAAGGATTTTTAGACAGGATGAGCGGGATGAACAGGATAATTGGTGGGAAGATAGGTGAACAGGGAGACACCGGATGGGGGTTGGGGAAAATAAAAGAGGTTGGATTAGGTTGGATTTGGTTGGACTAGGTGCGACGGGGTTGGACGGGGAGAGTGTTTTGGGTGGGTGAGGGGTGGGATGGGGGTAGGCAGCGGCGCAGTCATGCGGAGGGCAGAACTGGCAGAGGGCGGGGCAGAGGCCCATCCTTGTGCGGATGGGAGCGTAGCAGAGAAGGGTGCGGGGGTGGTATCACTGCGTTGGTTGCGTTGGCTGCGTTGGATAGGTTTGATGCGTTGGCTCGGTTGGCTGCGTTTGATGCGTTGGGTGCGTTGGGTTGGGATAATCAAGCCGCGAATGGACTCAAATGAGCACGAATCAGTCCAGCGCCAAGGGGCATGTCGTCGGCAAACGAGACTATCTTCCGATCAATTTCAGCAATGCATTTTCTTCGAGAATGGGGATGCCGAGTTCGCGGGCTTTGTCGAGTTTGGAGCCGGCTTCGGCGCCGGCGAGGAGGTAGGAGGTTTTTTTGCTGACGGAGGAGGAGACTTTGCCGCCGGCGGCTTCGATGAGCTTGGTGGCTTCCTCGCGGGAGAGAGTTGGCAAGGTGCCGGTGAGGACGAGGGTTTTTCCGGAGAGCGGGCCGGAGGCGGTGGAAGAGCGGAGGTTATCGGAGCGGGGGTGGATTTTGAGTTGGGCGAGGTGGTCGAGGAAGGATTGGCCGGCAGGGGAGGCGAAGAACTGGAGGAGACTTTCGGCGACGACGGGGCCGACCTCCTGCGAAATGTCGAGCGGGGCGAGGCGGGCTTCGATGGCGGCGATTTGTGCGGCGAGTTCCTCGGTTTGTTTTTTGCGCGAGGATTTTTCGGCATCGGATTTGGGCGGATTGGCGCGTGAGGAAGGGGAGACTTCCTTGCGCCGGGCTTCGAGGACGGCGGCGGCGGCGATGTCGCGGAGGATGGCGGAATCGCGCAGGGCGGCGAAGTCGGCGTGGTGTTTGGAGACCTCCTTGGCGGTGGCGTCGCCGACATTGGGGATGCCGAGGGCGTAGAGCCAGC
>CAZDAQ010000294.1:0-2487 GCA_964503425.1 uncultured Opitutales bacterium
ATCGGCCCCGGCATGGTGACGACGGAAGGCACGCACACGGCGGGCATCACCGGGAGTGATTTCGAGAAGCAGGTGCTCTCGACCACGCCGCTCGGACGCATCGGGGTGCCGAAAGACATCGCCAACGCGGTGGTGTTCCTGGCTTCGGAGGATTCAAGTTGGATCACCGGTGAAACCTTCTTCATCAGCGGGGGTTACCGTTAAGCAGAAGGACTGCATTTAGAACAGCAACGCCCTCGGCGCGGCCGGTAACGGCGCAGAATGCCAGATGAGGACGATGGGCGCTTCGTGAAGCGGCAATGGCTGGGACGCGAAGCGCCCTTTTTGCGTGTGCAAAGGGGAAGAGGACGACACGGAGGTCGTCCCTCCACAAGATCAGAAAATCAGGAGGCCGCGCGCTGCCCTGTTAGATGAGGCCGAGCTGCATCTTGCCCTCTTCGGAGATGCGCTCCTGGTTCCATGGCGGATCCCAGACGATTTCAACCTTGGCTTCGGAGACGCCGGGGACGGAGGCGAGGCGGGCGCGGGCGTCCTCGGCGATGGCGGGGCCCATGCCGCAGCCGGGGGCGGTGAGGGTCATCTTCGCTTCGACGCCGTGGCGGCCAGCGCCGAGGTCCTTGATTTCGAGGGTGTAGATGAGGCCGAGGTCCACGATGTTGACGGGGATTTCGGGATCGAAAACGGTTTTGAGGGCGTCCCAAAGCTGGGGCTCGGCGGGGGGGCCTGAGGCGGCGGCATCGGCGGCGGATTCAGCGGCGGGCGCAGCCTTTTCCTCGCCGAGAGCGTCGGCGTCGGCACCGACGATGCGGAACATGCCGTAGTCGCACACGACGGTGAAGTTACCCCCGAGGCGGTGCGTGATGGTGACACGGGTGCCGGTGGGGAGGTTGACGGAGTCACCGGCCGGAACGAGGGTGGCGGTGACGTCGCGGCTGAGGATGCGCTCGCTGGGAGACATGGGCTTGCGGTAGTTGAACATGGGAACACCTACTTGAGTGTTCTGGTGCTTGGTGTTTTAGTGCTTAGTAGGAAAGTGCGGGTGAAGGCTGCAAGGCACGGCGACTGCGCGAGGAGGTGGAAGGGGCGCGGTTATTTGGCGAATTTTTGGCGGACGAGGGTGTGGAGGAGTTCGGAAAGCGGGGCGTTTTCGACCTTTTCGATGACCTCCTCGAAGAAGCCAAAGACGAGGAGCTGGTAGGCTGTCGCCGCGGGGATGCCGCGGGAGCGGAGGTAGAAGAACTGCTCGGGGTCAATGCGGCCCGTGGTGGCACCGTGCGTGCACCGGACGTTGCAGTTCATGATTTCGAGACCGGGAAGGGAGTTGGCCTCGGCGGCGGGGCCGAGGAGGAGGTTGCGGTTTTGCTGGTAGGCGTCGGTTTCCGCGGCGGCGGGCTCGACGCGAATCATGCCGGCGAAGATGGAGCGGGCGTCGTCGAGGAGGGCGTTTTTGTAGAGGAGGTCGGAAGTGGCGCGGGGGGCGACGTGGTCCTGGAAGGTGCGCTGGTCGAACTCCTGTTTGGCGGTGCCGATGGTGAGGGCGTAGAGCTTGAGGTGGGCGCCGGGGCCGATGAGACGGGCCTGGTTCTCGAAGCGGGAGCGGCGGGCACCGAGGTGGACAGTGATGTTTTTGACGGTGGCGTCGCGCTCGCCGAGGGAAGTGTCCATCTGGAAGGCGAGCGAGTCTGTATTCAGATTCTGGATACTTTTGCGGAAGACCCGGGAGCCGGGGCCGGCGAGGACGGTGGCGGCGCCGACGGCGAGGGCCGCGCCCGCGGGAGAGGCGGAGGCGTAGAAGTCGAGGAAGTTGATGGTGGTGTTCGCTCCGGCGATGATGAGCGTGTGCGGGAAAATGGCGGCGCCGGGCGAGGCGGCCCAATGGGCGGCGACAAAGGTTTCGGGGATTTCGACGCCGTCGGGGACATAGAGGAAAGTGCCGGCGCGGGTGTGGGCCTGGTGCAGGCCGAGGAATTTATCGCCGCCGAGGGCGCGGTCGTGCGTGAAGAGATGCTCGCGGAGGAGCTCGGGGTGCCGGACGACGGCTTCGGCGAGCGGGAGGAAGATGACGCCCTTGCGCGCGAGCTCGGCGGGGAGCGGGGCGTGGTCAAGCAGGTAGTCGTCGGCAAAAGTGAGCTGGGCGACCGCGGGGACGAGGGCGGAGCGTTGCTTAAGGTCGGGGGCAACCGCGCCGGTGGGGGCAGCGGCGGGAACGTGAAAACCGTCGAGGGAGAGGCCTTGGAGCGTGGCGAAGCGCCAGCGCTCGTCCTTGCGCGTGGGGATGGCGCGGGTGGCGAACTGACGCCAAGCGGCGCGGCGGCGGTCGGCGAGCCACGCGGGATCGAGGGAGGCGTCGAGCGCAGCGGAGAAGGTGGGCTCGAGCAGCGGGTCGGCCGGGCGGGACGCGGGCGCGACGGCAGGGAGCGGGGCGGCAGTGGCGAGGGAGGAAGACATTACGGGAAAGGATAAGCGCTAAACGATAAATGATAAACG
>CAZDAQ010000295.1:0-2464 GCA_964503425.1 uncultured Opitutales bacterium
CGCCCTCATGACCACCGTCGGCCGCAACCTCGGCCTCGCCTTCCAGGCCATTGACGACATCCTCGACGCCACCGCCGACACCGCCACCCTCGGCAAAACCGCCGGCCTCGACCAGCGCCACGGCAAACTCACCTACGCCTCCCTCTACGGCCTCGACGCCTCCCGCAAAAAAGCCCGCCAGCTCACCCAGGCCGCCCTCGCCGCCGCCAAAAAACTCGGCGGTAACAACCACTTCCTCCTCGCCCTCATCCAGGACATGGAACACCGCGCGAACTGACACCCCGTCGTCACCGAAAACCGCCCTTCTGGTTTGCACTCGCGCGCGACTTGATGTTGATTCGCAACTCAGACGCCCACCATCCACCTCTCCATTTTGAATTCTGCAATCTGCATTCTTAATTCCTAACTCCAAACTCCCTCCTCCCATGCCCTCTGCCTACAAAGTCGGTCAAAGACTCGTCGAATTCTGCCGCCAGGGCAAAAACCTCAAGGCCATTGACACCCTCCTCAGCACCGGTGCCGTCAGCATCGAACCGTGCGACGGCCCGACGGGCGGTCGTAAAATCAAGGGCCGCGCTGCCATCAAAAAGAAAAGCGAATGGTGGCTCGCCAACCACACCATCCACAGCGCCGAGGTCAACGGCCCCTGGCCGCACGACGACCGCTTCATCGTCCACTTCAAATACGATGTCACCCCCAAGTCCGGCCCCATGGCCGGCCAGCGCTTCACCATGGAGGAAGGCGCCCTCTACACCGTCTTCAACGGCAAGATCGTGAAGGAAGAATTCTTCTACCAGATGGGCGACTAGCGCCAGAACCCGCGCGCTCGTTTTCAACGCTGCATTTCCCTGCGGCGTTTTTTATTTAGCTGCCCGCCACCGGCGTCGCATACGCACTCCCCCACACCCGCGCAAACACCTGCCCCAGCTCCCCCACCACTTTCGCGTCCGTGAACATCACCCCCACGTTCCGCGTCGTGGTAAAATACGACCCCTCCAAATTCTCCGTCCCCACCCACGCGCTCGTCCCGTCAAACACCATGTATTTGCTGTGCACCAGCCGTGCATACGAAATCGTCCCGCCCGACCACTTGGGGATCAATACGCCCTTCACCTCGACGTTCGGCGTGCCCGCCAGCGCCTTTAGCGCCGCCCCGCCCATCTTCACTTTCGATTGGTCCACTATCAGCCGCACCTTCACCCCGCGCCCCGCCGCCGCCGTCAGCGCATCCTGCAACACCGTCCACGTCTCCTTGCTGTCGTAAAGCGACGTCGCGTATTCATACGTCTGCACGTCCAAAGTTTTCTTCACTCCTTTGATTTTTTCCAGCAACGCCGTCAGCGTGTCGTTCACTCCCGGTGGATTCAGCGACTTCGGCGACGCGTAAAACTGCACCCCCGCGCTCCCCTGCGCCACACCCGCTGCCGCCGGCCCCGCCGTATCCTTCCCGCCCGCCAAAACCCCCTGCGCCCAATCCTTCGCAAACACCGCCTCCAGCCCCGAGCTCACCCCTGCATCATCCGTGCGCACCCCGATCTCGTGGATGTGGTCCAGCGCCCGCCAGTCAAAATTCTGGCTCCCGATGAACGACCATTTCCCGTCCACTACGTAAAACTTCGCGTGCAGAATTCCCCCCGTCAGCGCCTTCACATCCAGTGTCTTCACCGTCACATTGGCATTTTGCGCCAGCGTCTTCGCGTCGTCCGGGTAATTCTTAAAATATCCCGCGTCCAGCAGCAGCCGCACTTTCACCCCCCGCTTCGCCGCCGCCGCGATCGCATCATCCACCTTCAGCATCACCGCATCCTGGATCCCCTTCTCCGGCGTCGCCGACAAATAAAACTGCTCAATGTCCAAACTCGCGTTCGCCCCCTGCGCCATCTCCACCCACACGTCGCTGGCGCTGCGAATTCCCGGCGCCGCCAGATTCGTCTCCACCGGTGCCGACTGCACCAGCTCCAGCGTCGCCTCCGCCACCGCCCACGGCGTCGCCATCAGCAAAATCACCATCCATCGGAACCGGTGCCGCATCGCCTTGAAAGACAGTCCCCGCCGCTTTCCGTCAATCCGTCACCCACGCCGTCACCCAGATTTTACACTCCCGCCACAACCCCGCCTCGTTGTTACATACTGCCCCCTCTACGCCCCTACCCCTGCTTCGCCTGGTGCAGCGTCACCTCGTTCCCGTCCGGATCCGCAATCACCGCCATCGAGCTAATCGGCGTCTCGAACCGCTCGACAATTAGCGTCACGTGCTTCGCCTTCATCTCCGCCACCCACGCCTCCAAATCATCCACCTCCAGTGCGACGAACCCGCCCGCCGCCCCCGGCACCCGCTCCGTCGCCAGCGTCGTGATCGCCAGCACCCCGCCCCCAATGTCATACTCCACCCACTTCCCCTCGAAATCCTTTTTCACCTTCAACCCCAGCACCCCCTCGTAAAACGCCCGCGCCTCCGCCATGT
>CAZDAQ010000296.1:0-2441 GCA_964503425.1 uncultured Opitutales bacterium
TCCATGACCATGTAATACTGGCCGCCGATGACGCCGAGGTGGTAGGTCTGGACGATGTTGGTGTGAATGAGGTCGGCGACGAGGCGGGCCTCGCCGACGAAGTTGCTGCGGAACTCGGGGATGGCGGAGTATTCCTCGCGAATGAGCTTGATGGCGACGACTTTGCTGAAGTTGTCCGAGCCATGCTGGCGGGCTTCGAGGACCATGCCCATGCCGCCCTCGGCGATGGAGCGAATCATCTCGTAGTGGATCTCGTTAAAAATATGCTTAAGCTTTTGCACGGGGAAGTGCACTCAAAGGGTTTCAGGGGCGGTGGGCAATCCTCTTTTCGCAAACGCGCACGATTCCTGCTGGGGGCGGGAGGAGGAAGGACGGCCGGGTCATGGAAGAGCCCAAGGGCCAAGGGGTTCCGGGGGCGGGCGGCCACGGCGGCAGGAGGATGATGGCCGATTGACAAGGGCGGCGGCACGGGGTATTTTGGGAATTATGATTATGTTGAGCGAGAGCGCCGCGCGGCGCATTCAGGAACTCCAGCGCGAGACGGGGGCCGAGGGGCGGCTGCTGCGGCTGTTCGTGGAGGCGGGGGGATGCTCCGGGCTGGAATACGGGATGTCGTTCGACGAGCCGAAGGCGGACGACCAGCGGCTGGAGTCGCAGGGGGTGCGGTTTTTGGTGGATCCGACGACGCTGGAATACATTGACGGCTCGACGGTGCATTTTGACGACGGGCTGCACGGCAAGGGATTCGAGGTGCGGAACCCGAAGGCGACGAGCACGTGCGGGTGCGGGAAGTCGTTTAATTGAGGGAATTATTACGTAGGCTAGATTAGGTTTTAAAGTGAGGGGGTAATTTGACAAGGCGAGGGTATCGGGTTAAGTTTTTAGCGGGGTAGCCGATAATATAAGGCGCTGCGAGAAAAGAAGTTGGAAACCCCCGTTAGGATTACCCCGATGAATTATTTAAGCCTGAGGCTGGGCGGATTTATTTGTTTGCTGGCCGCTTATGGCGGCCCGGCGGAGGCGCGGGCGGCGGAAGCCGTGACTGTGCCGGGGCTGGGTCTGGAGCTGGCGCCGATACCGGCGGGTAACTTTACCATGGGCAGCCCGCGGAGCGAGATGGGTCGCAACCCGGATGAAGGCCCGATGATGCTGGTGACCCTTACCCGGAATTTCTGGCTGGGGAAATATGAGGTGACGCAGGGGCAGTGGCAGGCGCTGATGGGGGCGAACCCGAGCTACTTTCACGGGGACGGGCAGTTGCCGGTGGAGAATGTATCGTGGGACGATGCATGTGGTTTTTGCAAGAAACTGACGGCGCAGGAGCAGGCGGCGGGGCGGCTGCCGGCGGGATACGAATACCGGCTGCCAACGGAGGCCGAGTGGGAATACGCGTGCCGGGCGGGGACGACGACGCGCTACTACACTGGGGATACGGATAGCGACCTGGGCGCGGCGGGTTGGTATGGCGGCAACTCAGGGAAGACGACGCATATGGTGGGGCAGAAGCAGCCGAATGCTTGGGGACTTTATGACATGCACGGGAACGTGTGGGAATGGTGCCGGGATTGGTATGGGTCCTACAAGCCAGCGGTGATCGCGGATCCGGCGGGGCCGGGGCGGGGGACGTTTCGCGTGGTGCGCGGCGGGGGGTGGCTGCGGTCGGCCAGCGCGAGCCGCTCGGCAAGCCGGGATCACCATAACGCCGGCTACCGGTTCGACAACGTGGGCTTCCGGGTGGCGCTGGCGCCGGTGTTGGGGAGCTGAAGCGGCGGGAAGTGGGTGCGAGGCGGTGGTGATGCGCGAACCGCCGGCAGAAGCGATCTCGGGATGGCGGGACGTTCAGACAAAAACGCGGACGACACGGAGGTCGTCCCTCCAAAGGTGGCGAGACTTGGGCGGGTCGCGGTATGGCGAGACTTTGGCGGGCGGCGTTACTTGCGCTTGATGGACTTGATGAGGACGGGGGTGACGGGGACGTCGCCCATGCCGTTGGGGGCCATGCCGGTGGGGACGATTTCGATTTTTTTGACGACGTCCATGCCATTGACGACTTTGCCGAAGACGGCGTAGCCGTAGCCCTGGGCGGAGTTGTCGGAGTGGTTGAGGAAGGCGTTGTCCTTGGTATTGACGAAGAACTGGGCGGTGGCGCTGTCCACGACGCCGGTGCGGGCCATGGCGAGGGTGCCGAGGTCGTTGGTGAGGCCGTTGCCGGCCTCGTTTTTAATGGGGGCGCGGGTGGGTTTTTCGTCCATGCCGGGGGTGAAGCCGCCGCCCTGGATCATGAAGTTGGGGATGACGCGGTGGAAGATGGTGCCGTTGTAGAAGCCGGCGTCCACATACTGCAGGAAGTTGGCGGCGGTGATGGGGGCCTTGTCCACGAAGATCTCCATTTCGACCGGGCCGAGGGAAGTGTCCATCACGACGATGGGGTTTTTGGCGGG
>CAZDAQ010000297.1:0-2428 GCA_964503425.1 uncultured Opitutales bacterium
CGGTAGCCGCGCGCCAAAATATACCGGTGCTTCACCAAATTATTCACCTTGTCCTCAATCAGCAGCAACTCCGGCTTCCACTTCGCCAGGTCAAACCCCCGCAGCACGTCCAGCTCCGTGCCCTCCACGTCAATCGAAACAAAATCCACCCGCGGCGGCGGCGCTTGCGCCAGCAGGTCGTCGACAGTCACAATCGGCACCGTCTCCTGCCCCACATAATTCACCCCCTGGTCGTCCACGTGCCGCTCCAGGCTGCTGTGCACACTGCTCTGCGCCACGTGCAGCGACCCCGTCCCCCGCGCCTCCGGCCCCGCGCACGCCGCCCGCACCACGCGCGACTTGGGCCGCGCCTCCACCAGTTTCTCATAGCATTTCTGCTGCGGCTCCACCAGCAGCCCCGTCCAGCCCAGCTGCTCCAGCAGCCACGTCTGCGAGAGTTGACGCGGGTCGTTCGCCCCGATTTCGACGAAATACCCCCCGGCCCGCCGGCCGAAAAAGTCCAGTATCGCCTCTTTTTCCTGTTGTTCGAGTTCTTCGGATGACATGCAAATGGGGTAGGCCCTGTAAAATTACCGGGTCTGTGCTTGGAATGCTCCCATCTTTCCACCATGTTCCTCCCGCGGTGTCCAAGACAAAAATCCTGGCCATCAAATTCAAATTCCTGGGCGATGTTGCCGTGGTCGTGCCTGCGCTGCGCGCCTTGCGCGCGCACTGGCCTGACGCCGAGCTCCATCTCCTCGTCGCCGAGGACGCCGCCCCCATCGTCCGCCACCTCCCGTGGATTGACCGCGTCTGGGCCCTCCCGCGCACTCGCGGCAAGGTCCGCCTGTCCGCCAGCCTGCCCGTCATCGGCGCCCTTCGGCGCGAGCGCTTCGACCGCAGCGTGGACTTCGTCGGCAACGACCGCGGCGCCATCCTCAGCCGCCTCGTGGGCGCCCGCGAGCGCCTCGGCGTCGTCGCCCAAAACGGCCACTTCGTTCGCCGCCTCGCCTACACCCAGCGCATCGAGGAGGCCGACCCCACCCGCCACGAGGTCGTCCACGACCTCCAAGTCCTCAGCGCCTGGAACATCCCCTTCCCCGCCGACCCGCGCCTCGAAACCCGTGCCGACCCCTCCCTGGTTGCCTCGGCCAAAAAAATCCTCCCCGGCCACCCCGTCCTCTTCCACCTCTCCACCAGTCAGCCAAAAAAGGAATGGCCCCTCGCCAACTGGGTCGAGCTCTACCGCCTCGCCCACGCCGCTAAGCTACCCGTCGTCTTCTCCTCCGGTCCCTCCCCGCGCGAGCAAGCCCACCTCGCCGAACTTCGCCGCGCCCTCCCCGAAGCCGCCGCCCTGCCCGCCGACCTCGACCTCGCCCATTTTCTCGCCGTCCTCGCCCGCGCCCGCCTCTTCGTCTCGCCGGACACCGCCCCGCTGCACCTCGCCGCCGGCCTCGGCGTGCCCACCATCGGCCTCTTCGGCCCGACTGCCGCGTCCCGCTGGGCGCCCCTCGGCCCCGCCCACCAATCCGTTCAAGGCAGCCTCTGCCCCTGCAGCGGCCACTGGCACCAATGCCGCTCGCCCAACCCCTGCATCGCTGCCATCATCCCCGCCGCCGTCTGGACCCGCATCCAAAAATCTCTAACCTCGGTCTAATCGCCCTTCTTTCTTACCTTTTACTTTTCACTTTCCGCCTCATGCCCCTCCCCCTCAGCCTTGTCCTCATCGCCCGCAACGAGGCCGCCAACCTCCCGCGCTGCCTTGACAGCATCGCCGGGCTGACCAGCGAGATCATCGCCGTCGTCAACGACTGCACCGACGACACCGTCGCCATCGCCCGCCGCTACGGCGCCGTCGTCCACGAACACCCCTGGCAGGGCCACCGCGACCAAAAAAACCTCGCCCTCACCTACGCCACCCAGCCTTGGATCCTCTGCCTCGATGCGGACGAAGAGGTCTCCCCCGCCCTCGCCCACTCCCTTCGCGACTTCATTCAGCACGACGATCCCAAATTCGCCGGCGCCTATTTCCCCCGCAAAGTCTGGTTCCTGGGCCGCTGGATCAAGCACGGCGACTGGTATCCCGACCATTCCCTCCGCCTCCTCCGCCGCGGCCAGGGCAAGTGGGCCGGTTCCCGCGAGCACGACAAAATGGAACTCACCGGCCCCGCCGCCAAACTCTCCGGTGACCTCCACCACTACACCTGCCCCAGCCTGCGCGACCACCTCCAGAAAATCGGCTATTTCGGCGACATCTTCCTCCGCCGCCAGCTTGATCGCGGCGCCCGCTGGTCCGCCCTCAACGCCATCTTCCGCGCCAAATGGCGCTTCTGGCGCGGCTACCTCTTCCGCGGCGGCTTCCTCGACGGCTTCCCCGGCCTCTACATCGCGCTCTACATGTGCTTTGCCACCTTCTACCGCTACACCCTCCTCTACGAACACCTCCAAA
>CAZDAQ010000298.1:0-2408 GCA_964503425.1 uncultured Opitutales bacterium
GTCATCCGGGCGGCGGCGGCGAAATGGCGATAGATGCCCTCCTGGCTGGGTTTGTTGTAATACGGGGCCACGAGGAGGAAGGCCTCGGCACCGACATCGAGGGCGCGCTGGGTGAGTTCGAGTTGCTCGGCGGTGTTGTTGGAGCCGGTGCCGGCGAGGACGGGGACGCGGCCCGCGACGCGCGCGACGGTGAAGCGGATGACCTCGATATGCTCGTCGTAATCGAGCGTGGGGGATTCGCCGGTGGTGCCTACAGAGACGAGGCCGTTGACGCCCTCACGGAGCTGGAAATCAATGAGGCGGGCGAGGCTGGGGTAGTCCACCTTGCCGTTGAGGAAGGGGGTGACGAGGGCTGTGTGGACGCCGCAAAAAGGGGTTGTGTTCATGGATGGCGCCGGGATACGTTAAGGGACGGGCCGAACGTCCATGCTCGCGCAAGTCGCCGCTCGCGACAAGGCCATTTTTCCCGGAGGAGCCGGGGAGAGCGGGCGCGGGCCGGGCCACATTTTTAATCCGCCACCGCCATGTCTGAAGCCGTCGAAATTTTCAACAGTCTGCTGCAACTGGCGGTGGAGAACAAGGCGAGCGACATCCATGTGAAGTCGAACACGGCGGCGCATTTGCGGTTGCATGGGAATTTGGAAGCGGTGGAGATGGACGCGATCAGCGAGAAGACGATTTTGGAGTTCATCGAAGAGACGGTGCCGGAGCAGTTTGCGCCGGACTGGAAGAAGAACTTCCAGGTGGACTATTGCTACAGCCTGGAGAAGCAGAATTTGGGGCGGTTCCGCGTGAACGGGTTTTACCAACGCGGGCTGCCGAGCATGGTATTCCGGCACATCAAGGACCGGCCGCCGACGTTCGAGCAGTTGAACCACGAAGCGGACGTGTTCAAGAAACTGTGCGAAGGGGACGACGGGATCGTGCTGGTGTGCGGGGCGACGGGGTCGGGCAAGAGCTCGACGCTGGCGGCGATGCTGAATTACATCAACCAGAACTTCGACCTGCACGTGGTGACGCTGGAGGACCCGATCGAGTATATTTACAAGGACATCAAGAGCGTGTTCAACCAGCGGGAGGTGGGGATAGACACGCCGACGTTCGCACTGGGGTTGAAGGCGGTGCTGCGGCAGGATCCGGACGTGATCCTGGTGGGCGAGATGCGCGACGCGCACACGTTTGAGACGGCGCTGCATGCGGCAGAGACGGGGCACATGGTGTTCGGGACGCTGCACGCGGCGAACGCGCAGCAGGCGGTGCAGCGGTTGTTCGACTTTTTCCCGCCGGAGCAGCAGATCGGGATGCGGCGGTCGGTGGCGGGGTGCCTGAAGGCGACGATCACGCAGAAGCTGGTGCCGGCGATGGAAGGCGGGGGGCGGGCGCCGGCGTGCGAGATATTCGTGGTGGATTCGCTGGCGCGGAGCGTGATCCAGGACGGGGCGTTTGAGAAGATACCGTCGGTAATCGAGGCGGGCGGGGACAACGGTTCCAAGTCCTTCAACAAGGATCTTTACCGGTTGATCAAGGCGGGGATTATTTCCAAGGCGGCGGGGCTGGAGAATTCGCCGAACCCGAAGGCGCTGGAGATGAACCTGAAGGGGATCTTCCTGTCCACGGGCGGGATAGTGGGGTAAGGCCACTAACTTCGCGAGTGGGCTGGCGAGCAATCAGCCCTGGGGGTAAACGATTTGCTGGCCGACGATGCGGGCGGGGATTTGGCGGGTGTTGAGCCAGAAGCGAAAATAGACGCCGGAGTGGTAGGGCCAGGGACGTTTGCCGGAGCCGTTGCTGTTCTGGGTGTAGCTGTCCACACAGTTAAAGGAGAGGGTGGCGTAGTTCCACTGGCCTTTTTCGATGCGCACCACTTGAAACAACTCGAATTGCCAGTGGTATTCCATGTTGTTGATGGTGACGGTTTCGTAAGGGTAGGCGTTGTAAAGCGTGGTGAGGAGGATGACATCGGCGCTGGAAGGGATGGAGTCGGAGTAGATGGGGCGGTTGTTGTCAATTACGGCGCTGGTGTTCGGACTGGATTTGGGAGGGGTTTGGCCGGCACAGCCGCCGAGGGCGAGGGTGAGAAGGCTGAGCGCAGCGGCGAGGAGGACGGGAAGGACACGCGAGTGGCGATGGGAAAGTGAAATCATAATGGAGACAGTTGGTTGATGACGGAGGTGACTGAAGAGAGATTTAGGTTTTCGCAGGCGGGGTGGGTGCGGGCGCGGGGGTTGCGGTGGTGGCGGGCGTGGTGGTGAGTTTGGTGAGGAGGGCGGTCCAGCGTTTCCAGGCGTCGAGCATGGCCTGTTTGTTGGCAGGGGTCGGGGAGTCGTCCATGCCGGAGCGCATGAAGCCATGACCGGCGCCGGCGTAGATGACGGGGTCGTAGGTTTTGCCAGCGGCTTTCATGTTGG
>CAZDAQ010000299.1:0-2398 GCA_964503425.1 uncultured Opitutales bacterium
GCCGAATTTCATTCCGCCCGAACAGGCCGATGGCCGATTCGCGGAAATCGGGCCGCATTCAGACGTTTATTCGCTGGGCGCGATTTTGTACCAACTGCTTACCGGACGGCCGCCATTTCAGGGCGAAACGATGCAGGAGATCTTGCGCCAGGTGCAGGACGCGCCGCCGGTGCCGCCGCGCAAGCTCAATCCCAGCATGCCGCCGGACCTGCAGACCATCTGCCTCAAGTGCCTGCAAAAGGAACCGGCGCGGCGCTACAGTTCCGCGCGGGAACTGGCCGAGGATCTGGAACTGTTTCTGGCCGGCAAACCCATTCAGGCGCGTCCGGTTTCAGTCGTGGAAGCGGCGTGGCTTTGGTGCAAACGCCACCCTGCGCTGGTGGCTTTGTGGGTCGCGCTGCACCTCGCCCTGGCCACCGGGCTTGCCGGCATCCTTTACGAATGGCATCGCTCCAATGTGCATGCGCAGGGCGAAATGCAGCAGCGGCTGCGCGCGGAGAGAAACGCCGCCACGACGCGGCTCAATCTTTATGCGGCGGATGTGGCTCTCGCGGCGCATGTGATGCAGGAAGGTGATTTCGGCCGCGCCCGCCGCACGCTGGACCGGCTGCGCCCGCTGGCCGGCGAGACGGATTTGCGCGGGTTTGAATGGCGTTGTCTTCGGAAGCTCTGCCAGGGCGACCAGGAGGCCACGCTGGGGGTTCACGACTGGATCGTCACCTGCGTCGCTTTTGCGCCGGACGGCAAGACCATCGCCAGCGGCGGAATGGGCGGACAGCTCAAGATCTGGGACGCGACGAAACGAGCCTGTCTCCAGACGCTCAACGTCTGCACGGGGGCCGTGTGGTCGCTGGCGTTCACGCCGGACAACCGCGCTTTGATGGTTGCGGGAACCGGCGGCGTGCAGTTTCGCGACACCGCCTCCTGGCTGACCGTGGCCAATTTCCCGGGGAAAATCGGCGCGCTGGCCCGGGACGGCTCGCTGCTGGCGGTGTCCGAAGCCAGCCCGTTCTTCTTCGACGAACCGGGCACGGTCTCGCTTTGGAACTGGCGCACTGGCCAGCGGCTCCGCGCCTTCGCCGAACCAGGGCGCGCGCTGGCGCTGTCGCCGGACGGCCAGTGGCTCGCCGTGGCCGCGGAACCGAACGGCATCCGCCTTTACTCCACCGCGTCGGGAAGACTGCTGCGCACGGTCGCCACCAAAAGCCCCGTGTGGTCGCTCAACTTCTTGCCGGAGGGAAGCGAACTGCTTTCCGCCGGCTGGTCGGGCGAGGTTTCAATTTGGAAAACGGCGGACGATTCCGGGCCGCGAGTTTTCTCCGCGAACCATCTCAACGTCTGGAACGCACAGTTTGCGCCGGACGGAAAGACGATTGTGACGACAAGCTCCGACCAGACCATCCGGCTGTGGGACCGCGCGACGCTGGAGCAGAAGGGCGTGCGCCGCGGACACGAAAGTGAAATTTGGTGCGCGGCATTCAGTCCCGATGGCAAGGATATTGTCACCGGCGGGAAGGATCAGCACGTGATGCTTTGGGCGGCGGACCCACCCGCCCGTCAGCGCGAGATCTTGCACTCAGACGTCTCACGTCCGATTTTTTCCCCCGACAGCGCGTTGCTCGTCACCGTCAATCCCGCACCGGTTGGGGCATTCGCGTTATGGGAGGTGGCCGGTCGCGCCCGAGTCGCAGAGACTCTCGCGCGCCGCCATCGCATCGCTGGATTCTCGCCGGCCGGCCGATTTCTCGTTGCGCTTGCGCCGGGTGATCAGGCCCTGGAATTCTGGCTGCCGCAGGCCGGCGCGCCGGAGCGCAGCGTTCCGCTCGGCGGCCGCGGAACCAACACGGACGAATTTGTCTTTTGGGGAATGTCGCCGGATCGGGAATTCTTCTTCGGCACGGATCGTTTCGGCGTCGCGCGCGTATGGGGCATCGGGACCGGCGAGTTGAAACAAAGCCTCAGCGGCCCGACCCCGCCGATCCGCAACGCGGTGTTGTCGCCGCACGGAAGATTTCTCGCCGTCAGCGTGGAACGTCAAAAGGAGTTCTTCCTCTACCGTTGCACGGACGGCAGGGAGTCGATCGTCAGAGGTCATCACGACTTCGTCAGCGGGCTGGCTTTCTCGCCGGACGGCGGCACGCTGGCCACCGGCAGCATGGACGGCACCATCCGCCTGTGGAATACGGCCGACGCGCAACCGTCCGGCGTCTTGCCCGGTCATCTGGAGGAGACCACCGACCTTGCGTTTTCGCCCGATGGGCGCACCCTGGCTTCGGTCGGGGAACGCGAGTCGCTGAAGCTCTGGCACCTACCCACGTTGCGCGAGGTGTTTTCTCAAATGCTCCCCCACCCCGGCCGGCATCTGGAATTCTCCCCCGACGGCCGCCATCTCGCGCTC
>CAZDAQ010000300.1:0-2390 GCA_964503425.1 uncultured Opitutales bacterium
CTCCAGGGCCCCACCAGCAGCCAGACCATCGGCACCGCCGTCGGCCCCTACGGCACCACCTTCATCGGCACCACCACCACCTTCCCCAATCAAACCACCGAGTTCCGCCCCGGCGTCGGCCTTTCCCTCTCCTATTACACCACCCAACCCACCGGCAAATTCCTCCCCAACTCCATCTTCAACATCGCCGACACCCTCGCCTCCCTCCGCGCCAAATACAACCTCTCCGCCAACCTCACCCCCCTCCCGCCCGCCACCGGCAACACCACCACTCCACAGGGTTAAATTGCGTCCTCAGAATTGGCCAGACTCTCGCAAACGGATTGCTTAGTCCCATCCGTATAATAAACTGATGGGCATTGTGCCCCTGCGAAAACGCACCCTCGGTTGCGGTATTCTTGCCGGCCTGGTTCTGGCGGTTGGCGGGTATTTGGCCTTTTATCAAGCGACTCTTTACTGGAACAGGTTTACTTTGGATCTAAAAACTGGCGACGAGGATGTCTGGTTCGAAGGCCGTCACTGGCAAATTCGTTTACCTTCAGACTTGCGTGACCGCATCCAAGCCGAGTCCCTGTCGATTGATGATGGCGATCGTTACCTCCATATCTCCCCGGCTTGGATCGGTACTCACGAAATAGGATTCTTGTCCATTATGGATAGTGGCGGACTCGCTGCTGAAGACATCACAAATAATTTTTCAGCCCTCGGCTTGTGGCTAAAAACCGATCCTTCAATTTTCGGCCCACGCCTTCGTGCGTATCAAGCCTATCTCCTTCAGGCTTACCGCGCCAGACAACTGCCCGCCTACTATCCTATTCCTGAAATGGATTTTATTATATTTGAAATGCCTGACGCACTTGATCCGCGTGTCCTCGAAAATCCCCCCAAAGCTGATGTCGAAAAATTCCGCGCCAATAAAGACGCCATTCTTAAACAACCTATTAACGGTCCAGAAAAGCTTTAATGATGGCCGCCCTGTGCGACCCGGAAGTCGTCCGGCATCCCCCAACTCAGGTTTGCACTCCCCCCTTCTACCTCCTACCTTCCACCTCCTGCCTTCTCATGTCTTTCCTCCACACCCAGCCCCTCCTTCTCGGCGGCCGCACTTTTTCCTCCCGCCTCTTCGTCGGCACGGGCAAGTTCCCTTCACCGGAATTGATGCGCGACACCCTCGCCGCCTGCCACCCCGCCCTCGCCACCGTCGCCCTCAAGCGTGCCGACCTCTCCGGCGCCGGCGATAAATTCGCCGACATCCTCGACTTTCTCGACCCCGCCCAATACCTCGTCCTCCCCAACACCGCCGGCGCCATGAACGCCGACGAAGCCGTCCGCCTCGCCCGCCTCGCCCTCGCCGCCGGCCTCCCCAAATGGGTCAAGCTCGAGATCCACCCCGACCCCAACTACCTCCTCCCCGACCCCATCGAAACCCTCCGCGCTGCCGAAATCCTCGTCCGCGAGGGGTGGGTCGTTCTCCCCTATATCAACGCCGACCCGGTTCTCGCCCTCCGCCTCCAGGATGCCGGGTGCGCCGCCGTCATGCCGCTCGGCTCGCCCATCGGCACCAACCGCGGCCTCGAGACGCGCGCGCAAATCGCCATCATCATCGAGCAGGCCCGCGTCCCCGTCGTGGTTGACGCCGGCATTGGCCGTCCCTCCCACGCCGCCGAAGCCATGGAAATGGGGGCCGACGCCGTCCTCGTGAACACCGCCATCGCCATCTCGCCCGACCCCATCCGCACCGCGCAAGCCTTCGCCCTCGCCGTCGAAGCCGGCCGCGCCGCCTACGAAACCGGCCTCCCCTCCGCCGCCGACCGCGCCAGCCCCACCAGCCCTCTCACCGCCTTTCTCGAACATTGACAAATCGAAATTCATGGAATAATTTTGTTTCCATGATTTCCACCGTTACCCAGAAGAATATGGTCAGCATCCCCGCCGCCGTTGGGCGGCATTTTGGGATTAAGCCGGGATTCCAACTCGATTGGGAACCCGGCACTCAGGCTGACCGCATCGTCGTGCGCGTCATCCCCAGCCGCGACTTGCTGGCTGGCCAACTCCTCGGCACCGGCAAAAAACACGCCGGTAAACGCAACCTCGCCGCGGAAAACGACCGTGATCGCGCTGCTGAAGGCTAAGCCATGCGCTACCTTCTCGATACTTCCGCCGTTCTCCTCCATTATCAGGGTGCTACCGGAGGCCAGCACCTCGTGGACTTGTTTAAGTCTGAACAAAACGAGTTTTTCCTTTCCGTCGTTTCGCTCGTCGAGTTCGGACGCAAACTCAAGGAACTCGCCGTCCCCCTTCCCGAAGCACGTCAAACCCTCGCCGCCTACCGGCATCTCTTTACTCAAATCCTCCCCGTGGACGAACCGACTGCCAGCCTTGCTCTCGAC
>CAZDAQ010000301.1:0-2374 GCA_964503425.1 uncultured Opitutales bacterium
GAAGAGTGGAAGTGGAAGAGGATTGCTGATTGCTGATTTCTGATTGCTGAGGGGTGGGGGAAGTTTTGAGCATTGGGTTTGGAGTTTCGGGTTGGGGAGAAGAATGGCGGGTGGAGGCGTGCGGCGGTTCAGCGGAAGGAGTGGAGGTGGTCTGGATGGGGGCGTTATTGGCGACGGCTTCGCCGGGGATGTTGGGGTGGTTGGTGAGGCCGATGGAGAGAAGGCGGGTGGGTTCGAAAACGCCGGGAGCGACGGGGCGCATTTCCCAGCGGGGGGAGAGAAATTTGTAGAAGGCGTGCTGGAGGAGTTCGCGACCGGGTTCGCTCCAGCGGGCGAGGACGTGGAGGCCGTCGGGACGGGCTTCGAGGTTGGAGACCCAGGCGTAGGCGCGGGTATCGTCGTGACCAGGCTGGCCGGCGAAGGTGGGATCGTCGGGATGGCCGATGTAAACGGGGATGCCGGTGAAGCGGCGGCGGAGGCGGCCAAGGAGGGACTTGAAGCCGTGGGCCATGCGCTGGGCGGCGGGCTGGGTGAAGCGCTGGAGGCCGGCGGAGTGGGGCCAATCGCCATAGTCGGCGAGCTTGAGCCAGCGGGCGTTCTCCTGTTCGTTCTGCTGGGCGGCGGAAAGGTCGAGGGCGTTGGATGCGCCGAGGGCGGTGGGCAAGGTGGAGGGTGGCGAGTGCGGAGTTTCGGGTTGGGGCGAGGAGTCGCCGATAGCGGTGAAGCCGGCGGAGGTGATGGCGGGAGCAGGGGAGATGGCGGTGGAGGTGTTCATGGGTGAGAATTTGGAATTTAAAATTTGGTTAGGGCGGATGAGGGAGAGAATGTATCCAGAAAACAACTACGTCATCGGGGTGATAGGGTTGGCGGGGGTGGCGGGGAGCTTGGGGAGGGTGGGCTCGCCGGGGGCGGGGCGGGGGAGGCCGAGGCGTTCGTGAAGGCCGGCGAGGGTGACGGGGACGCCGAGCTTCACGAGGCGCTCGACGAGATCGAGGTAGGCGTGGCGGGCGGCGTCCTGGCGGGGGAGGAGGCGGAAGCGGGCGCGGGGGGACTCGTGGCCGAAGAGTTCGCGGATGACGACGGCGTCCACCTGGGCGTTGAGGGTTTCGGAAATGAGGGTGGCGTCGTCCTGCTCGAGGAGGTCGGTTTCGGAAGCCTGGAGGGAGGCGCCGACGGAGGAGCCTTTGGAAAGGGTGGCGAGGTCGGCGCCGCGCCAGAGGGCGGCGAGAGCGCGGTCCATGCGTTCGACGAGGGCGGGGTAGGGAAGCTCGCCGCGGGTGGCGAGGTCGATGGGGTCAATCTCGGTGCCGCGGGACATGAGGGCGTTGAACTCGGCGCCGAAATCGCGGACGGCTTCGCGGGCGGAATCCCACTCGGGGGTGCCGGGGGCGGCGTCGGTAACGCCGCGGACGCCGGGCATGCCGTTGCGTTCGCAGTAGATGAGCCAGTCGCGCAACGGGAGGTGCTTGAAGAGGTAGGCGATGGAGGAGCTTTCCATCAGGCCATCGGCCACGGTGACGAGCCACTGGCCGGGGGCGAGGTCGAGGCCGTCGGCGGCGGTGTCTTCGGTGAGGAAGCGGAGTGGGCCGGTGCGGGCTTCGAAGAACCAGAGGGGGGCGAAGCGGAAGGTGGCGGTGAGGAGTGTTCGCGGGAGGGCGAACGCTGTTTCGAGTTTCGGGTTTCGAGTTTCGAGTTGGGCAGAGGGGCTGGAGTTGGAGGTGGGGGTTTCGAGTTGGGAAGAGGACGGAGTGGAGTTGGAAGCGGTGCCAGTGGTGGAAGCGTTGGCGAAGGGGTCGGGGGCGTTGTCACTATTAATAGTGGGCGAGTCGGTGGCCGGGGTGGGCGCAAGGGAGGCGGAGGGATTGGGGAGGCGTTGCCAGGAGATTTCGTGGACGGCGTATTTTTTGCCGAGGGCGTCGAGCATTTGTTTGATGAGGAGGGCGAGGCCGCCGCGTTCCTGGGGGTCGCAGGCGTGGGTGGCGGAGAGGTTTTGGTAGAAGAACTGGAGGGCGGCGCGGTGGCGGGCGGCGGCGGGGGAGGCGTCGAGGGGGAGGATTTCCCAATGGAGGCGGGCGACGGCTTTTTTGCGTTTGGCGGCGACGCCCTGGAGGACGTCGTCGCGGCGTTCCATGGCGTCCCAGAGGAGGGCGGCGTGGCGGAGGTAGCCGGCGTGGAAGAGGTCGAGGGCGCGGGCGAGGGAGTCGGGCGTGAGGTGGCGGATGGGGTTGAAGCGGGCGCGGAGGGAGAAGAGGACGCGGGCGGGGGTGAGGTAGCGGGGGGAGGAGGGGGGCATGGGTGCGTAGTTCTGGGGGAACTGGCGCAAAGATTATCAGGGAACAGGCGGGGGCGTGTTCACTGCGGTGGCTGCGGTGGG
>CAZDAQ010000302.1:0-2333 GCA_964503425.1 uncultured Opitutales bacterium
TCTTCGAGCCCGTATCCACCAGCGCCGAGGCGATGATCGTCAGGCTCCCGCCCTCTTCCGTGTTGCGCGCGGACGAAAATATCTGCCGCGGCCTTTCCAGCGCCCTCACATCCAGCCCGCCCGTGCCCGTCTTGCCGGTGTTGCGAAAGGCATTGTGCGCGCGGGACAGCCGCGTCAGCGAGTCCATCAGCATCAGCACTTCCCCGCCCACTTCCACGATGCGCTTGGCCCGTTCGATCGCGATGTCCGCCACGCGGATGTGGTTCTCCAGTTCCTCGTCGTTGGACGACGCGTAAATCTCGCACGTCGGCAGGTCGCGCTTGAAGTCCGTCACTTCCTCGGGCCGTTCGTCCACCAGCAAAATCATCACCTTCACCTCGGGGTGGTTCTCCAGCGCGCCCTGGGCGATGTCCTTGAGCAGCGTCGTCTTTCCCGTGCGCGGCGGGGCCACAATCAGCCCGCGCTGTCCCTTGCCAATCGGGCAAAACAGGTCAATCACCCGCGTTGTCAGCCGTCCGTCCTTGCTCTCCAGCTTGAACTGCTCGTCCGGCCCGATGGTCGTCAACTGGTTAAAGTCCGGCAGCCGCCGCCGCTCCTCCAGCCCCAGCCCGTCAATCTTGTCAATAAACCGCACCTTCGGGTTCAGAAACCGGTCGTCGTGCAGCGCCTGGCCCTCGATCATGCTCCCGCGCTTCAGCTTGAAGCGGTGCAGCAGCTCCCGCGGCAGGAACGGGTCGGTGGGCCGCGTCTTGCCGTTGCGTGCCGGGTCCAGCAGGCTTCCGCACTTGTTGAGGTCCGGCTCAAGGATGCCCTTAACCATGAGGTTATGGGCCGTGGTGATTTCAGTCATGGAATTAAATGCGTCCGCAGCTGTGCGGTCGCGGGTGGCTAAGCGGGTGCCGGGGCCGCTGCAAAGCGTCACCGGGCGGACAGCGCCACCCTCGGGCTGTCCCATCATTTCTCCCGGAGCCGCGAACGCCCATCAGGCAGGCCAAGACTCCGAAAGCCCAACATTCTCAACCGGGCCGCCACCGAGGGGTTCCATCCTGTTACACAGGGGGCTACAGCGGGCGTCCGGCAGGTATTCCACTGACTACTAAGACTGCTTCCCCGCCCGTGGCAAGCGCCAATTCCGCCACCCTAAAACCGCCAGCCCGATCCCTAGGCGGTGCCGAAACAGCAACTGCCTATCAATTAACCGAACCGGCGGGGTGTTCACTTTTTGAGTGAATCGTTTTGATCCAGTAACTTGAGCAGCAATTGCTGCTCCCGAGTTGGCCCCCACCGACCAATTGTATCAATCAGGGAAAACAATCCAAACCCCAACAGGAAGGCGGGGAACGCGTAGCCCGCCCACTCAAAGAAGTCTTCCTCATCAATGCAATCCTGAAACAGGACATTCACCTTTTCACGATCTCGCAAGTGAACGGCATTGGCGGTTTTCAAGTCATAAACGCCTTGCAGCATGGCCAGCACGTTAAAATCGCTAAAAATGGAAAACCACATGATGGAACCTCCGATGGCTGTAACACTCGCAAAGATTCGGGCCCAATTATACAATTGTCCCCGACGGCCTTGTAATTGACGCAACCACTTGATCGTCTTTTGCTCTTTAGAGGTGAAGTCCATCGGGGTTGGGCCAGCTGGCCTCAACGGAACACCTACCCCATCCGTCCGTCCTACTCCACCTTTTTCAACGCCGCGATTAACCCCCAACTCCAATCCCCGGCAACCCCAAAAATGTAATTTCCTATCTGTTCAGTTCGTGGTGTAAGTTGAAATAAACATCGCGTTGATTTCCGAACCTCAACCCGCATACTTTTCCCATCCCCATTGCCCCCATATACCCCTCATGAAAATCCGTCTCGTCGCGCTGCTCCTCCTCATCTCCCTGGCCGCTCGCGCCCAAAACGCCACTGTTACCCCAGCCTCGCCCGCGACGCAAACACCACCCGCGCCCACAACTCCCGTCGCCAGCGCCGACCCGGTTTATCCCACCAACGCCACTACCATCTGACCGACAAGGCCGGCATCCTCGGCTTGCGCGGCGTGGACATTCCCCGCTACACGCAGACCGGCCCACTGCCGGCCAATGCCCCCGCCCGCCACGGCGTCCTCGCCCCCGTTCCGCACGATCCCAAATTGCTAACCATTTGGACCATTGGCGACTCCACCGTGCGCACCGGCGTTAACGGCGAGGGTGACGACAAGGTGGGGCAATGGGGCTGGGGCACGCCGTTCGTGGGCTATTTCGATCCCCAGAAGGTCAACGTCGTCAACCGCGCGGTCGGTGGCACCACCAGCCGCAGCTTCTACCTGGCCCAATGGAAAGC
>CAZDAQ010000303.1:0-2305 GCA_964503425.1 uncultured Opitutales bacterium
GGAAACGGCGGGCGTTGCGGTTGATGGTGTTGGAAAAGAGGACGGGGCCGGTGACGCCGACGCAGAGCAGATCGTCGAGGTTCATCACGAGGCTGTCCTGGGCGAGGCCGCGGAAGACGGAGGCGTCGCCGGTTTCACGCCAGTGGAGATAGGCGAGGAGGGACTTGGTACCGGAGCCGTCGGCGTGAATGACGTTGCAGCGGGCGGGGTCGCCGGTGAGGTGGTCGGGCGTGATTTTGCAGAAGGCGCCGGGGAAGAGGCCGGGGTCGAGGTGGGCGATGGCGGCGTGGACGCCGGCCTTGGTGGCGGAGGCGCCGCGGGCGGCGTAGCGGCCGGGGTCGGGGGGCGGAGTGGAGGAGGTGGACACGCGAGAGTAAAAAGTGCCGGAAACCTGATTTGCCGTCACTCAAAAACGGTGGCGCAGCCGGGCTGGGAGGAGCGAAACCGTCAGGGGGGTGAACCAGCGCGGGGCATTGAGCCGGGCATTCTCGCCTGTGAAAACCGTAAAAACGCAGATTTTTAACCGGCGTTATTTTTCGTTATTATTTCCCTTGCCTATCAGGAGATTAGGCCCAAAGTGGGCCAGCGAAGCTGGCCAAACTCTCTACGCCATTACATTCATGAAAACCAAATCCCTGAACAGTCGCCGGTTAACACGCGGTCGGAAATTGCTACTGGCTGCGCCGGTTCTCGCCGGAGCGGCCATACCGGCGGCGCAGGGGGCTATTATCTACACGTCGCTGGGCAGCGGCGTCACGGTCAGTGGCAGTAGCAAGCTTTACCTCGACTTTGAGGGGCAAACGACGGGAGCGTCAGCCTTTCCCGGCTGGGACATGGAGTTGAGCATTCAAAACGTCAGTGGATCCTACTACAGCAAAGTGAGCTTGAACACGAGCAGCATTGATGTCTCGGTCTACCCATTCCGGACCACGGTGGCTAATCGGTTTGGCCTTAATGACAACATTGTCAGATTTCCCGGTCCTAACTGGACGAGTTTTTACAACATCCCCAAAACCTATTTGGGTGATTCAGGCAACCCGCCAAATTACTACTGGAGTCCGTCGGCAACGCATTATTACGTGGGTGTGCAATTGATATCCGGTGCCAATTACGGCTGGACGGAAATCGCCCTCACGTCCTTCAATTCCATGACGGTTTACGGATTCGCGTATCGGGATACCGGCGCAAGTATCCTTGCCGGGCAGACGATCGACGTGCCCGAGCCGGCGGAAGCGGGCGTGCTGGCAGGCGTTTTGGCGGGCTCGGCAGCGGCTTATGCGGCGCGGCGCAAGCGTTTGGCGGCCAAGCAGGCGGCGTAAGCAAGCCTGACTGCCGGGGGGCGGCTGGGACAAAAGTTTGCTGGATAATTAGGCCAGGAGTTTTTCGATTTCGCTATGCAAGGCGGCGTGGTCGCGGGTGATGGGGAAATTGGGATTGGCGGCGGCGAAGGCGTCGGTGGGACGGAAGAGAATGCCGTGATTGGCGGCCTGGAGCATGGCGAGGTCGTTGTGGGAGTCACCGGCGGCGATGATGTCGTAATTGAGCGAGCGGAGGGCTTCGACGGCGCGGCGTTTTTGGTCGGGCTGGCGGAGGCGGTAGCCGGTGATGCGGCCACCGGGCGCGACTTCAAGTTCGTGACAAAGAAGAGTGGGCCAGCCGAGCTGGCGCATGAGCGGCTGGCCGAATTGTTCGAAGGTGTCGGAGAGGATGAGGACCTGGGTGCGGGCGCGGAGCCAGTCGAGAAATTCGAGTGCGCCGGGGAGCGGGCGGAGGGTGGCGATGACCTCCTGAATAACGGGGAGGGTGATGCCGTGCTGGTCGAGCAGCGCTAGCCGGTAGCGCATGAGTTTGTCGTAGTCCGGCTCGTCGCGCGTGGTGCGGCGAAGTTCGGGGCGGCCGGTTTTTTCGGCGACGGCGATCCAGATTTCCGGGACGAGCACGCCTTCGAGGTCGAGGCAGACGAGATGCATGGGAAGGCGGAGAGCGTTTGCGGTTAGGGCGCGGGCGTCAACCCTTGACGCGCGGGCGGCGCGGGGGCGGCGGGCTGATAGGGCGTGAGGCGGTCGAGCTCGCCGTCGGGCTTGAGCCAGGCCTGCCAGAGATGGCGGGTGGGGTAATAGCGGGCGACGGTGGTGTCGCGGGCGGCGCCGAGGCTGTGGGCGAAGACGACGTTTTGGGCATCAATGTCGGGGCCGTTGTAAACCCATTCGGCGAAGGCGGGCTGGCCGTCGTCGGGCATGACGAAGACGACGTTATCGCGGTGGTCGAGGGCGGACTGAGTTTCCAGATTGCCGGAGAGGGCGAG
>CAZDAQ010000304.1:0-2294 GCA_964503425.1 uncultured Opitutales bacterium
TTGCGGCGGCGGGCGGGTGGGCGTTTGGGAACGGGCAGTATTTGCTGGAGGGGCGATGAGGGGAGATTACCCCGGGCGGATTCAGGCAAAATATTTGACGAGGCCATAGGCGATAAGGCCTGTGGCGAGAAAAAATGTGGCGGCAGTGCTGGAACAACCCTTGGCCGTGGAGGGTGGTGGAAATTTGTCAGGAAATTGGACGCGCAGATCGGCTTCAAGCGCTTCCACGGCTTCCTTGGCATCCTTCAATTGGGAGCCAGTAAACTGCCGGTAGAGCTTGATCGCGTAAATTTTCCGGCCTTGCTGGAGGGCAGCGGAAATCTCGGCGATTTTGTCGTCGGGGATGGGATCGGGCATGGCAAGCCATGCTGGCCAAAGACGACGGGTTTGGCAGCTGCGCAGGCTCGACCCCTACATCGCGGAGCGCTTAACTTCGGCGGTGTGACGGACATCCTCGCCTTTGAGGAGGAAGATGACTTCCTCGGCGATGTTGGTGGCGTGGTCGGCGATGCGTTCGAGGGACTTGGAGATGAAGATGAGCTCGATGGCGGCGTGAGAGATGGTGGGCTGGAGGGAAATTTTGTCGGTGAGCTGGACGTAGTTTTCGCGGTTGAGGTCGTCCACTTCCTTGTCGCGGCGGGGGACTTCGTGGGCCTTGTCCACGTTTTCGGTGATGAAAGAGTCCATGGCGTCGCGGAGAAGGTCGAGGGCGAGGTCGGCCATGCGGGGAATGTGGTGGAAGTCCTCCACTTTGCCTTTTTCGGCGAGCTTCCGGGCACGCTTGGCGATGGAGGTGGCTTCGTCGCCAGCGCGTTCAAGTTCGTGGCTGGCCTTCATGGCGACGGTGATGAGGCGGACATCGGAGGCGACGGGGCCGCGAAGGGTGATGTAGCGGACGCACTCGGCGTCAATGAGGACTTCGAGGCGGTCAATTTCATCGTCGAGGGCGATGACCTGGCCGGCGGTGGCGACGTCCTCGGCGAGGAGGGCCTGGGCGGCGAGGCGGACGGAATCAATGGTCCGCTCGCCCATCAGGATGAGGTGCTTGCGCAGTTCTTCGAGTTCGTGGTGGAAGTAGCGTTTCATGGGGACGAATTAAAAATCTAGAAAATCAAAGGGATGGTTTAGCCGAAGCGGCCGGAGACGTAGGCTTCGGTTTGCGGGTCCTTGGGGTTCATGAAGATTTGCTCGGTCTGGCCGTATTCGATGAGTTTGCCCATATACATGAAGGCGGTCTTGTTGGAGACGCGGGCGGCCTGCTGCATGTTATGGGTGACGATGACGATGGTGTAATCGCGGCTGAGTTCGTGGATGAGTTCCTCGACTTTGCCGGTGGCAATGGGGTCGAGGGCGGAGCAGGGCTCGTCCATGAGGAGAATTTCGGGGCGGTTGGCGATGGCGCGGGCGATGCAAAGGCGCTGTTGCTGGCCGCCGGAGAGGCTGGTGCCGGGGCGGTGGAGGTGGTCCTTAACTTCGTCCCAGAGGGCGGCGAGGCGGAGGGATTCCTCGAGACGGCGGTTGAGGAAGACCTTGTCGCGCACGCCGTTGAGGCGGAGGCCGACGAGGACGTTTTCGGCGATGGTGAGGGTGGGGAAGGGGTTGGACTTTTGGAAGACCATGCCGACGCGGCGGCGGACGAGGGTGGCGTCAACCCCGGGGCCGTAGAGGTTTTCGCCGCGGATGAGGATGGCGCCGGTATGGCGGGCGCCGGGCGTGAGCTCATGCATGCGGTTAAGCGAGCGCAGGAGGGTGGACTTGCCGCAGCCGCTGGGGCCGATGATGGCGGTGACGCTATGGGCGGTGATTTGCAGGGAGACGTTTTTGATGGCCTGGTGGGTGCCGTAATAAATGCTGAGGTCCTGAATGTCGAAGGCGACTTCAACGGGCCCGGCGGGGACGGAAGAGGCAGCGGGCGCGACGACGGCCATGGGTTTCATGGTCGGAGCGGGTGCAGGGACGGAGGCGGAATCAACAGCGGGCTTGTCTTGATCGCTCATAGTGGAGGGCGGCGTGGAAATAACAGGATTCATGGTGGGAAGGCGAGAAGCAATAGCTCAGGCTCGCTTGCGGCGGCTGGCGAGGATGCGGACGGAAGCGCTGAGGAGAAAGACGATACTGATGAGGACGAGGGCACCGGCCCAGGCCTGGCGGTTCTGGTCAGGGAAGGGGGAGATGGCGTAGTAATAAATCTGGATGGGCAGGGCGGAAATGGGTTCCTTGAGGCTGTTGTTCCAGTTGGGGTTGCCAAGGGCCGTGAAAAGGATGGGGGCGGTTTCGCCGGCGACGCGGCCAAG
>CAZDAQ010000305.1:0-2291 GCA_964503425.1 uncultured Opitutales bacterium
TGGTTTGCCTTGTGAAACTGCTTCCAATCGCGCGCATCGCGAAAGGCAGTGATTTTGGAAATCAATTCGTTCAGGTTCATAGGTTCATTTTAATTGCACTCAGGTAGCCATGCAGATTGACCGGCATCGTACGTCGGGCATGGCTATAGGCAAGATTTTACAAATGAGGGGACGAATCCGCTTTCAAGGTGGGGAGGATTCGAAGAGATTGCGGCGAGGGTAATATTATATTGGAGGTGGTGGGGCCGGCGGGGCCGGCGATTCATTTCACCCGCATGGATTTAAGGTCTTCAACACAGGATTCGAGGCCTTCGAGGAGGGACCAGACTTCTGCCTCGGGCCGAGCCAACTGCCAACAGGCTGCGTCCCGGGCGGTCGCGTAGGTCAGCAGTCCACTGTCCCAAGTCTTGAAGGTTGTCTCAGCGTATGCGGCCTTGCGCCGGGTCAGCCATTCGCGAAGTTGGTGGTCGCCGCATTGGCGCGACAGGTAGGCGATGACCAATTTATACCGTGCCGAGGTTGGTCTGGGTTTCAGGGGGACGAATGGCAAGTCGAGCGGTGGCACGGATTGCCAGCCCTTCCGGGTGGACACCATTGCGGAGGCCACCATTGGGCTGAGCAGGCTGATGACTTCGGTTTTGTGGCGACGGAGGGCGTCGGCGAGATCCGGCGGCAGCTTCGACGCCGGGCGAACGGCCAGCCAGCCGCCGTCACGGGGTTCAAGCTGGAGGCCGAGGTCGTGGGCACGTTGCAGGAGTTCGGCTGCCATCATAGTAGTATTTCGTCCGGCCGGGGCTGTTCCGAACCGTCACACCGTAACAGTTCAATGTTTTCAAGGGTTTCGTCCTGATTGTGAGCCGTAACAGGCGCGGAGGGTGTTACGGATTGAAACATTGAGGTTTCGCCTGTGTTTACAGGGGTTGTGACGGTGTGACGGTTTGCAGAGGGGGTATCGGGCAGGTAGCGCCCGAAAGACTCGGCGAAATCGTCGAGCTGGTAGCCTTTGGCCGTCTCGGCCTGGCCGACACCGGTACGGATGGTGCGCGGATGGACCGAAAAGGGCCGGAGTTTGCGCGACAGCCAGTTGGCGTTCACGCCATGGCCCTTGCGCTCGTCACACCAGGGCCGATCTTCCATCTGGTTGAGGCGCTCGACGATGGTCGCGGATGTGAGCCGGTCCACACCGTCGGTGAAAAGGTCACGGAGGTCGCGAAGGAGCATCACGCCGTAACCCTGCGCCTCGAGGTCGTCGTTGGAGGTGAGCAGGGTGAAGGCGGTTCGGGCGCGGTCCAGCCAGGATCCGCCGGCAATCTCAGCGATGGCCATGAGCGGGCGCCAGTTGTCGGCGAGCCGGTTGAAGCAGTCCGCCGGCATGACCGGGTCGCAAGTTTCGAGCCGTTTGAAATTGTCCCGCGTCCAGCGGGCGAGTTGCCGGCTCAATTCGCGTTCACGAGCGGTCCGGCGCGAGTCGAAGCGGGCCGTGACCTCGCCGGGCCGTGCGCGGACCAGCCGGATTTGCACGGAGCGGTCATGCAGGGTGCCTTGCAGGTGGCCGATGCCGGCGAGGACGGCCGGGGCGTAGGCGTTGAAGGCACGAACCTCGTTTTTATCACCTTCGCATCGGAAGGCGCGCGCGCCGCGTTTGTGGCCGGCGTTGAGCAGGCCGCGCAGCTCGTCGTTGTCGGCGAGGTAAGTGTCCACCTCGTCGAGCGCAAGGATGGGTTTGTGAAGTTCGACCAGGCGGAACAGGACGGCCGGCGTGATGCTCTCGGTCCGGAGCGCGCGCGGTGTGAGGCTGCAAACCACGTCGAGGAGGGTGGTCTTGCCGCATCCTTTTTCCGGGGAAAAGAGATTCAGCCGGGGTGAATTGATGAATGCCTCGAAGCAGTGGGCGTGAGCGGTCCAGAGTGCCAGCGCATCAGCGGCACCGGGTGGGAGCGCGACATAGTTCGCGAACACCCCGGTCACCGCGTCGAGCACCTGGGCGCCATCGACCGGATCGGGCCATGGTTCCGGGTCATCGAATTCGACCGATGAACCGCTGGCGCTGGCGTCGGGTGTTTCAGGCCGGTGCTGGGCGACCTCGGCGTCGAGCGTCGAGGTACGGATGGAGAGTTGTTTAGCCTCCGCCTCGCGGACGCGGTCGTATTCGGCGGGCGAAAGTTTGGCGAGGGCCGCGAAGACGGCGGCGTCGGCTTCCTTGGAACGGCGGATGATGCCTGCGGCGGTCGCCGGTTGGTCGCGTTCGTCGAGTTTCAGGGTGGGCCAGACCTTTTCGCATTCGCCGGCGA
>CAZDAQ010000306.1:0-2269 GCA_964503425.1 uncultured Opitutales bacterium
GTCAACCCGCCCTACCGCAAGATTCGGAGCGATTCAGCCACTCGCGAAACTCTGCGATCAGCCGGGATTGAAACGAGCAATTTATACACCGGCTTCGTCGCGCTGATAACGAAACTGCTGGCCAAGGGCGGAGAGTTGGTGGCCATCACTCCGCGAAGCTTTTGTAACGGGCCTTATTTCAGGCCATTTCGGGAGGATTTCCTGAGCAGCATGTCATTACGCAGGCTGCATATCTTCGATTCGCGCTCGGCAGCGTTCGCCGGTGACGAGGTGCTGCAGGAAAACGTCATTGTCCATGCGGTCAAAGGCGGCCCGAAGTCGCGGCAAGTAACGATTTCCACGAGCAGCGGCAAGCCAAACGGGGCCGTGAGCACCCGGGTGGTGGATTTCAGCGAGGTGGTATTGCCGGATGACCCCGAGCAATTCATCCATTTGCAGGCGAATGAAAAGCAGGCCGAGGCAAAGATGGCGATGGCCGGGTTTAGCGCTTCACTCGCAGAGCTGGGGCTGAGTGTTTCAACGGGGCGGGTGGTGGATTTCCGCGCGACGGCCTACCTGCGCGAGCAGTACAGTGAGGGAACGGTGCCACTGATTTATCCCTGCCATTTCAACGGAGGATACGTGCACTGGCCTCGCGAGGCTTCGCGCAAACCGAACGCCATTGTGAACGATGCGCACACCCGCGATCTATTGGTGCCGGGGGGGGTTTATGTGCTGGTCAAGCGATTCACCGCCAAGGAGGAGCGTCGGCGCATTGTGGCGTGCATTTATGACACAAAACGCATTCGGGGTGAATTAGTTGGATTTGAAAATCACCTGAACTATTTTCATGCGGACGGACGGGGCCTGCCGCCCGACCTAGCCAAAGGCCTGGCGGCATTTCTTAATTCCTCGGTGGTAGACATGTATTTCCGGCAATTTAGCGGCCATACGCAGGTAAACGCGACGGACCTGCGGTCGCTAAGATATCCGGAAGGCCCAGTATTGGAGCGGCTGGGGCGAAGGATTGCCGACCCCGGCATGGTGCAGCAGCAACTAGACGAACTCGTCACGGAGGAGCTTTTCTAATGGCAGTTTCCACGCAAAAAGCCCTGGCAAAAGCCCGCGCCAGGAAATTGTCCGAAGCCCTGGAGATTTTGCGGATGCTTGGTTTCACCGGCAGGCAAAGCAACGAGGTGGCGGGATACACGCTCCTGGCGCTACTGGATCTCGAACCGGCACAAGTGTGGAGCGAAGTGAAAGGCCCACTGCGTGGCATCACCCCCATCATCGAGTTTGTGCACCGAGCCTATGGTTTGCGTTACGCGCCCAACACCCGCGAGACCATCCGTGATGAGGCGGTGAAATACTTTGTGGAAGCTGGGATGATTCAGCGCAATCCGGATGACCCGGCGCGGCCCACGAACAGCGGGAAAACGGTTTATCAGGTGGAGGCGCAAGCGCTGGAGATGCTGGCGAGCCATGGCGGCGCGGAATGGAAGGCAAAATTGGCGGGTTATCTGAAAAGCCGGGACAAGATTCGCGTAGAATTGCAGCGGGGGCGTCAATTGGCGCGCATTCCAGTGAAATTGCCTTCAGGGAAAACGATAGCGATATCTCCGGGCGGACAAAACCCGCTAATCAAAACGGTCATCGAAGAATTCAGCCCCCGTTTCGCGCCGGGCGGCATCGTCATCTATGTGGGGGATGCGGAAAGTAAGTTTTTGCACATGGACACGGCCTATTTGGAGGGTTTGGGGATCGCCATTCCCGCGCCCGAGAAAATGCCCGATGTAGTCATCCACGATGTGCGGCGCAACTGGCTACTGCTGATTGAAGCGGTCACGAGTGCGGGTCCGGTGGATGGCAAGCGGCGGAAGGAGTTAAAGGAACTGTTCGCCGGGGACAAGGCGGGCCTCGTATTTGTAACGGCCTTCGCCAGCCGGGAAACGATGCGAAGCTTCGTCACCCAAATTTCCTGGGAAACCGAGGTGTGGATCGCGGCAAATCCCGATCATCTGATTCATTTCAACGGTGAGCGCTATCTCGGCCCCTATCCGGATGTGGCGCCCTAGCGCAAGCAGGAGAGGGCGGGGACTGACGTTGGCAGGGTTGCTGGCGGGGTTGGCGCTTGGAATGACGATTGGCTGGTCGGGGGAGTGCAGGGCGGCTGTGGGGAATCAGACGGTGGAGGCGGGGAGTAATGGGTCAGCGGCGGGGGATGTAGGGGCGAGCGGGAATGAGGCCGCGATGAGTTGTTGCGGGCCGGAGGAGGGGAGTGCGGGGTTTC
>CAZDAQ010000307.1:0-2249 GCA_964503425.1 uncultured Opitutales bacterium
TGGTGGTCCTGGCCAATTCGGTGAAGCGAAGCCACTGGTGCGTGGCGGGGAAGGAGTTGTTTGGCGGGGAGGGAAACTGGATGCCGGGACTGTGGGTGCGTCCGGTGGACCCGGCGCATGAGGGGGCGATAGCAGCGGAGACAATGCGGCTGGAGGAGAACCGGATGCCGCGGTTTCTGGACATCGTGGATGTGCCCATTTTGAACCATTTTCACGATAACAACCATCCCGAGGACTGGATCATTGACCCGGCGCGGCGGTGGGAACGGCGGGGGAAGTTTCCTTATGGGGAGTTGGACAAGCTAGTGGACCGCCCGGTGGACCTGTGGAGCAGCCGGACGGACGCGGCGAAAGTGCCGGCGGGGTATGTGCGCCGGATGTTTCAGCCGGCGACGCTGTATTTGATCAGGCCGGAAGGGGCGGTGTGCGCGCGGGTCTTCAAGGAAGGGCCGAAGCTGCGGCGGCGGCTGCATTTGCGTTACCATGACGTGGAGCATGAGTTTGCCATCACGGACCCGCTGTTTGAGAGTCATTATCCGATCATGGGGCGACGGCTGGATGCCGGGCCGGTGGAGATTCCGCTGGCGGCGGACGGGCGGCTGCACCTGTGCTTGAGCTTGACCCCGGAATTCAACGGGGCACATTACAAAATCGCGGCCACGATCTGGGAGGCGCCACCGGCATGAATCCGCTTTTCACCATCGGGCATTCCACACATGAGCTGCCGGCGTTTCTGCAACTGCTGCAGCGGCATGGCATCACGGAGCTGGCGGATGTGCGGTCGCAGCCCTACAGCCGGCACACGCCGTGGTTCAGCCGGGAGAGTTTGGAGCAGGCGCTGAAGGTCGCGGGGATTCGCTATGTTTTCCTGGGGCGCGAGCTCGGGGCGCGGCGCGACGAGAGCGATTGTTATGTGAAAGGGAAGGTCAGCTACGAGCGGATTGCGGCGGCGGCGGCGTTTCGGGAGGGGTTGGCGCGACTGCGGGAAGATGCGAAGACGCAACGCGTGGCGCTGATGTGCGCGGAGAAGGATCCGCTGGACTGCCACCGAACAATTTTGGTGGCGAGGCATGCGGCGGCGTTTGCGGAGGTTTTGCACATCCGGGCGGACGGGACGCTGGAGACGCACCCGGAGGCGCAGCAGCGGCTGCGGAAGCGGTATGGGTTGCTGGAGTCGGATTTGTTTCAGCCGCCGGAGGCGCAACTGGCCGAGGCGTATGCGCGCCGCGGGGAGGAAATCGCGTATGTGGAGGAGGCCCAGGCGGCCGCGGGGCCATGAGCGGCGCGGGCGTGGAGATTTTCACCATCGGATTCACGAAAAAATCCGCGCGGGATTTTTTTGAGAAATTGCGGGCGGCGGGAGTGCGGCGGGTGGTAGACGTGCGGCTGAACAACACGTCGCACCTGGCGGGGTTCAGCAAGCTGGGGGATTTGGAGTATTTTTTGGAGCAGGTGCTGCACGCGGGGTATGTGCATCTGCCGATTTTGGCGCCGACGCAGGAGATGTTGGACGCGTATAAGAAGAACGGGGGCGACTGGGAGACGTATGCGCGGGATTTTCTGGCGCTGATGGCGAGCCGGGAGATTGAGAAGAACGTGCCGCGGGAGGTGGTGGACGGGGGGTGTTTGCTGTGCAGCGAGGAGAAGCCGCATCATTGCCACCGGCGGCTGGTGGCGGAGTATTTGCAGGGGAAATGGGGCGGGGGGGTGCGGGTGGAGCACCTTGTTTGACGTTTTAGCCAAGTAAAAGGCCCCGATCATCCTTTCGGACAATCGGGGCCATGATACTGGCAACGACCTACTCTCGCGTCACATATTGTGGCACTACCATTGGCGGTTGAGGGCTTAACGAGCGTGTTCGGGATGGGAACGTGTGTTTCCCCTCTCCTATGATCACCAGAGTGGTTCCGGCCGCTGCCTTAAGCGGGGGCCCTGCGAGGAGCGCGGGGCGTAGGTGATCAGGACTCGTCAAGCGGCTGTTGAGGCAGCGGCGTTGGTGTGGAAAATGACGTTTAATGCATTGGGGAAAGGCATTGCCTGGAGAATGCCCGACAAAGCCATAAAAGGCGATGTGGATCAAATTCTCACGGGTCATTAGTACCGGTAAGCTTAACACGTTACCGTGCTTACACCGCCGGCCTATCTACCAGGTGGTCTACCTGGACCCTTATGCCGTCTTGCGACGGGGGGAGAGCTTATCTTGGGAGGAGCTTGGCGCTTAGATGCTTTCAGCGCTTATCTCTTCCGTG
>CAZDAQ010000308.1:0-2237 GCA_964503425.1 uncultured Opitutales bacterium
GATGTTTGGCGGTGGCGACGCGCTGGATGCCGAGGGTGAGGGCGGCGAGGCGGCGGGAGAACTTCATTTTGCGCTTCTGGTATTCGACAGAGGACTTGGCACGGTCGAGGATGACGTGGAGTTTGGCGATGACTTCATCGCGCGACCAGTAGAAGTGCTGGAGGTTTTGGAGCCATTCGAAGTAGGAGACGATGACGCCGCCGGAGTTGCAGAGGACGTCGGGGATGATTTCGATGTCGCCGCGGTCCTCGAGGATTTTGTCGGCTTCGTTGGTGGTGGGGCCGTTGGCGGCTTCGGCGAGGAGGCGGCAGCGGAGTTTGGGGGCGTTGTGCTCGGTGATGACGCGCTCGACGGCGGCGGGGACGAGGACGGTGCAGGGGAGCTCGAGGAGGGTTTCGTTGGTGATGGGGGTGGCGCCGTCGAAGTCCTGGAGGACGCGGTTGGACTGGACGTAGGCGAGGGCCTTGCGAATGTTAATGCCGGCGGGGTCGTGAAAGGCGGCGGTGTGGTCGGAGATGGCGATGATGGTGGCGCCCATATCGGCGAGGGCGAGGGCGGTTTCGGCGCCGACGTTGCCGAAGCCCTGGATGGCGACAGTGGCGCCGGCGAGGGGGATATTCAGGTCGTGGAGGTAGGATTTGACGAGGTAGGCGACGCCCTGGCCGGTGGCTTCGCGGCGGCCTTCGGAGCCGCCAAGGGAGAGGGGTTTGCCGGTGACGCAGGCGGGTTCGTGGTAGCCGACGTGGTTGGAGTAGGTGTCCATCATCCAGCCCATGATGCGGTCGTTGGTGCCGAGGTCGGGGGCGGGGATGTCAATGCGGGGACCGAGGAGGGGAATCATTTCCTGCATGTAGCGGCGGGAGAGGCGCTCGAGTTCGGCTTCGGAGAGGGAGAGGGGGTTGACGATGACGCCGCCCTTGGCGCCGCCGTAGGGGAGGCCGACGAGGGAGCATTTCCAGCTCATCCACATGGCGAGGGCGGCGACCTCGCCGAGGGTGACGTTTTGGTGGAAGCGGATGCCGCCCTTGGATGGGCCGGTGGAGAGCTGGTGCTGGACGCGGTAGCCCTCGTAAACAACGACGAGGCCGTTGTCGTGCTTGACGGGGAGGGCGACGGCGAGGCAGCGGCGGGGGTATTTGGTCCGGTCGCGGATGGCGTCGGGGAGGTTGATGGCGTCGGCGGCCTGGTCGAATTGGCGGCAGGCCTGGCGGAAGACGTCGGATTCGTAAAGGGAGGAGACGATGACTTTGGACATGGGGGACGGGGGAATTATGAATTAAGAATGCAGAATGCAGAATTAAGAATGGAAAATGGAAGAGCGGGTGAGAACGGCAGAGCGAAGGATAAACGATAAAGGATAAACGCGAAAGGCGAAAGGGGCGGCGCGGGGCGGGGGCAGGGCGTCAGTGGGAAAGGGGCGACCTCACCGACCTCCCATGGCTTCTATTCACCTTTCCAATAGGAATGACGGCGCCTGCAAAGAAAGCGGAGGGATGTCCAGCGCCTTGTCGTAGTGCGGCAAGACAGAATAGCCGGAGGTCAGGCGAACCGGGCGGCTCCTCGCTTCATTGAGGTAGAAATTTATCGGCAGATCCAGCCACTGCCCCGGGGCCAAGGCAATGACATAGTCCGCGTAGTCCGACAGCGGTCGCATGCCGGACCTATCAAAGCCCACTAAGAACCTCGCTTCCGATTCGTCCGCGGAACCCCATTTGAACACGTTCCCGAGCGTGCAGAGGCGCACCGGTTGGCCGCCGCGGTTAGTCAGGCGCAGGAGGGCTTCGATCCCTCGGGTGCCCGGCGGGATTTTGCCCGGCAAAACGATTTCGGCGGTCAGATTGCAATTTTTGACGAGCGCGGTGACAGCGGCCAGTTGGGACGGAATTGGCTCGGCCAGTTTCATGATTCGCGGCGGGATACCGGCGAAGTCGTCGGCCAGCAGCACGAGATAATCGCCGCCCACCCGAGGCGACAGGTTGTTCGCACCCGCGGAGTCGGTGGGCGACAGAGAGCCCGAATTCCAGAGCACTGACATCTGCGCCCCGTTTTCCCCCTTGAGCGACTGGGTGACGCTAAGGGAGACGTTGCTGGATGCGTCAGCGTCGGAACCGGACGGCGTGATGGCTGTGACGTTCGCCACGACAATTCGGTCGGCAACTAGAGCGGCGTTCAGCAATTCGGTTTGCGCGGGCGATTGCTCCGGGGGGGTGAGGAACCGACGCACGTCGGCCAGTTGC
>CAZDAQ010000309.1:0-2227 GCA_964503425.1 uncultured Opitutales bacterium
AATCGCATGGTCATCCGCATCCATCAATGCCGGCTCAATTCTCCCCACAATCCCCTCCAAACTCCCGTTCCCATCCGTCGGCCCCTGCATCTGCCTAAACCGCGCCGCGTTCCACAGTTTATTACAAAAATTCCGCCCGAGTTCCACGTTCGCCTCGTCGAACAAAATGTCGTTCCCCTGCGGCGCGCTGTTCATCGTGCCGAACCGCAGCCCGTCCGCCCCGTATTTATCAATCAAATCTATCGGGTCCGGCGAATTCCCCAGGCTCTTCGACATCTTCCGCCCCTGCTTGTCGCGGATGATCCCCGTGAAATACACGTTCTTGAACGGTATCCGCTCCGCCAGCGGCGCGCCGGGATTCATGAACTCCAATCCCGCGATGATCATCCGCGCCACCCAGAAGAAAATAATGTCCGGCCCCGTCACCAGGTCGTTCGTCGGATACCAGAATTTCAACTCCGCCGCCTGCTGCGCGTTCGGCTCCGGCCAGCCGAGCGTCGCAAAGGGCCACAGCCATGACGACGCCCACGTGTCCAGCGAATCCTCCTCTTGCTCCCAATTTTCCGCGTCCGCAGGGCCGTCCACCGACACATGCACTTTCGCCGGGTCCTTATAATCCGCCTCCGTCAGCTTCGCGCGATCCAGGCCCTTCTTATACCACACCGGTATCCGATGCCCCCACCACACCTGCCGCGAAATGCACCAATCCTGAATCTTGTCCAGCCAGTTTCCATAAACTTTTTCCCAATGGCTCGGCCAAAACTGAATGAGCGACTTCCCATTCGCATCCTTCTGTAAAACCGCCGCCTTCGCCTCCTCAATCCGCGGGTATTTCAAAAACCACTGCTCCGACAACCGCGGCTCGATCGGCACGTCCGCCCGCTCAGAATAACCAACCTTGTTTTCGTAGGGCTTCTCGTCATCGAGCAGGCCCAGTTCGCGGAGTTTTTCCACCGCCACTTTGCGCGCCTTGAAGCGGTCCATCCCCGCAAACTCCTCCCCCGCCAGCGCGTTCAACGTCCCGTCGGGATTCAGCACGTCAATGATCGGCAGCTTGTGCCGCTGGCCGATTTCAAAGTCCGCCCGGTCGTGCGCCGGGGTAATCTTGAGCGCCCCGGTGCCGAAGTCCTTGTCCACGGCCGCGTCCAGAATAATTGGAATTTGCGCGCGCGGAAACGGCCGCCACACGTGCAGCCCGTGCAAATGAAGTTTATTTTCATCCGTCGGATTGATGGCCACTGCCGTGTCGCCCATCAGCGTTTCCGGCCGGGTCGTGGCGATCCTCACATATTCGCCCGGCCGCTCCACGACTTCATACCGCATGTAATACATTTTCCCGTGCTGGTCCTTCATCACCACTTCCTCGTCCGACAACGCCGTCAGCGACGCCGGGCACCAGTTCACCATCCGTTTGCCCCGGTAGATAAATGGTTTGCCCGTCTGCGGATCGATTTGATGATACAGCTTCACAAACGCCGTCAGCACCGCCCGGCTGTAATCCACGGCTTTGTCCTTGCCGTCCAGCGTGTGCACCGTCCGTTCCCAGTCGCACGAGCAGCCCAGCCGCTTCAGTTGCTCGATGATGATGCCGCCGTGCTTGTCGCGCCATTCCACCACGCGCTGGAAAAACTTCTCCCGCCCCATTCGCCGCCGGTCGAGTCCTTCCTTCTTCAATTCCTTTTCCACCCGCGTCTGCGTGGCCAGGCCGGCGTGGTCCGTCCCCGGCAGCCACAGCACCGCTTTGCCTTCCTGCCGCGCCCGCCGCGCGAGGATGTCCTGAATCGTGTTGTTCAGCACATGCCCCATCGTCAGCACCCCCGTCACATTCGGCGGCGGGATGACGATGCAAAAGCCTTCCTTCCCGGGCTCCACCTTCCCCGCAAACGCGCCTGCGTCCAGCCACGCCTGATACCAGCGGGTTTCCACCTGGCGCGGCTCGTAGGCTTTGGCGATCTCGGTTTCAGACATGGGAAAGGGTCGAAAGTAGACGTATTTTCCCAAATGGCAAAACGGAAAAACACTTTCCGCTTCCGTCCGTCCATCCGGCAACTCACGCCGGCCTCGTTCTCCCCAGCCGCCACACCAGCAGCGCCCCCGCCGTAAACAGCACGAGGCTATAGCCAAACCCCACCCGCGCCCCAAATGCGCTCCACAACGCCCCCACGACCACGCTCGACAGCAAGTCCCCCACCCCGTTCACCGTCGCCAGCACGCCAAACGGGGTGGG
>CAZDAQ010000310.1:0-2213 GCA_964503425.1 uncultured Opitutales bacterium
TCCCCGGCATCAACCAGACGCAGGTCCACTCCGAAATCGGCCTCACCTTCGCCACCGCCCTGCGCTCCATTCTCCGCCAGGACCCGGACGTCATCATGGTCGGTGAAATTCGCGACCGCGAAACCGCGGACATCGCCATCCGCGCCTCCCTGACTGGTCACTTGGTGCTCAGTACCTTGCACACCAATGACGCCGCCGGCGCCCTCACCCGCCTCATTGACATGGGCCTGGAGCCTTTCCTTATCGCCTCCTCGGTGGAGATGATTCTCGCCCAGCGCCTCGTCCGCCGCCTCTGCCAGATTTGCAAAGCACCCTCGGATGATGCTCCGGCTTTTGTCAGCGGCTCGCTGATGACTTTGAAGCTCCCCGCCTCGGAAATCTCCCACATCGGCGATTTGCGCAAGCCTGTGGGTTGCGAAGCCTGCCGCGGCCTCGGTTATCGCGGTCGTATCGCCATGGCGGAAATCCTCCAGGTCGGCGAAGGCGTGCATGACCTGATTCTCAAGCGCGCCTCGGCCCACGAAATCCGCAATTACGCCGTCCTCCACGGCATGCGCACCTTGCAAACCTGCGGCTGGGAATTGGCCAAACGCGGCCTGACGTCACTCACCGAAGTCATGGAATACGCGGAAATGATGGAGAGCGAAAGCACTCCGCCCACCGAAGCCAAGCCGGCCGCGGCGGGCACTCCTGCGTGAATGGCGGTGGTTCAACCACTTCCTTCGCCCTTGTCTTCGGCCGGCTGGCCGGCCGGTTGACCGCCTGTTTTTTTACTTCAACTTTGCCTCACTCCCCTTCATCTTTTCCCCATGCCGACCTTTAGTTACCGCGCAGTAAACGCCAAAGGCGAGCCTCATAACGGCGTCATGGAAGCACGGGATCGGCGCGAGGTCATGCAGCGGTTGCGCACCACTGGCATGCGCCCGATTGACATCACCGCCAAAGGCGGCGCCCAGGCCGCGGCCGCCGTTTCCCAGGCCAAGCAATCCCAGGTCCCCGAATCCAACGCCGCCAAGCCCCTCGGCCCGATTAAAATTTTGGAGCCGGAAGAGTTCAAAGGCGAAAAAACGGCCCGCGCCTTCCTCAAAAAACTTTATCAACTCAATTCCGGCGGCATGCCGCTGGGCGATTCCATCCGCCTGTTGAGCGTCCGCGTCAGCGACCCCAAGCAGGCCTCCGTCGCCACCCGCATCTGGAAAGACATCAGCGAAGGCCGCACCTTTGCCAATGCCCTCCGCAATTATCCCAAGACCTTTGACGTGGCGACCATCTCGCTCGTCGAAGCGGGTGAAACCACCGGCAACCTGGTGCCCGTCCTCAACAATGTCATTGATCACTTGGAGGAACAAGCCGCCCTCCGCAAAAAAATCATGGGCGGCCTGGCCTACCCCATCTTCATCTGCAGCCTGGCCTTTGCCGTCATGCTGCTTTTCCTTTATTTCCTCCTGCCGCGCATTGAGGCGATGATGAAGAGCATGGGCGGAAAATTGCCCTGGTTGACCGAAATGCTGATTGGCTCTTCGACCTTCGCTGCCCACTGGGGCTGGCTGGTCATGATTTTCGTGGGCGTAGGCGTCGTCGCCCTCTACCGCTGGCGCCTGACGCCCGAAGGCCGCGCGGCCACCGACGGCTGGTGTCTCAAAATCCCCTTCCTCAAGGCCATTTTTCTCAATATTGACATCTGCCATATTTCCAATCTCTGCGCCACCCTCTTGGAAAGCGGCCTCAACACCACCGAAACTTTGCGCATGACGGAACGCAGTGTGACCAACACCGTCATCCAGTCGCGCTTCAATGCCGCCCGCGTCCTCATTAACGACGGCGCCTCCTTCTCCAACGCTTTCCGCCGCTACACCGTGTTGCCGGATTTGGATTTGGACCTGCTTTCCGTCGGCGAAAATACCGGCAACATTTCCAAAAGTTTCCGCGAAATCTACAAAGTGCACAGCCAGCAATTGGGCGAGCAGTTCAACCTCCTCACCATGGTCATCACCGGCGGAGCCCTCGGCACGGCCTTTATCCTCGTCGCCATCCTCGCCATCAGCATCGTCATGAGCGTGCTGGGCATGAGCCAAACCCTGCTCAAGACCCACTAAGCGGGAAATCTCCCCGCTATTGGGCTCGACACCCCCTCGGGCGCGGTCGCAAAATATCCGCAGGGATTACCCCGCGATTGGATTCCTGCGCCATGAACCAGAAAAATGTCTCCGCCA
>CAZDAQ010000311.1:0-2199 GCA_964503425.1 uncultured Opitutales bacterium
CGGCGGCAAGGAAGCCGCGATGAAGATGCAGGCCTATCTCGCCAATCGCGCGGAATCCGTCCTCAAGGACGAAACCGCCAAGCAGGCCGCCATCGCCGATAAATTCTTCGGCGACCTCGCCAAAGACCCCACCGTCAAGAAAACCGCCGACGGTCTCTACTATAAAATCAACGTCCCCGGCGGCGCGGCCAAACCCGGCTCCACCGACACCGTCTCCGTCAAATACACCGGCGCTTTCAGCGACGGCAAAATCTTCGACCAGACCACCGCCACCGACCCCGTGCGCGAGTTCGAGCTCGACCACGTGTTCCCCGGCTGGGCCGAAGGCATCCAGCTCATCGGCAAGGGCGGCAACGTCACCCTCTATATCCCCGGCGCTCTCGGCGCCGGCGAACAGGGCCAGGGCCCGATTCCGCCGAACGCCCCCCTGGTGTTCAACGTCGAACTCGTGGACTTCAAGCCCACCCCGCCCCCGGCAGCCAGCAACGGCCTGCCTCCCGGCTTGATGGACAGCCTCACGCAGGGCGGCGCGGGCAAGTAATCACCCGGGTTCATAAGGTTCCTTTCACCGCCGGCTTCCTCGATGGAAGCCGGCGGTTTCTTTTTTCCAACTATCCAGAGATCCCGGACGGCAATTTTTTCCCGTCGCAAAAGCCCCCTTTGCCCGCGCATTCAGCATTGTGCAATCCGCATTCAGCCATCAGCATTCAGCCATTCCACCCATGCTGTTCGACCCCGCCCGCCTTCTGCTCATCGCCGGCCCGTGCTCGCTCGAAAACGCGGCCACCTGCCGCGCTGTCGCCACCGTTCTCGCCCGCCTCCGCGACGCCGAGCCCGACCTCAACATCGTCTTCAAAGGCTCCTACGACAAAGCCAACCGCACCTCCGGCCGCGGCGCGCGCGGCCCCGGCCTCGCAGCCGGCCTCAAGCTCCTCGCCGGCGTCAAAAAACAATTCGGCTTCCCCGTCCTGACCGACATCCATCTCCCCACCCAGGCCAAGCCCGTCGCCAAAGTCTGCGACGTCCTCCAAATCCCCGCCTTCCTCTGCCGCCAGACTGACCTCCTCGCCGCCGCCGCCACCACGGGCCGCGTCATTAACGTCAAGAAAGGCCAGTTCCTCTCGCCCCAGGAAATGGCCCACGTCGTCGAAAAACTTCGCCAGACCCGCGCCCGCGAAATCTGGCAAACCGAACGCGGCACCACCTTCGGCTACCAAAATCTCGTCGTGGATATGCGCTCCTTCTCCCTCATGCGCGGCCACGGCACCCCCACCGTCTTCGACGCCACCCACAGCGTTCAGCTCCCCGGCGCGGCCAACGGCGCTTCCGGCGGCCAGCGCGAATTCGTCCCCGCCCTCGCCCGCGCTGCCCTCGCCGCCGGGGCCGACGGCCTCTTCCTCGAAACCCACCCCAACCCCGCCAAAGCCCTCTCCGACGGTCCGAGCCAAATCCCCCTCGCCGAATTCCCCGCGCTCATCGCCTCCTGCCTCCGCGTCTGGCGCGCCGTGCGTGATGTCTAGGTCAATCCCATCCCTTTTCGGCAGATAATTTCACTCTCCCCTGAAACTACCGCCGTCCCCTGCGGTTGCAGCTTGTGGGGATTTGCTCCGCGAACCCCACCCATTATATCACGTCCGCTCTTCGTTGCGCGCCGTGGCCCCGACATGACCGACCCCCTCCCGACCCCTCCGGCCGGCTCCTCCGCCTCGCGCAAGTATCTCCCGCTGCTGTTGTTGCTGTTTTTCGGCAGCGGCTCCGCCGCGCTCATTTACGAAATCGTCTGGTTTCAAATGCTGCAACTGGTCATCGGCTCGTCCGCCGTGTCCATCGGCGTGCTGCTTGGCGCTTACATGGGCGGCATGTGCCTGGGCAGCCTCGCCCTCTCGCGTATCCTTTCCCGCCGCTGGCATCCGCTGCGCGTTTACGCTTTGCTTGAGCTCGGCATCGGCCTCCTCGGCCTCGCGCTCCTGTTCGCCCTGCCCGGCATTGCCAGCGTCTATGTCGCCAACGTCGGGCACGGTTTTGCCGGCATCCTGCTGCGCGGTCTGGTCAGCGCCGTCTGCCTGCTGCCGCCCACCATTCTGATGGGCGCGACTCTGCCCGCCATGGCCCGTTGGACGGAAAATCATCCCCAGGGCGTTTCCTGGCTCGGTTTTTTCTACGGCGGCAATATCGCCGGCGCGGTTTTCGGCTGCCTGC
>CAZDAQ010000312.1:0-2167 GCA_964503425.1 uncultured Opitutales bacterium
CCTAAATCTGTTGCGTCTGCCAATTTCGCCACCCGGGCTCGACCCCCAGCCTGCCTTCCCGCCCCGCCCTTGGCAAGTCCTCGAACGGATAGTAAATTGCTTTTATGGGACCGCCGAGGGACAAGTGGAGTTACTTCATTTCCCGCCCTGCACCGTGAGCGCCACGGTTTTGCTGGTGACGCTACCAATAGCGTTCTTTACGACGACATGGTAGTTGCCGGCGTTGGCTGCGGTTGCCTTGATGAGCGTGAGCGCGGCACTCGTGGCACCGTGTATGTTGCCGCCGTTGGTCAGGGCTTTGTCGTTGCGCCGCCAGCGATAAGCAAGGGGCGCACGGCCGCTGGCCGTGACGCGGAACGTCGCGGTTTGCCCCGACTTAACCGTGCGGGCCACGGGCTGAATGGGAATTTTCGGGCTCGCCCCGATGGCCAGGACCGCGGCGCTGCTCGTCACGTTGCCGCCGGCGTTGGTGATCTCGACGCGGAACTGGTTGTTGTTCATCGCCTGCTTCGTGGTGACTTGGAGGTTCGCCGTGGTGGCGCCCTCGAAGCCGCCGCCGTTGGCGATATTTTTCCAGGTGCGACCGCTGGTGGTGGAAACCTGCCATTGATAATCCGGGCTCGGACTGCCGCGAGCAATGACGCTGAGGGTGATTTTGGCGCCGGCGGCCACGCCTTGGTTCGTGGGCTGGGTGACGACAAAAGGCAACGTGGATGTGATCGGGTTGGGATAATATCCGGCGGTAAACTTGATTTTCGCGCTCGCCACCGTGGAGTTGGGCTTCAGCCCGAAGTAGCCGCCCTCGCCGTCATAGACTAAATCAAACCCGTTGATGACATTGCGGCCGGTGTTTATAAATTGGTTGCCATAGGGCGGCAGGCTTTCGCTAAACAGTCCCGGTTCCGGGTCGGACCACTGTATGTAGGCCGGGTTGAGTATGTTGTCGGGTTTGTCATTGATTTCATAACTGACCGCCCCATTCGAATTCAGCAAATTCACGGTGATGTTTGCGGTGGCGTTGCCGGTGGTGGGCTCGCCCGGCAGTATCAGGAAGGCGTAGTCGATGCCAACATCCACCAGTATCCTGCCGGTGGTCGAGGTGGTGCCATTGTAGACCAGCGTTCCGGTGGGCACCTGCCAGTCGGGCGGGCTGCCCGGCACTTGGGCCAGGCCGGTGGGCACAAGATTGGTATAGGCATAGCCTTTTGTGTCCTTCGTCAAACCAACCTGCACGCCGCTCTTGTCGAGCGTATAGCCGGCCCGCATGGTGCCCGTCTTCATTTGGTCAAGGTTGAGAAAAGCGTTATACTGCTGGTTGTATTGGTTGGTGTTGTTGGGATTGGTGCTCGTCCCGGACGGGTCGATGGCCACTCCAAAATTTGACGCTTCTCCCAACACGCCTGGATTTTGGGCGTAGGCCACCACTTGTCCGGGAGCCAGGGTCAAAGTGTTGCCGGAAAACGCGAGCGTCGTGTTGTCGGTCAGCACGACGTTGCCGGAAGCGATTAATGTGGAGTAGGTGGCGCTATCCGTCGCGCTTCCAGTCGTGATGGATTGCACCACCAGCACGGGCAGCGTGGCTTCCGCCGCGCCGGTCGCCCCCCCTTTGGCCTTCGCATCCGGGAAACTGATCGTCAAGTTCGCCCACGTGCCTTGAAAAAGCCGCTTGCTGCTGCTGAGGTAAAGATTGCCCGATATGCCGGTGGGCGTATAGTTGCCCGGCAGCACGTTGTCGCTGATATATAATCCACGGGACCCAGTGTCCATAATGATGTCGTGCCTCGCGCCCAGAATTTCGATGCCGATGGTTGAATCCCCTGGTGACGCCGTGCCATACCCGGGACTGTTGGAATAGGGTATGTCATACGATTGGGTAAAGCCGGTGTAGCCGGTCAATGGGTTTTCCGACTCGGTTTGCGCGTTCGCCAGGACCGCACCGCTGGCCAGCAGGACGGCCAAAAAGCAAAATTTCTTGGAATGCATTATTTTCATTAGTATGCATTACATTGTAAAATGGGAATAGCGTCAACAGAACCCTGGGTGACGCATCGGTTCAAACACGGGGCCAAATCTCCACTTTTGCCATAAGCATTATTAGACTAAACCGTATCCCCAAGTTAAATCCCCACCCCTCCCCCGCCAAGTCCATATCCATCCCGCGGCCTCC
>CAZDAQ010000313.1:0-2069 GCA_964503425.1 uncultured Opitutales bacterium
GGCGTCGAGCCAGCGTTTGAGGACGGTGGCGTAAACCTGGCGGAAGTCTATCTTGTAGGTGAGGTCGCCTTTGTCGGGGATGTTGAGGTCGGGCGCGACGCCGATGAGGCCGGATTGGGCCTTGAGAGCGGAGCCCATCATGAAGAGGGGGGCGGCGGTGCCGTGATCGGTGCCCTGGGCGACGTTTTCGTAGGGGCGGCGGCCAAACTCGGAGAAGGTCATGGTGAGGACTTGCTGGTCGAGACCCTGGCGCTCGAGGTCCTGCTGGAAGGCGGCGAGGGAGAGGGACAATTCGTTGAGGAGGCGCTGGTGCTGGGCGAATTGGTTGGCGTGGTTGTCGAAGCCGCCGAGGCTGCAGAAGTAAACGCGGGTTTCGAGGCCGGCAGAGACGAGGGCGGCGACGCGGCGGAGGGACTGGGCGAGCTGGCCGTTCGGGTAGGCAACGGGGGTTTTGTAGGCGTCGAGGATGTTTTGGACGCGGCGCTCGGTGACGAGGGCGTCCATGAGTGTGTGGCTGAGGAAGTGGACGTTGTCACCGGGGGTTTGGGCCTGGGCAAGTTCTTCGAGGAGGGGGACGGGTTTGGAGGCATCGCGGCGGTTGCGGACGCGGAGGTTGGCGCGGACGGAATTGCCGACGCCGAAATAGTCCTGCGGCTGGCTGGCCATGAACGTCTGGGGCATGGCGGTGGTGCTGTGGACGGCGACGGGGTCTTCGTCCGCGGTGAGTGCGGGGGTGGGCTGGCCGGCGCAGCAATTGTCGAGGTAGCGGCCGACCCAGCCGGTTTGGAGGTAAGAATCCGCGTCGCTGGCGGTTTCCCAGATTTCACTGGAGCGGAAGTGGCTGTGGTTGGGATTGGGGTAGCCAACGTTTTGGACGATGGCGAGTTTGCCGTCCTTGAAGAGGCCGGCGAGGGGGGCGCAGGAAGTGGGGAGGGCGACGTGGTCGTCGAGCTTGATGAGGGTGGACTGGTCGGAAATGCCGAGGCGGGGGCGGAGCTTGTAGTAGCGGTCGTCGGCGTAGGGGACGACGGTGTTGAGGCCATCGTTGCCACCAGCGAGCTGGAGGATGACGAGGATGCGGCGGTCGCGCTGGGGGGCGGGGACATTGGCGAGGGCGGCGCGGGCAAGGAAGTCGGGCGCGTAGGCGCTGAAGGCTAGCAGCCCGATACCGGCGCCACCCATGCGGAGGAACTCGCGGCGGGTGGTGGGCAGTCGGGGAGTCAAAGGATTGTTCATGACGGGCGAGGACCGGAGGTTTAGCTCAGATTGTAAAGAGGGGATTGGAGGAGGGCGACGACGGACTCGCGGACGAGCTCGGGGCGCTGGCCGACGCTGTTCTGGAGGTAGTCAATCATGGCGGCGCGATACACGGCATTGGGTTCGCCGGGGAGGAAATAGCTGAGGAAGTGGTCGGCCAGCTCGGGATTGGAGAGGGCGACGACATTCTGGATGCGGGCGGGAGTGACGTTGACCTGGCCGTGGCCGGCGGCCTTGGCGTTTGAGAGCATGACTTTTTGGTCGGCATTGAGGCGGGCTTCGTCGAGGGGGGCGAACATCTGCTGGACGAGTTGGCGGCGGGCGGCGAGGGTGGAGGAGTTGATCCAGTTTTTGCCGCCGACCCAGCCGCGGACGTTGGGGGGGTTGAACGGTTCCTGGCCCATGGCGCGGAGGTTCTGAAAGACCTGGCCTTCGAAGGGGGAGACGTCGAGGTCGAGGTCCTGGCAAAGGCCGAGGTAGTAGCGCATCGGGCTTTTGATGAGGGCGCCGTGGAATTGGGGGTCGTAGAAGAGCTTGGAGGAGAGGACGATTTTGGCGAGTTCGTCTATGCGCCAACTTTTTTCGAACCAGAGGTCGCCAAGGGTTTTGAGGTAGGGGCCGGGGAGGGGGTCGTCCGAGAGATACCAAGCGAGGAAGCGCTTGGGCAGGAGGGTGCGGGCGCCGGGCTGGGTGAAGATGAGGTCAACGACATCGTAGGCGCCCAAGGGGCCGGTCTGGCCGAAGATGGTTTTGTTGCCGGCGTCCCAGCGGTTGCGCTGAAAGTAGGTTTGGTCGCCATTGGGGTTGATGGC
>CAZDAQ010000314.1:0-2040 GCA_964503425.1 uncultured Opitutales bacterium
TCTGGGCCCTCGCCCTCGCCCTCCACGCCGCCCGCTCCCCCGCGTATCCAAATTCCCACTACGAAAACACCGCCATCCCCTCCACCCACCGCTCCCCCTCCCCCACCTCCGAACCCGAAACTCCAAACTCGAAACTCGAAACTTCCCCCACCCTCGCCGTCTAACCTCCCGCCAATCCACCATTCCAATCGTAAACCGCAAGCACCCCTCCTCTCCCATTCAGCAATCAGCAATCAGAAATCAGCAATTCATCCATTCCCCATTTATCGTTTATCACTTATCGTTTATAATTCTCCTCAAATACATCCCCTCCACTTCCTTCCGCGCCCACGGCGTCCTTCTTAAAAACACTAAACTCGACTTCACACTCGGCTCAAACCGAAAGCACCGTACCGCCACCGCCCGCCCCATCTCCTCCCACCCCACCTTCGCCACCAGCTCCTCCAGCATCCGCTCCAGCGTCACCCCGTGCAACGGATTGTTCGCCTGCCGCTTGTCCTCTGTCGCCCGAAGCTCTTTTGGAGGGACGACCTCCGTGTCGTCCTCTTTGCTTTTTTCGCCCATCCCCCCTCCCTACCAAACCCACCCCGCCCAGTCCAGCCCCGAGCCCCTCACGCCGACCCAATTAAAATCCCCACAATAAACACCAGCGTGCCCCCCACGATCACCTGGAACGCCGCCGCCAGCAACGGCGTGTCCATGTACCGGTGCCGGATCCACGCAATCACGCACAGCTCGATCGCCACGATCCCCACCGCCAAAAACGTCGCGTAATAAAAATTCCCGATCAAAAACGGCAGCGTGTGCCCGATTCCCCCCGCCGTCGTCATCACCCCGCACACCGTCCCCCGCGCCCACGGCCGCCCCCGCCCGCTCAGCACCCCGTCATCCGACATCGCCTCCGCAAACCCCATGCTGATCCCCGCCCCCAGCGACGCCGCCATCCCCACCAAAAACGCCGCCCAGCTGTCATGCGTCGCAAACGCCGCCGCGAACACCGGTGCCAGCGTCGAGACCGACCCGTCCATCAATCCCGCCAGCCCCGGCTGCACAATCTGCAAGACAAACCGCCGCCGCTCGCTGTCCTCCTCCGTCGCCCGCGCCCCCGAAGCCTTCTGCTGCTCGTCCATCGCCTCCGCCTTTTGGTAATGCTTCCCCTCCTCCGCCGCCAAATCCCCCAGCAACTGCCGCACCCCCGCGTCCTCCGTCTGCCCGAGCGCCGCCGCGTAAAAATTCTGCGCCTCCGTCTCCATCGTCTCCACCTCCTGGCGAATCATCGCCACCGTCAGCGCCTTGTGCAGCCACAGCGGCCGCCGCGTGATGAACCCCTTCACCTCCTGCCGCCGGATTAGCGGAATATGTTCCCCGAACTTCTCCCGGTATAACTCAATCAACCGGTGCCGGTGCCCGTTCTCCTCCTCGTGCATCGCTCGCAGCGACTTCGCCGTCTCCGGATAATCCTTCGCCACCCGCGCCGCCAAGTCCGCATACACCCGCCCATCCTCCTCCTCCGCCTGAATGGCCAGAGCCAGCACCTCCTGCGCCGTCAAATCCTTCAACCGCTTCGCCATGCCCCCATCAAAAACCAAACCCTCCAAAACACGAATTAAAAAAAACGCCCCGACTCCCCCGCTCCCCCAACTCACACAGCATCCGCTTCAACGTCACCACATGCAACGGATTGTTCGCCTGCTTCGGATCGTTCATGACTTTACCTTCCGTAAACTGAGCCTGATATTCTCGAGTGACTGCTTTGCATCATCACAATATCTTTTCATTTCGGAGTCAGATAAGTAGTAAGTGCCTCCAAGAAAATCAAAAAAGCTAATCCATCTCTCGATTGCAATTAATGCCATATTGTCGATAGGCCATTCCATCTTGCCGTAACGAGCTTCACGCACTGTAATATGACCAACCCGTTTGTGTAGTTCTTCGACAATCTTAGGATCGTACAAATCTCCAGTTCCGGAAAACCCATTCCACCTATAGGCGTAAAGGTTATCGTTTTTCTCGTTAGACGATTGTTGCTTAAAAAACTCG
>CAZDAQ010000315.1:0-2036 GCA_964503425.1 uncultured Opitutales bacterium
GGAGCTGCGGCGGGAGCTGGCGCGGAAGGTGTTCCAGCGGACGGCGGCGTATGACGGGGCGATAGCGGCGTATTTGACGGCGCAGGCGCAGGGCGGCCCGGACCTGGATGCGATTGCGGGATTTCCGGAGAAGCTGACGGTGACTTTGCCGAAGGCGCAGAATTTGCGCTACGGGGAGAACCCGCACCAGCGGGCGGCACTGTATGGAAGCTTTGGCAACAATTTCGAGCAACTGCAGGGGAAGGAATTGTCGTACAACAATATTTTAGACATCACGGCGGCGACGTATTTGATCGGGGAGTTTGAGAAGGCGACGGTGGCGATATTGAAGCACACGAACCCGTGCGGGGTGGCGAGCGCGGGGACGCTGCTGGAGGCGTGGGAGCAGGCGTATGCGACGGACCGGCAGGCGCCGTTCGGCGGGATTATTGTGGCGAACCGGACGGTGGACGAGGACGTGGCGAAGGCGATCGGGGAGATTTTCAGCGAGGTGATTATTGCGCCTGGCTTCACGGAGGCGGCGCGGGCGCTGTTTGTGAAGAAGAAGAATTTGCGATTGATGACGACGAAGGACCGGGGGCTGGGGCCGGAATCGCTGCAGGAGATCCGCAGTGTGGTGGGCGGGGTGCTGGCGCAGGACCGGGACCACAAGCCGGTGAGCGCGTCAGGCTGGAAAGTGGTGACGAAGCGGGCGCCGACGGAGGCGGAGTGGGACGCGCTGAAATTTGGGTGGCGGGTGGTGCGGCATGTGAAGTCGAATGCGATTGTGTATGCGGCGGCGGAGCGGACGCTGGGGATCGGCGCGGGGCAGATGTCGCGGGTGGATTCGTCGCGCATTGCGGTGTGGAAGGCAGGGGAGGCGGGGTTGTCGTTGAAGGGGTCGGTGGTGGCGTCGGACGCGTTTTTCCCGTTTGCGGACGGTTTGGTGGCGGCGGCACAGGCGGGGGCGACGGCGGCGGTGCAGCCGGGAGGGTCGGTGCGGGACGCGGAGGTGATCGCGGCGGCGGACGCAGCGGGGGTGGCGATGGTGTTCACGGGGGTGCGGCATTTTAAGCATTGAGGGGGGCATTAACGCTGGACGGATGATGCGCTGCCTGGCGGGGCGTGATGGGATTTTTGATTGCGTCGTGAATGGGATAAGAAAACGCTCAGGACATGAGGCGCGGGAACAAGGGATGGCTGCCAATGGCAGTGTGGTCGTTGAGTATGGTTGGGTATGGCCAGACGCCGGCGGGGGTAGCGGGAGAGGGGAATCTGAGTGCGCGGATAGCGGTGCCAGCGAAGGTGGAGGAGCAGCCGGCGCCGCCGGTGTATGCGAATTACACGCTGGTGTGGCACGATGAGTTCGAGAAGGACGGGCGGCCGGATCCGAAGAACTGGACTTATGAAACGGGGTTCGTGCGGAACAGGGAGTTGCAATGGTATCAGCCGCAGAATGCGTGGTGTGAGAACGGGTATTTAATCATCGAGGCGCGACGGGAGACGAAGGCAAACCCGGGATACAAGGCGGGCTCCGCGGACTGGAAGCAGCAGCGGACGGCGGCGGAGTATACGTCAGCTTCGCTGAACACGCGGGGCTTGCAGAACTGGTTATACGGGCGGTTTGAGATGCGGGCGCGGATTGATACTGGAGCGGGATTGTGGCCGGCGTTTTGGACCCTGGGGGTGAAGGGGCGCTGGCCGGACTGCGGCGAGATTGACGTGATGGAATATTATCAAGGCCATTTGCTGGCGAACGCGGCGTGGGGGTCGGCAGCACCGGGGCAGGCGGCGTGGAGCACGGTGCGCACACCGCTGGGGGAATTGGGCGGGGCGGACTGGTCCGCGAAATTCCATGTGTGGCGGATGGATTGGGACGAGGCGGCGGTGAAGCTGTATGTGGACGGGCGATTGTTGAACACAGTGGAACTGACGAAGACGTTCAATAAAAGTAATCCGGCGGTGAACCCGCTGCGGCAGGCGCAATATGTATTGCTGAACCTGGCGGTGGGCGGGACGAGCGGGGGCGACCCGGCGGCGACGAAGTTTCCGGCGCG
>CAZDAQ010000316.1:0-2016 GCA_964503425.1 uncultured Opitutales bacterium
GCCTGACCTTGGAAAAACTGGCTGAAAAGGCGGATTTGAGCTGGCCTTACCTTTCCGAAATTGAGCGCGGTCGTGAAAATATTTCTCTCGATAAACTCGCCCGATTGGCGAAGGCGCTGAATGTCACGCTATCCAGGCTTGTTGAGAAGGCTTGAAGGGAGATTGCGCCACGATGAACCTTTCCATGACCGGCGAACTGGCTGCCGCTTACACCAGCGGCGCGCAACGTGCCCGTGTCGTCACGGAATCCTGGGGCGAATCCAATCTTTACTGCCCGAACTGTTCATCCCCAAAACTGACGTGGCTGGAGCCGGGGCATCCGGCCAGTGATTATTCATGCCCCAAGTGCAATTTCTGGTATCAACTCAAAAGCCAGAAATCGCGCCTCGGCGACTCCATCACGGATGGCGCATACCGGGCCATGATGGACGCTATTAAGCGCGACGAGTTGCCGAGTTTTTATTTCATGCAGTATGACCTCGGGACGTGGAGCGTGAGGAATTTGCTGCTCGTGCCGCATTTCGCCTTTCCGCCCTCCGCCATCATCAAGCGAAAGCCTCTCTCCGCCACCGCCCGCCGTGCCGGCTGGATTGGCTGTAATTTCAATTTGAGTCGCATTCCGGCTGAAGCCCGGATTTGGCTGGTGACGACGACTGCACAAAGTGGGGCGGGCTTCTCGCCTGCCCAGCGAGCGCGTCAGCGCGGGCCATTCGCCGGCTCCGCCGACGCGGGCAGGCGGGACGCCTGCCCTACTTTAATCGCCACGCCGGAGGAGGTGCGGGAAAAATTCAAGAAGGTCAAACCGCTCAAAGAGCTTTCGGTGAAGGAACGCGGCTGGACATTGGACGTGCTCAATGGCGTTAGAAGTCTCGGCAAAAAGGAATTTACCAACACCGATGCTTACACCCTTGCCGGACAATTGGAGAAATTGCATCCCGACAACCGGCACGTGCGTGATAAAATCCGCCAGCAACTTCAAGTTCTTCGCGACGCAAAATTGTTAATCCACGTTGGTCGCGCCCTCTGGCGTCTGCCTTAGCTGGAGCCGGGGCATCCGGCCAGCGATTATTCCTGTCCCCAAGGCGGGTGTAGCGGCTTTCGGTAGAAAGCCGCATTTCTATCGGCGGCGCTCTGCCGAGACGCCGCTACGCCAGAAATCGCATCTCGGCGATTCCATCATGGACGGCGCGTCAAAAAGCATTTCTTGCCATTATTCTTCTTGACATTCATTCTGGATTTTGATAAAAACCCTTAAGGAAGCTAATTAAGAATTCGGAAACCCTCGAAGAAGATATGTATACAAAAGCCAAACTAACCGTTCTATCAGGACTCATGTCACTGGCAGTCGTTGCCTCGGCTCCGGCTCAAATCGTGGTGTATGATAACCTCACAGCAGCAACGGCCGGATACTCTGAAGCTAATGCCAATAATCCCGTCTTCGGCGATGCGCTGAATCTCACCCAGGGCGGGACGGTTGGAATCGTGGGATTATCGATTTACAACTCCACTTCCGGTGGAAACACCGGGTCGATTCTCGCGGGAAATGTTACTATAAATATTTATGACAATACCACGCCTTACGGCGGCGGCGTCTTGACCAGTCTGCCGCTCCTCGGGTCGAGCACCGAAACGCTCACTTTCGGCGCGGGTCTGAACGCCGGCTTTTTCACGACTGAATCTTTCGACCTGTCCTCGTTGAATATCACTGTCCCGCAGAACATCTTTATTACGCAGCAATTCACCGAAACCTCAGGCACGAGCCTTCGAAATGGCGCCGTATTATTCTCGGCCCCGACCACCGGCAGCAGCCCGGCGACGGTGTATATAGAATCGAGCGCGACTCCTGAGGGGCTCTACGCGTTTGCCAGCAACCCCAACCAGTTTGGATACCACGTCGAGATCGTTCCCGAGCCGACTACGCTCGCGCTGGCCGGCTTGGCTGGTTTGGCCGCGTTTGCGCTGCGCCGGCGAGGGGCCTAGTACCAGTTTACGACTTGCTTCAAGCGTGCCGCGGAT
>CAZDAQ010000317.1:0-2003 GCA_964503425.1 uncultured Opitutales bacterium
AAAATGGCGGGATGGACGGGACTCGAACCCGCGACCTCCTGCGTGACAGGCAGGCGTTCTAACCAACTGAACTACCACCCCTTGCACATGGCAAACCACCGAGCAAATCGTTTGCGGCGGGGGATGTCAAGGTTGGTTGCGGCAAAACCGCAGAATTCGGGTGCCGACCCTTGGCGGGTTTTTCCCTCGCCAATGGGCAATGGGCGTGGTTAACCCAGAGCTTCATCTTGATTTGGCATGGACGTGCTCGCTTCGACAACGGCTTCCGCAGCACCCGCCCCCACGGCGGCGGCTCCGGTGGCTGTGCAGGCAGGGCGGACGGCGCAGAACACCGCGGACTTGGAAATCAAGGATGCGCAGTTGATATTCCAGTCGGTATGGGATGAGTTGGAGGCCGAGCATGGCCGGGAGCACATGCGCTTCCCGCGCGAGATTTTCTGGCTCAACGGCGCGCCGGGCGCGGGCAAGGGCACGCATACGCGTTTTATCCTGAAGCATCGCGGCTACCCGCACAGCCCGGTGGTGGTGAGCGAATTGCTCCAAAGCCCCGAGGCGCGCAAACGCATTGATGCCGGCCTGCTGGTGGGCGACCGTGAGGTGACGGCGCTGGTCCTGCGGGCGCTGCTCAATCCGCTGTTCGAAAACGGCACGGTGGTGGACGGCTACCCCCGCACCAAAACGCAGGTCGAATGTCTCAAGCTTTTTTATCAAAAGTTAATGGCGCAGCGCAATGAGTTCCGGGAGAGCGCGCTCGAGCAGGTTTTCCGCAAGCCGCACTTCCACATCCTGGTACTGTATATTGACGAGGCGGAGAGCGTGCGCCGCCAGGTGCTGCGCGGCCGGCAGGCGCTGGAAAACAACCAGCGTGTGCGCGAGTCGGGCGAGGGGGAGTTGCAGGAAGTACGCCCGACGGACCTCAGCGAGGACGCCGCCCGGAAGCGCTATTTGACCTTCAAGGAAACGACCTACGAGTCGCTCAAAGCATTGCGTGAGGTGTTTTATTACCATTACATCAACGCCTTTGGCACGATAGCGGAGGTGCAGGCCCGGGTGCTGGAGGAGTTGCAATATCAAAGCTCGCTCGAACTGGAGGAGGAAACCTTCGACTTTCTCTCGGACATTCCGGTGGCGGGCGAGATCGTGCAGCATGCGCGGCAGGATCTGGTCACGCGGCTGGACGACTACGCGAAAACCCGGCCGGACCTGTTTAAGCGCGTGGCCGATCTGGTGGGGCAGAAGTTCATGCCCATCGTCATCCGCCACGCGATTTCCGGGCAGGCGCAAATCAACACGGAGGACGCGGTGTTCGACGACCCCGCGGCGTTGGGCATCCTCATTGATGTCTTCTCGGAGCGCGGCTACCACGCGGTGATTGACATCCGGCGCGAGGAAATCCCCGAAAGCCTCGACCCGCGCACCTACAAGATCAAGACCCGGCTCAAGAAAGTTTACCGCGTGCTGGTGCGCTTCCCCGGATCGGAAATCCGCCGCGGCGATTGAGCGGGCCGGAGTTGGACGGAAAAAAACAATTTCAACTTTATCACCATGGATCCGCGTTACGCCAAACTGGCCGATTTGCTCACCGGGCACTCCACGCGCCTGCGGCGGGGCGACCGGGTATTGATTGACGCCTTCGACGCGCCGGACGCGCTCGTGGTGGCGCTGATTCGCTCCGCGCGCGCGCGTGGCGCCGTGCCGCTGGTGCAGTTGCACCAGGCGCGGGTGACGCGCGAGTTGCTGCGCGAGGCGACCGAGGCCCAATACCGCACGCTGAACGCCCTCGAACTCCAGCGCATGAAGCGCATGCAGGCCTACATTGCCGTGCGCGGCTCGCACAATATTTTTGAAAATGCCGACGTGCCGTCGGCGCGGATGAAGCTGGCGATGGCCGCGTTGCGCCCGGCATTGAACTGGCGGGTGAACAAAACGCGCTGGGTGGTGCTGCGCTGGCCCACGGCCGCGATGGCGCAGCAGGCGGGCATGAGCACGGAGGCGTTCGAGGA
>CAZDAQ010000318.1:0-1979 GCA_964503425.1 uncultured Opitutales bacterium
GCTGCTGGAGGTCGTAGTCGCCGCGGGCGGCGATACCCCAGAGTTCCTGCACGCCGAAGGGGTAGTTGAACATGATGTCCACGGTGCCGCGGGAGTAGAAGGCGAGCTTTTCCTTGGGGTGGGGGTATTCGGAGAGGAGGGACTCGGGCAGGCCGATGGAGATGAGCCAGCGCTTGCACCATTCGATCCAGTCGCGGTGCTCCTTCTGCCAGTCGGCGTCGGGGTGGATGAAGTATTCCATCTCCATCTGCTCGAATTCGCGGGAGCGGAAGATGAAGTTGCGCGGGGTGATCTCGTTGCGGAAGGAGCGGCCGATTTGCGCGATGCCGAAGGGGAGCTTGACGCGCGTGGTGTCCACAACGTTCTTGAAGTTGAAGAACATGCCCTGGGCGGTCTCGGGGCGGAGGTAAGCGACGGCGGAGTCGTCGCGCACGGCGCCGACGTAGGTCTGAAACATCAGGTTGAAGTCGCGCGGCGGGGTGAGGGAGCCGGGCTTGCCGGTGGCGGGGGAGGGGATGAGATCATACTCCTCGGGCCGGGAGGCGGTATAGTCGCGCAGGACGACGGGCTCGAGTTGGCCCTGTTTGGCGAGCTTGCGCTTGAGGTCGTGGGCGAGCTCGTCGGCCTTGGCCTGGAGGTTTTCGCTTTCGAGAAGGGAGATGTAGCCGATGGTTTCGCCGGCGACGACGACGGGGGCGAAGAAGAGTTGGTCGGCGCGGTAGCGCTGCTTGGATTCCTTGCAGTCCACCATCGGGTCGGTGAAGCCCTGGATGTGGCCGGAGGCCTCCCAGACTTTGGGGTGGGAGATGATGGTGCAGTCGAGTCCGACGATGTCGTCGCGGCGGTGAACCATGTCGGTCCACCAGGCGTTGCGGATGTTGCGGCGAAGTTCGGCGCCAAGGGGGCCGTAATCGAAGAAGCCGTTGAGACCGCCGTAGATCTCGGAGGACGGGAAGACGAAGCCGCGGCGCTTGCAGAGCGCGACGAGGGTGTCCATGGAAACGGGGGCGGGCGCGGTGGTTGGGCTGGGCGCAGTGGGAGGAACGTCGGACATAAACGCAAGAGAATCGCGGAGAGGCGCGGGACGGTCAAGCTTGGCGTGGTGGCAACGGACGCGCGCAAAGAGATGCGTCCAGATTGCGGATAATTCAATTGACCGCCTGGCGGTCAGACGCAGGGGCGTGGGGGGAACTCCGGGCCGTTGTCCAAGAGGCGGCGACGATGCGCGGGACACGACCATCACGAGGCTGAGCGCCGAAGGCAGGCGCTCGCAGCTTCAAACCGTCTCACGCAGTAACGGCGTGGCGGCGGCGCAGGCAGGCAGCGGCACCGAGGACAGCCAGGCCGAAGAGCGCGGCAAAGGTGGAGGGCTCGGGAACTGCGCTCAGGACGAGTGCGCCGGTGCTGTCATTAAAAGTGAAAGCGACACCGTTGGTCAGATCCGTGCCCGTCCAAACACCGCTGCTGTCGGTCAGCGTGGCGATATACGATCCGGAAATGGACACCGCAGTGAAGTCGCCCGCCGGCGAGGTGGAGCTAAAGAGGTTGTAGGTTCCGAAGCCGGTTTGGGAGGCGAAATCCACACCAAGAGAGCCGCCATAGGTGAGCAAACCGGACGAGACCGCGAGGGTGTTGTAGGTCGAGGGACCGGTCACATTGAAGTGGCTGGCGCTGGTGCCGCCCAAGGTCAGCCCGCCGGTGGCAACGGTGATGGCCGTCGGGGTGGTGCTGTCAACAAACAACGGGCCATTGAGGGTCAGGGTATTGCTGCCAGCGTTGATGGTGCCATGGCCACTCAAGGTCTGGGTGCTGCTCAAGGCGTTGAAACTGGTGGCGGCGGAAATGTCGAATGTGCCGCCGCCGAGGGTGACGCTGCCCGCCACGGAGCCCGTGCCCGAGATGGCGACGGTGCCGGTATTGACGATGGTCGGGCCGGTGTAGGTGTTGGCGCCGGAGAGGGTCAGGATGCCGTTGCCCTG
>CAZDAQ010000319.1:0-1974 GCA_964503425.1 uncultured Opitutales bacterium
TCCCGCAGCTTCTCCAGCGTGTTGAGCTTCATGAACCGGCAGTCGCTGCACGCGCACTTGTCCGTCGGCCCCGCGATAAACGTCTTCTCCGGTATCTCCCGCTCCAGCCGGTGCAGCATGCCCGACTCCGTCACGACGATAAACGTCTCCGCCGCGCTGCTTTTGCAGTAGCTCACCATCTTCTCCGTGCTGCACACTTCATCCGCCAAATCCCGCACGCTCTGCACACACTCCGGATGCGCCACCACCGGCGCGCCGGGATGTTTCAGTTTAATCTTCTCAATCGCCCGCGCGGTAAACAGCACGTGCGCGTAGCAGCTCCCCGGCCACAGCCGCAGCTTCCGCCCCGTCTTTTGCGCCACCCACTGCCCCAAATTCTGGTCCGGCACGAACAAAATCTCCCGGTCCGCCGGCACGCGCTCGACGATCTTCACCGCGTTCCCGCTCGTCACAATCACGTCGCTCAGCGCCTTCACTCCCGCGCTGCAATTGATGTAGGCGACCACATAAATCCCCGGGTTCGCCGCCTTGTAGGCCGCCAGCTTGTCCGCCGGGCACGAGTCCGACAGCGAGCACCCCGCCGCCAAGTCCGGCAGCAGCACTGTCTTCCCCGGGTTCACGATCTTCGCCGTCTCCGCCATGAAATGCACCCCGCAAAACGCGATCACCTCCCCGCTCGCCGCCGCCGCCTGATACGACAGCCCCAGCGAGTCCCCGACAAAATCCGCCACCCGCTGGATCGGCTCAATCTGGTAATTGTGCGCCAATATCACCGCCTTCCGCTCCCGCTTCAGCCGCAGTACCTCCTCCTGCAACGCCGTCCACGGCGCCGCCACCCGTCCCGCCCGCGCCTTTGCGGGAGGCTCGTCCGTGGCGATGGCAGATGCGGCGCTCATGTTGAAAATTCTTCCCGGTGAAATTATTCCGTTGAAGTCGAAAAACCTAAGTCCCTTTCCCCCCGCACGCAATCCCGACCACCACTCCCTCCCCAACGCGCCCCTACCCGCTGTGCTGGTAGCCCACCGCCGGCCGCGATTTCTCCCACATGCGGAACCCGCCCTTGAACGCGTTCGCGTTTTTCCCCAGCTGCGTGTCCGGCGGCAGTTGCTTGATCAGCCGCGCGTTGCCTCCGCCCAAAACCACGTAATCCGCCTGCATCGCATATTTCAGCAGCCCGACAATGACCTCTACATGCCGCCGCCATTTTTTCTTCCCCGAGCGCTTCAGCCCGGCGTTCCCCACATAGTCTTCATAAGTCTTCTTCTTGTAGGGCAAATGCGCCAACTCCAGCGGCGCCACCACGCCCTCGACAATCAGCGTCGAGCCCAACCCCGTCCCCAGCCCCAGAAACAGCATCCGCCCGCCCCGGTAGCTCCCCAGCGCCTGCATGGCCGCGTCGTTGGTGATCTTCACCGGCTTGCCAAATGCCTTCTTGAAATCAAACCCCACCCAGCCCTTGCCCAAATTTTTCGGCTCCATCGCCGGCTTCCCGTTTTCCACCGGCCCCGGATACCCGATGGACACCGCGTCAAACTCCCACCCCGCCACCGCCTTGCTCACCGCCGCCGCCATCTTCTTCGCCGTCAGCTTCGGCCCCGACGGAATCTTCACCGGCACTTTTTGGCCCGTGGCCAGCACCTTCACATGCGTCCCGCCGACATCAATGGCTAAAATATTCATAACAGCAACCGGGGTTGATAAGCCTTTCGCCGGCAAAACCTGCTGCCGACCCCGTTGCTTATAGGCCCCTTCCCCACCCACCGCAAGCCTTGGCCGCGCCCGGCCTTCCTTCCCCGCTTAGGTGCTGCTTCCCCAGGTCGCCCCTTCGGCAATCCATTGCCGGATGGTTGCAATGTCGGCCGCGCTCGGCTGATCCTCGGACGACGGCGGCATGTGGTCTTCGGAGCCGAGGCCGCTGATCATGGCCCGGTAAACCCCGCTGCGATCCGGGTTCCCTGGGTTGATGCGCCGCAT
>CAZDAQ010000320.1:0-1962 GCA_964503425.1 uncultured Opitutales bacterium
AGGTTGCCGAGCTGATACATCAGCGTGTTGCGCAGGCCGCGGTAGGTGTTGGAGATGTGCTGGATGATGCTGTCGGAAAAGGTGATGTCCTGACGGAAGTCCTCGGAGGCGACCCAAAGGCGGAGAAGGTCGGCGCCGAATTTTTTGACGTAGTCGTCGGCGGTCTGGGGTTTGCCGTCGCTCTTGGAAAGTTTTTTGCCTTTTTCATCCACGACAAAACCGTGGGTGAGGACGGCCTTGTAGGGAGGAGTGCCATCCGTCGCGAGGGCGGTCCAGAGGGAGCTTTGGAACCAGCCGCGGTGCTGGTCGGAGCCTTCGAGGTAGAGGTCGGCGGGAAAGTGGAGGGTGGGGTTGAGCTTGAGGACAGCCTGGTGGGAGCAGCCGGAGTCGAGCCAGACGTCGAGGGTGTCGGCGCTTTTCTTGAGCGGACGGGGCCAGTGCTGGGCGTGGGGGATGTCGGCGAGGAGCTGCTCGGCGTCCTGCTCGAACCAGATGTTGGAGCCGTGTCTTTCAAACTTGTCGGCGAGGGCGCGGATGACGGACGGTTCGAGGTGGGCGTGGCCGTGGGGGCCGAAAAAGGCGGGGATGGGGACGCCCCAGGCGCGCTGGCGGGAGATGCACCAGTCGGGGCGGCTGGCGATGGCGCCGCCGATGCGGTTTTCGCCGGTGGCGGGAATCCATTTTACGGAGCCAACGGCAGCGTGGGCTTTTTGGCGGAGGGTGGAAGTATCGGTTGGGGCGGTGGCGGCGGGGCCGTGGTGTTTGCCGGAAAGGGGGCGGTCGAGGCCGATGAACCATTGGTCCATGGCGCGGAAGACAACGGGGGTTTTAGAGCGCCAGCAATGAGGGTATTGGTGCGAATAGGGCGTGTTGGCGAGGAGCGCGCCGCGGGCGGTGAGCATCTCGAGGACCTTGTCGTTCGCGGGGCACTTGCCGGGTTTGCCCTCGAGGACGGAGACGCCGACGAGTTCGGCGGCGATGCGGCCGTCATCAACGTAATGGCCCTTGTCATCGAGCGGGCAGTAGATGACGTCGGTGGGAAGACTGAAGTGGTGGACCTTGGCGAGCTCGTCCTGATACTTGAGGCCGGTCTGGTAGTCTTCGAGGCCATGGCCGGGGGCGGTGTGGACCAAGCCGGTGCCGGTGTCGGTCGTTACATAGTCGGCGAGGACGACAGGCGAGGGGCGGTCAATAAAAGGGTGGCGGGGGAGGAGGCCTTCGAGCTTCGAGCCGGGCAAAGTAATTTGACCGGGAGAAAGCGGACCGAATGAGGCCGAGCACGCGGCGGCCAACTTGCTGGCGATAAGAAAAGATTCACCGTCTTTGGAAACAATCTCGTAGGACTCCCGCGGATGCACCGCGATGGCGAGATTGGCCGGGAGCGTCCAAGGAGTAGTCGTCCAGATGACAACGGAAAGCGGCATATCGGTGGGAAGGCCGAATTTCTTCGCTTCACTTGTGGGCACCGGAAACTTGACGTAGATGGAGGGGCTGACGTGGTCTTTGTATTCGATTTCGGCTTCGGCGAGGGCGGTTTCGCAGGGGATGGACCAGTAAACGGGTTTTTTGCTGCGGTAAACGAGGCCGTGCTCGACGAACTGGGCGAAGGCGCGAAGTTCGGCGGCTTCGTAGGCGGGAGCCATGGTTTTGTATTCGTGGGCCCAGTCGGCGAGGACGCCGAGCCGCTGGAATTGCGCGCGCTGTTTCTCGATGTAACGGGCGGAAAAGGCGGCGCACTCGGCGCGGAGTTCGGCGGGGGTAAGGGTCTTTTTCGCCTCGCGAAGTTCCTTGGAGACCTTGTGCTCGATGGGGAGGCCGTGGCAGTCCCAGCCGGGGACGTAGGGGGTGCGGTGGCCGCGGGCGGACTGGTAGCGGAGGACGGTGTCCTTGAGCAGTTTGTTCAGCGCGGTGCCGATGTGGACGTCGCCGTTGGTGAAGGGCGGGCCGTCGTGCAGGACGAAG
>CAZDAQ010000321.1:0-1916 GCA_964503425.1 uncultured Opitutales bacterium
TAGCGGAACGCTTTACCATTGCACCCTAACGGGCAACTCCGCCGGATTGGGCGGTGGAGCCAACGCTGCCAACCTCTACTATTGCACCGTCACCGGCAACTCGGCCCGTTATGGCGGCGGTGTTTACACTGGCACGCATTATTACTGCACGTTGGCTGGTAACACCGCCAGCGTCGGGGGTGGGGGCGCCCTTTCGGCCATTCTGCAATATTGTACCGTGGCGACCAATTCCGCCCTGCAGGGCGGCGGAGTCTACAACGGCACGCTTTATTGGTGCGCGCTCAAGGGCAACACCGCCTCCTACTATGGAGGTGGCGCGTACTATGCGACGCTTTACAACTGCCTGCTCACGGCCAATGCCGCGTCCAGTTCCGGCGGTGGAACTTACGGCAGCAGTCTCAACGGCTGCACCCTGGTTGCCAACTCCGCCAGTTCAAGCGGCGGCGGAACCTATCGCTCCACGAATTTGAATTGCATCATTTATTTCAACACGGCGGGAAACTACTCGAACTTTTACTCCGGCAGCCTGACTTACTGTTGCACGGCGCCGCTGCCCGATGGTACCGGCAACCTGACCAACGCACCGCTCTTCATTAATCAGACCGCCGGCAATTATCGGCTCAACTCCAATTCACCCTGCGTCAATGTCGGCAGCTACGGCTACCTGAACTCATCTGACCTGGACGGTCGCCCCCGCGTTGTCGGCGGCACGGTGGATTTGGGCGCCTTTGAGTTTCAAGGCCCCGAAATCGGCGAATTCATCGGCTGGCTCCAGCAATTCGGGTTACCAACCGACGGATCGGCAGATTACGCGGACACCGACGGCGACGGCATGAACAACTGGCAGGAATACCTGGCGGATACCAGCCCGCTTGACGTCCATGATTATTTCCATATCACCACCTTCACCCGCGTCGGCACTTACAACACGCTGGGATGGACGAGCAAAGCCACGCGGCTCTACCGGGTGGAACGTAGCGATACCCTCGGCGCCGATTCGCCATGGGAAATCGTTATCACCAACGCGACGCCGGGCTGGAACAACGTCGGGTTTGACAGCACCGGGCCGCGGTATTTCTACCGGGTTGCGGCGATGCAACCGTAGTTCTTCCACTGCATTGGCGGAGACCGGCAAACATAGCTTGCCGATCTTGAGGTTTCGGTCTTGGGACTGCCCAGCAACACCGTCACCTTCGCCGCCAGTTGAAATCATGCAAAATGCGGGACTGGTCCGTTGCGGAAAGCCCGCAGGGCTAACCGACAATAGCCCGGGGCAACGCCCAGGGTTGCGTTCCCACAAACATTCTCCAAGCCCCGGAGGGGCGGCAGATCGCCTATATGAAAAAATCAAGAACCCGCTTGTGCGAGGGCCGGGTGAACGGGCGCGAGCGGGTTCACATCCTGCGTGATGAGCACCAGCATGTCGTCGGGCAGGATCAGTTCCGCACTTCCTCCTCCTTGATGGTCTTGACACGCTCGCCGCCGTTTGTTTCCGGGCCAGGAATTGGGGGCGCGACGGTCAAAACCGGAATGTTACGCAGACGGCACTCACTCATTGCCCGGACGCCGGCGTTCATTCGCGGCTTGGACCGGCTCGTTCAGGGTGCGGCGGATTCTTGCTCCACGGCGAGAGGCTGGTGGCCGTTCCCGCAAAAACAAGCACGGCGATGCTGGGAACCGGACCGATTATGGATTGTGTAGCCGGAAGAACAGGATTCCCGTCGGTGGAGTGATGGTTATGCTGTTCGTACCGTTGCTGGTCGTGATGGTGTATCCGCTCGTTGCCCAAGTCCCACCGGCCAGGCTGACATTCTGTTGCAGCGTGTAACTGCCGGTGTTCGGCCAGAAAACCTTCACGCCGTTAGCAGCCCGTTAAAAAATGGTGTTTTTTCCGAGAGTAGAAGATTTCGCGAACG
>CAZDAQ010000322.1:0-1912 GCA_964503425.1 uncultured Opitutales bacterium
GCCCAGCTCGACATCCTCCGCCACTCCTGCGAAATCGGCCTCCTCGCCCTGGTGATGACCCCCATCATCCTCACCGGCGGCATTGACCTTTCCGTCGGCTCCGTCCTCGGCTTTTCCGCCATTGTCTTCGGCAAATTGTGGCGCGACGGCCACTGCCCCATCCCCGTCGCCATCGCCGGCGCGCTCGTCGTCGGAGCCGCCGCCGGCGCGCTGAACGCCTCCCTCATCACCCGCCTCCGCCTCCCGCCGCTCATCGTCACCCTCGGCACCTATTCCCTCTTCCGCGGCCTCGCCGAAGCCATCACCCACGGCGCCGACACCTTCACCGGCTTCCCGCCATCCTTCAATTTCCTTGGCAATGGCCGCTGGCCGTCCTTCGGTCCTGCGGACAATCCCACCTGGCAGGGCCTTCCCACGCAGGGATATATTTTTATTGTCGTCGCCATCGCCGTCTGGCTCCTCGTTCACCGTACCACCTTTGGCCGCTCCTTTCGCGCCATCGGCTACGCCCCCGAAGGCGCGCGCTATGCCGGCCTGCCTGTCGAGCGCCGTCTCGCCCTCGCCTACATCCTCGCCGGCACCGTCGCCGCCCTCGCCGGGGTTATCTTCGCCGCCCGCCTCGGCCAGGCCAAGGCCGACCTCGGCACCGGCTATGAACTCTTCGCCATCACCGCCGTTGTCCTCGGCGGCACCAGCATCTTCGGCGGCTCCGGCACCGTCCACGGCACCCTCCTCGGCGTCGCCGCCGTCGCCATCCTCACCGACGGCCTCTCCCTCGCCCACTGGCCCCGCGAAGTCGGCGGCATGTTGACGGGCCTCCTCCTCATCCTCGCCCTCACCGCCAGCGTCCTTCCAAAAATCTTGTCTAACCGCCGCTCCCGCGTTCAGACTCCCCCCCCTTCACCACAACCCAACCCCACGACATGAAATCGCCCCTCGTTCTCCTCCTCGCCGCCAGCCTCGCTCTTTCCGGCTGCGGCCAAAGCTCCACCAGCACCACCAGTTCCACCAGCGCCCCGGCCGCCGCGCCCTCCTCCGCGCCCGCCCCCACCGCCGCCCAAAAACTCACCATCGGCCTTCTCCCCAAGTCCAAGGGCAACGCCTATTTCGTCTCCTGCGCCGAAGGCGCCCAAAAAGCCGCCGACCAGCTTGGCGACACCCTCATCTTCGACGGCCCCACCCAGACCGACCCCGGCAAGCAAAACGAAATCGTCGAAAACTGGATCAACTCCGGCGTGGATGTCATCGCCGTCGCCGCCGAAAACAAGGACGGCCTCTCCACCGCCCTCCGCAAGGCCCAGGCCAAAGGCATCAAAGTCATCAGCTTCGATGCCGACGTCCTCCCCGACGCCCGCACCTTTTTTGTAAATCAGGCCACCCCCCAGGGCATCGGCTACGCCCTCATGGACGAAGCCGCCCGCCTCACCGGCAACACCGGCGAATTCGCCATTATCACCGCCTCCCTCACCGCCGCCAACCAGAACGAGTGGAAAAAATACATCGACGAAGACCTCGCCAAAAACTACCCCAACATGACCCTCGTGGACTTCCGCCCCTGCGATGACGACAAAGCCAAGGCCCAGGCCGAAGCCACCACCCTCATGTCCGCCCATCCCAATCTCAAGCTCATCATGGCCATCTGCACCCCCGGCGTCCCCGGCGCGGCCGAAGCCGTCAAGCAGGCCGGCAAAACCGGCTCGGTCAAAGTCATCGGCCTCGGCCTCCCCAACGAAAACAAGCAATACGTCCACGACGGCGTCACCGACTCCGTCATCCTCTGGAACACCAAGGACCTCGGCTACCTCACCGTCCAGGCCGCCGACGCCCTCGCCAAAGGCACCCTCAAACCCGGCGACAAATCCTTCTCCGTCGGCAACACCACCTACCAAATTGACGGCGACAACATCCTCCT
>CAZDAQ010000323.1:0-1900 GCA_964503425.1 uncultured Opitutales bacterium
TGAAGGGATTTTTGCCAGAGGGCGCGGGCGGCGGGGTCGTCATGGTCGAGGTGGTGGATCATGCCGGCGAAGTAATAGGCCATGGCGAGGTGCTGATCCTTGGTGGCGGGGTCGGGGGCCTGGCCGGTGGCGGTGGTAGTTTCGGGTTGGGCGGCGATGGCGAAGAGGCCGGCTTCGGAGACCTGACCGAGGAGGAACTTGGCGACGATTTTTGTCCAGCCATCGGGCCAGCCGACGAGGGACTCGGCGAAATTGGGGTCGGCGTGGCCTAGCTCGCGGTCGAGGAGGTAGCGGTTGAGGCGGGGCAGGGCGGAGTCATCGGGTTGGAGGAGGATGGCGCGGGAATAGTCGGCAATGGCGCCGACGTCGTCACCGAGGAGCTGGCGGGTGACGCCGCGCTGGTAATGGGCTTCGGCGCTGCGGGGATCGCGCGCGATGACGACGGAGTAGTCGGCGATGGCTTCCTCGTAGTGGCCGAGGATGGTAGCAACTTCGGCGCGGCCAACGCGGGCGGAGAGGTTTTGGGGGTCGAGTTGAATGGCGGAGTTGAACTCGGCGAGCGCGCCGGGGAAATCGCCGGCGCGGTATTTGACGTAGCCGGCGTAGAAGAAGAGCGGGTCAATTTTCAACTGGACGGAGTCGGCAATGGTCCAAGTGGAGTCGGTGGGGAGGGATTTGGCGGGATCGGGGTCGGAGGGGCGGGGGAAGCCGGGGTAGGGCGGGCCGGGCGGGGGTTTGGGGTGGAGGTAGGCGAAGCCGTGGCTGGCGTCCACGATGAAGTCGAGACGGGAAAGGGCGTAGAGGCCGAGGGTGCCGACGTAGCCGGAGAGGTTGGCGTCTTCAACGGATTGGGCGGGATGGACGGGGACGTCGGTGAGAGTGAGCGGGCCGAGGGAAATTTCGTCGGCCCAGACTTCGGAGGCGGAGACGGCTTTGAGGCCGGGCATGGAATAGTTGCGGGTGACGGCGCGGTCCTGGAGGTGCTGGTTGCGCCAATAGTTCCAGGCGACGGGGGGGAGGGAGATGCCCTCGGGGGAGCCAGTGTCCACGAGGAGGTTGCCGGTGGTGCCGTCGCCGGCGGGGATTTCGAGGCGGAGCTGGGCGGCAGGGAGGATTCTAAGTTTGAGCCAGGTGGCGGTTTCAGGGGGAAGCGTGGAGACGGCGCGGATGGTGCGGGTGGCGCCGTCGAAAACGAGGATGTTGTCGCGGACCTGGGGCCAGCCGATGACGCCGTCGGAGCCGAGCCAGTCAACGCCCCAGCTTTCATACCAGGGGAAGGAGATGATGGAGATGGGGGCGGAAAAGGTTTGGTTGCCGATGGCGAAATCGAGGGGCGGGGAGAGGGCGACGGTGTCGAAGCTGTTCTGGCCGTTGACGCGGATGTCGGGCGGGGAGAAGGCGGCGGGGACGTCGAGGCGGTCGGCGCCGGACTCGAAGAGGGAGGACATTTCCGCGCCGGTATCGAGGGCGAGGTGGGCGGCCTGGTGATTGATGGTGGCGCTGGGGAAGAAGGCGCGGGCGCGGGGATAGGGGGAGGAGGCGCAGCCGGCGAGGAGGAGGATAGCGGCGGCGAGGGGAATGCTGCCGGTGAGATTGCGGCAGAATGGCGGGATGCGGATGGGCATTCCACCATGCGGTGGAAAAGCGCGAACAGCCGCGGGCCGAAAGGCGGGGCGCGGGGGGAGCATCCGGTTCAGCCGTTGCCGGCGACGGAGGAGAGCATGAAGATGGGCATGAACATGGCGATGACGATGCCACCGACGACGACGCCGAGGAAGCAGATGAGGAGGGGCTCCATGAGGGAGGTGAGGGCGCCGACGATGTTATCAATCTCGTTGTCGTAGAAGTCGGCGACTTTGTTCATCATGCCGTCCACGTTGCCGGTTTGCTCGCCGGCGCG
>CAZDAQ010000324.1:0-1886 GCA_964503425.1 uncultured Opitutales bacterium
TATGCCGTCGCCCCGTCCACGCTTATCCCCCGCCGCGCCGCGTCCGTGATCGCGTTCTGCTCCGCATGCACCGTCGCCTGCTCGTGCCCGTCCCGCACGCGCGACTGGTGCGGCGCCCCCGGCAAAAACCCGTTGTAGCCCGCCGCCACCACCCGGTTCCGGTGCGTCCCGCCCGTCACCAGCACGCACCCCACATGCAGCCGCTCGCACGGCGAGCGCGACGAAATCAGCAGCGCCATCGCCATGAAATACTCGTCCCACGTCGGCCTCCCGCCCGGCAGCCGCGCCACCAGCTCGCGCATCTGCGCCACAAACCCCTCCCCCGCCGGCGGTATCCCGGGCAGCACCAACGCCGCCTCGCCCGGCGGCAAATTCGCTGGCCTCACGTCGCGCGCGCTCACGCCGCCTAACCTGCTTTTATCCCCCGCCGTCTGCAACTGGAAAACACCCCATCCGCCAAACATTGCCCTCTCCCGGAATTTCCCCCACGCTCCCGCCTCCCACACACATACACCTATGTCACACCGCCGCCTCTTCGTCCTCACCGTCACCTGCGCTCTACTCGCCGCCTTCACGCCCCTCGCGTCCGCCGCCGACCGCGTCGCGCCCCGCACACCCGACGTCACCTTCCTCATGCGCGTCGCCCTCGCGAAAGTCACCCACACCCCGGGCTACTCCCGCGCCGTCCTCCGCGCCGCCTCCGGCACCACGGCCGACAGTGGCAACACCACCCTCGCCCAGGACATCACCAACTGGACCTTCACTTTCGACAACGGCCTCACTCCCGGCGCCACCCACGCCAGCGCCACCCTCACCTTCTCCGCCGGTGGCTGGGGCAAAGTCACCGCCGGAGGTGGCCTCGGCATCGGCGCAGGCGATATCCGCCCGCTCCCCGTCATGACCCTCGCCCACGCCGTCCAAATCCTCAACCGCGCCGGTGTCACCGCCGCCTTCAACCTCGTCCAGCTCGTTTACGTCCCCGGCCCCGGCTTCAACCAACCCCGCTACACCTTTCTAACCACCGACGGCGCGGCCACCGTCGGCGCCCGCAACGGCAGGGTCGTTCTTCCCTCCCTCGTCTTCACTATAAATTAAGCCCATCCCCCGGGCCTTACAATAAGCCACACGACTCTCTCTCCCGGATCTTCGTCCCCCGCCCTTGCCTGCACGACGATTCGGCCTTACACCCCTGCACCTGCATGAAATTCCGCCGCCTCTTCCTCCTCGCACTCGTCTTCGCCGCCTTTGCGCTCCCCGCGTCCGCCCTCCCGCCCACCCCCACCCCGCCCGACGTCACCGTCCTCATCCGCACCGCTCTTTCCAAAGTCACCCATACCAAGGGCTTCTCCAAAGCCATCCTTCGCGATGCCACCGGCACCACCACGGGCGGCGGCAACACCACCACCGCCGCGGGCTTCACCAACTGGACTTTTGTTTTCGACAATAGCGCCACCCCCGGCGCCACCCATAAAAGCGCCACCCTCATCTTCGCCTTCGACCGCTACCCTCGCGGCACCTGGGGCAAAGTCACCGGCGGCCCCGGCCTCGGCTTCGGCCCAGTCAACATCACCGCTCTCCCCGTGATGACTCTCACCCACGCCCTCCAAATCATCCGCCGCGCCCACGACCTCGACGGCTTCAACGAAGTCGAACTCGTGGACATCCTCAGCCCCGGCCCCAACCAACCCGAGTATATCTTTCAAACCCCCACCGGCGAAGCCATCGTCGGCACCCGCACCGCCGCCGTCACCATCATCCCCTCCGATTAACCAGCCTATTCCACCCGGCCGCCGCTCCAAGATGGCGAAGGGTTTCTGTCGCCCAAACCGGATCCGCTCTTCGTAGCGCGGTGCTTTAGCCCGCGCTTCTTTGTTCTTCAAAATTCG
>CAZDAQ010000325.1:0-1875 GCA_964503425.1 uncultured Opitutales bacterium
TGACGGAGGCCAGGGCGTAAATGGCGCCGACGGAGAGGTCTATGCCGCCGGAGATAATAACGACGGCCATGCCCACGGCCATGATGGCGATGAAGCTGGTTTGCTTGGCGAGGGTGATGAGACTGCGGGCGTTGAGGAACTTGTTTTTGACCTCGAAGGCGGCGGTCTGCTGGCCATCGGGCCCGGTGACGAAGACGCGCTCGCGGGTGCCGTCGGGCAGGATTTTGAAGACCGGCTGTTTGACGCTGCCGCTGAAAATGGTGAGGCAGAGGCCAAGGACCAGGACGACGAGAACGAGGCCGCTTTCCTGGAATTGAAAGAGTGAGCGAAAACGCAGGGGCACGAGGGGGAAGGCAGAATGTAGAATTCAGAATGCAGAATAAAGCCGACAGGAAAAGATGGAATATGGAAAGGCCGGGCAGGGGAGGCGTGGCAGCGCAGCACGTGGAAGGGTTACAACGTTAAAACACGGAAGCGTCAATAGATAGCCGCCGGCTGATTGAATAAGGGAGTGTCCGAGGCCAGCAGGTGGCGGCGGGCGGTGGATTTGGACGGATAGGCGAGATGAGTGGCGAGCCACGCGGCGGTTTTGTCCTTGTAGGAAGGATCGAGATTTTCCCAGCGGCCCATGACGTGGGGACCGTCCTTGATGGTGATGAGGTCGCACGGGACGCCGAGGACCCGGAGCTTGGCCTGCCATTGGAGGGATTGGTCGTAGGGGACGGATTGGTCGGCGGTGCCGTGGACGAGGAGGTAAGGCGGCAGGTTTTTGCTGACGAAAAATATGGGTGAGACATCGTGGAGGGCCTGGAGGGTGGTGTTGCTCAGGGGCACGCCGGCGGGAATGCCGAGGAGTTGCTGCATGGACTTGCTCGGGCCGCCGCGCCGCTGGGTGTCGGCGAGGTTGTCGCACGGGGCATAGAAGGCGACGACGGCGGCGACGCGAGTGTCGGGATGGTCGGGTGTGGCGCGGACGGCGACCATGTCCACAATTTCGCCGCCGGCGGATTCGCCGACGAGGGCGAGACGGGCGGGGTCAACGTGAAACTGGGCGGCGTGGGCCTTGACCCAGCGGACGGCGGTTTCGACATCCTCGACACAGGCGGGGTAGCGGTAGTCGGGAGCGAGGCGGTAGTCCACGGAGAACCAGACGATGCCGGCCTTGGTAAGCGGGGCGAAGAGCGGGGAGATTTCGGTGGTTTTGTTGCCGGAGGACCAGCCGCCGCCGTGGACGAGGATGGCGGCGGGGAAGGGGCCGGGGCCGTCGGGCGTGCAGGCGTCGAGCTTGAGGCTGACGTTGCCGGGGTGGGCGTATTCGATGTCCGAGGTGAGGCCGGCGCGGGAGAGGGGAGCCAGGGCCAGCGCGAGGAGCGCGAGCAGGAGGGGGAGGGGGTTCATCGCGGCGGTGGGGGTGTTCCGCGCGGGCGGGGAGAATCAGGCGCTGGCGCTTTCGGAGGAGTAGCGGGCGGATTGTTCGTCGGCGTGGTAGGAGGAGCGCACGAGGGGGCCGGATTCGATGACGCCGAAGCCGAGCTCCTTGAGGCCGAATTCCTTCCAGTGGGCGAATTCCTCGGGCGGGGCCCAGCGGTCGAGCGGGGCGTGCTGGGGGGTGGGCTGGAGATATTGGCCGATGGTGAGGATGTCCACCCCGGCGGCGCGGAGGTCGCGGAGGGCCTGGGCGATTTCCTCCTGGCGCTCGCCGAGGCCGAGCATGATGCCGGATTTGGCGACGAAGCCGCGGGACTTGGCGTGGCGGAGGACGTCGAGCGAGCGCTGGTAGCGGGCGGTCTTGCGGATGGCGCGCTGGAGGCGCTCGACGGTTTCGAGATTGTGGTTGAGGATGTCGGGCCGGGCGTCGAGGACGGTGTCGAGCGG
>CAZDAQ010000326.1:0-1860 GCA_964503425.1 uncultured Opitutales bacterium
GCCACCATTTTGCAGAAACAAAAAACGGTGGACACGAAGGGCCGCGCCACCGAACTCATGGGTCGCGGCCGGCACGACCCGTGCGTCCTCCCCCGTGCCGTCCCCATCGTCGAAGCCATGACCGCCCTCGTCCTTGTGGACCACTACCTCTGCCACTTCGCCCAGAACAAAGCCTTCGATTTCGGCAAGTTGTGAATGAATCTCCCGCCTCCCATCTATTATGGTTTCGCGGAACATCGTCCTCGGAGTATTTGAGTGGGATCCTGTAAAAGACATTTCCAACCAAGCCACCCATGGCGTTCCTTTCCGCCTGGCCACCCAAGCGTTTTCCGACCCTAAAGCACTCATCTTGTCAGACTCCGCCCACTCCACTTCCGCTGAAATCCGCGAATTTTTGGTTGGCCGCGTAGGCGACCGTGTGCTAACTGTTAGATTCACTCGCAGACACCATCGCATTCGCCTCATCGGCGCTGGCTATTGGCGCAAGTTTCAAAAAACGTATCATGCCTACCATACGCAAAACCCGTAGCATTCGGAATCGTTTGTCCCCGCGTTACAAAGGCCCGGTCGATGCCGGAGGCTACACCCCCGAACCGCGCGGCCTGCCCGACCCCGCGCTGCTCGAAGCTTCCCTTGCGAAACACGACCCATATTTGCAGAAAGCATTGGCCAAACATCGGAAGAAAATCATCGCCGGGTTTGGCCTGACTCATGCGAAATCAAATGACCGTTCGTCCTTGAAGATCCGATCAGTCTCTAGCGTTCCCCCTATTGTGAAAGTGACCACCGGCGTCCTCGTGAACCACCCTTCCCTAGCCGAAACTATTGCCGCAATGCGCGCCGATTCCATTCGCCAGGGCACCGACAAACTGACCCTCGCTGACATTAACGCGGAAGTTGCCGCCGTACGCACCGCCCGACGCCGTCGCCGGTGAAGCACCACTGTTAGTCGCTATAAGAGAGGCCTCCCCCCGTAGGCCAACACCCCATACCCCGCCGCCCCTTTTCCTGCTATTCTCGCGGGATGAAACCGCCCGCCTACTTCCTCCTCCCCGGCCTCTCCGCCTTCCTGCTCTTCTCCCTGCTTTCCCCGTTCTTCTCCCGCGCCGCCCAATCTCCCCCCGACCCCGCCGACGCCGCCCGCAAAGCCAAAATTGACCTCATCCGCCAGATCGCCGAAGACGCCGCTTTCTACCAGCGCCTCCAGCTCAATCCCGACACCATCGTCCCCAACTGGGTTGTCGCCCAGGCCAAAGGCGTCCTCATTCTCGAACGCTGGCCCGGCCCCCCCGCCGTTGATGGCAACGGCCAGGGCATCGGCATGTTGAAAGGCTCCGACAAAAAATTCGGCGCGCCCGCCTTCTACACTCTCGGTAACTCCACCATCGGCCTGCAAATCGGCCCCGCCAGCGTCCACCTTGTCGCCTTCCTCATGACCGACAAGGCCCTCCTCTCCCTCACCAGCAACCAGTTCTCCTGGAGCGGCAATCTCCACGCCGTCGCCGGCAGCAGTTCCTCCACCAGCGCGCCCGCCGGCGCCACGCCCGACGTCATCCTCTTCCAAAAAGCCGCCGACCTCAACGCCGCCGCCAACATCGCTTCCACCACCATCTCCGTCAACACCGCCAACAACGTCTTCTTCTACGACAAACCCGGCGTCACCCCCACCGACATCTTCCGCGGCAAAGTGGACATGCCCAAGGCCACCGCCCCGCTGGTGGACGCCTTCAACCAGCAATCCGGCTCGCCGGAGTGATTTGCGGTATGATTTCCGTCATTACATTTCCCCTTGGGAATTTTACTTCCCGTTTCCTGCGTTCTGCATTTTGCCTTCCGCATTCCGCCTTCAGCATTCGCTCG
>CAZDAQ010000327.1:0-1844 GCA_964503425.1 uncultured Opitutales bacterium
CTGCTATTCCCATGCCATCTGGACGGCACCGGCTGAAGGAGTTTATTCGATAGATATTATTTTTGTTGGCCAGCAAACGAATGTGAACGCCGATGCCCATGTGCATGTCAACGGCGAGTCGTGCTTCAATGAAGCGTTTACGGTGCATGGGGCGGCGAGTCATTATACGCAAGTATTCTACTTCCACGCGGGAGGCACCGTTGACATTGCCGTTGGCCCGAATGGAGAATTTACTCCCCATCCGGGCTTTATCCAGATCAATGCCGTGATTCAGAAGCTGGCGATGAAACCGAAGGCGATGCCGGATGCGGCGCCGATACCGGCCTTTAACGGCGGCGCTGGCAGCACGTAGAGGAGAGGCCATGAGATGTTCGTTCAGCATAGTCCCTCCAGTCCGAGTTGGGAGGGGCGGCCGGGGACGCGGAAGTTGGCGGCATTGAGTTCCGGGAACTGCGGGATGAGGCCGGCTTTGCGGCAGGAGAGGGCGAACATTCCGGCGAAGGTTTCCGGCCACTGGCCTTCGCCGGTGAAGCGGGTGCCGAAACGCGGGTCGTTGAGTTTGCCGGGGCCGCCACGCAGGTCGCCGAGGCGTTCGACGATGCGGGCTTTTTTGCCGGGGAATTCGCGGTCGAGCCAGGCGGTGAAGAGGTCCTTCACGCCATAGGGCAGGCGCAGGACCATATAGTGGGCGAACTTCGCCCCGGCTTGCGTGGCGGCGCCGACGAGGTCGGCCATCTCGGTGTCGTTGAGGCCGGGGATCATGGGGGCGAGGTTGACGCCGACGGGCACGCCGGCGGCGGCGAGGCGGGAGACCGTTTCGAGCCGCTGGCGGGGGGAAGCGGTGCGGGGCTCCATCGTGCGGGCGAGATTAGGGTCGAGCGAGGTGAGCGAGAGCATGACCACGACGCCCTGCCATTTCGCCATCTCGCCGAGGATATCAATATCGCGGGCGACGAGGGCGTTTTTAGTGATGATGGCGACGGGGTTGCGAAAATCGGCCAGGACCTGAAGGCAGCGGCGGGTGATACCGTAGCGGCGTTCTGCGGGCTGGTAGCAGTCGGTGACGCCGCTCATGTTGAGGTGCTGCGGCTCCCAGGACGGGTGGGAGAGGGCCTCGGCGAGGAGCTCGGGGGCGCGTTCCTTGACCATGATTTTCGTCTCGAAGTCGAGGCCGGCGCTAAAGCCGAGGTATTCATGGGTGGGACGGGCGTAGCAATAGATACAGCCGTGCTCGCAGCCGCGGTAGGGGTTGAGGCTGTAGCGGAAGGGGATGTCGGGGCTGTTGTTTTTGCTGAGGATGGACTGGGTGTGGTCGGGGATGAAGACGGTGGGCACGCGGCGCGGTTCGCGGACGTCCTCGGGCGGCACCTGCTCCCAGTCGGGGACGGTGCGGGCCTGCTCGAAACGGATGCGCGGGTTGTCCGGCGCGCCGCGGCCACGGACCTGAGCGGCTGGCGGGGGAGGGGTGGGGGTGTCGGGTGGGTCCATCTAGTGAACAAAATAGCAGTAAAATTGAGTTTGGCAAGCGGGATGAGGGGGAGGAGTGGGGGATTTCAGAAAGTTTTTTGGTTGGATTTGGTTGGACTGGGTGCGACTAGGTTGGACTGGGAGCGATTTTAGTGAATGCGTGAGCACTGAAGCAGGGGGATTGGATAGCGGAGGATATAAAATAGAAACGGGAGGTTTTGCAGGTTGGGGAGTGTAACAGGTTTTGGGCAGGAGTCCTTCGACAGGCTCAGGGTGGTTCCGGGATGTCATGAGCCAAGCATAGCAGATCGTGGCGAACCACGGTATCACTGCGTTGGTTGCGTTGGCTGCGTTGGATAGGTTTGATGCGTTGGCTC
>CAZDAQ010000328.1:0-1839 GCA_964503425.1 uncultured Opitutales bacterium
ATTTCGACGTAGCGCCCTTCGTCGGGGTTGGTCAGCGGCCGCAGACCCAGCAGCGGAAAGTAGAGCAGGGCCAGCCCAAGCAGCAGCAGGGTCAGGTCGCGCGCGGCGGATGGGGGCTTGGCGGAGGGCGGATTCAATTCGCCTCCGATCCAACGCACACCGCCCCGGTCTGCCAAGCTTGGTTTATCAGGATCATGGAGAGGAGGCCGCTCCGGCGGTGGCCCGGGTCAGCACTTTAAAGGTGAAGGACACGGGGTCGGAATTCATCGTGCGTTCCTCCAGCACATGGGTAAAACCGACGCGGGCAAATAGCTCGAGGGGCAGGCGGGTGTCGCCTTCAAAGTCCTGATGAATTTCGGTGAGGTAAACGCGGTCGGCCAGCGGCAACGCTTCGCGATAAATCGCCGCGCCGCCGCCGATCCAGATCGGGCCGGGATGCTCGAGCGATTGCGCCCGCGCCAGCGCCTCGGGCAGGTTGCGCGCGACTAATGCCCCGGGCAGTTGGTAGGCGGGATTGCGGGTCAGCACGATGACGGCGCGGTCGGGCAGCGGCGGACCGTGGTGATCCTGGCACTTACGGCCATGGATGAGAATGCCCCCGCGCGTCAGCGCCAGAAAATGCCGCCAGTCCTCCGGCAGGTCCCACGGCAGCCGCCCGTCGCGGCCAATGACGCCGTTGCGCGCCACCGCGACGACGAGGTAAATCGGTTTGGCGGTTTTCACAGCAACCAGCATAGACCGGCGCGGCTCCTGAAAGGATGAAAATAAATGCCGAATCCAGCGGGCTTGACATGAACACCCGAGCATGGTAAACGTCCGCACACCATGAAAGACCTCACCCTCCGCCAACAGGAAATTCTCGGCTTCCTCCAGTTGCACCAGCGTACTCAAGGCTACTGGCCGAGCATCCGCGACATCCAGGGGCATTTCAAATTTGCGAGCACGAACGCCGTCATGGGCCACCTGCGCGCGCTCGAGCGCAAGGGCGCCATCTCCCGCGTGGCCGGGCAGGCGCGGGCCTTCCGCGTCACGCACGACCCGGCGGAAGCACCCCCAGCGGGAGCATTCGACGTGGTGGATATTCCCGTTTACGGCAACATCGCCGCCGGCTATCCCGACGGCGTCGAACCGGGCGGTGAAATCGGCCGGCTGCAAATTGACGCGCAAACCGTGGGCATCCGCCGCGCGCGCCGCGCCTTCGCCCTCAAGGTGCGCGGCGACAGCATGATGGACGTCGCCATCAACGACGGCGACATCGTCATTTTCGAACACGGCCCGGCCAAGGACGGCGACATCGTGGCCGCGCTGATTGACGGCGAGACGACCCTCAAGCGCTTCATCCAGAAACCCGGCCGCCACCCGTTTCTCAAGGCCGAGAACGCCAAATACCCGCAACTGCATCCGGTGTCGGAGTTGATCGTGCAGGGGATCGCCAAGGCAGTCGTGCGGAGTTTGTGAGGGGCGATAGCCAAATCCTTCAGAAAGGTGAATTTTCGGCTTCATCCGGTCGAAGGCAGCGCTCATTGTCCGGGGTATGCCCAAAGTTGATCTCGAACTCGTCAAATTGATTCTCCAGCGCAACGTGCCGGATGTGCGGCAGGTCGCGCAAATCCTCGAAGACCTGCACCAGGAGCTGGCCGCGCTGGTGGATGAGGAGAAGGCGCCCCCCGTCAAAAAGCAGTATGTCATCCTGCTGTCCGACCCGCGCGGGCACCTCGAGGGCAAGGACTTCACCGGCTGGGTCGTGCAGGTGCCCGAGGAGGAAAGCCCGGCGACGACCGAGGACAAGCTCATCCGCGCCGCCTACGAGTTCAACGCCACGCCCAAGGGCCGCCGCCT
>CAZDAQ010000329.1:0-1824 GCA_964503425.1 uncultured Opitutales bacterium
AAAACCCCAGTTTTCCAAACTGGCCTCGACAGTTCGATTCTGTCTGCCCGCACCCCTTTCGCTGGATTGCTTGCCGCTGGCCTCCTGGCCCAATCCCCGTCATGGCCCGTTCGCTTGGGGTTCGTGTCCGCTCAACCCACACCCATTCTGGGCCTCTCCCTCACCCGTTTCGCCTTTCACACCTCTCCTTTATCGCTTATCCTTCCTGTCAGTCAATTTCCTGTCCGTTGTTGGGGATTGATTCATGCGGCTTTACACTTTAAGCCTGCCCCATGCGGAAGCTTTTTCACCCGAGCCCCGAAAAAGGCTCCCGCCTCGTTTTGCTGGCGGCGGCTTTGGCGTGGATGGCTGCGGTGAACGCTGGCGGACAGGATATCAAACTGCCCCCCGAGGCGACCTGGGCGAACGGACAGTTGCCCATCGGAGCAACCTTGGCCAACGGACAGTTACCGCCAGGAGTGGTCCTGGGATCAACGCTTCCCCCCGCGAATCCACCGCCGTTCGTCTCCGGACAGGTATTGACGACCATTACCCAGGGTGGCCAAGCACCGGGGGGATTCGCTTTACCGCCGACGGCGACGACCGGGATTGGCGGGGTGTCAGGAAATGCGTTGCCGCCCGGAGCGCAACCCCTGCCCGCGGGCGTGATCTTTGCCGTGCCGCCCGGAGCGCTGCCCATGCAGGTGGGGGCCAATTCCGCCATGTTGCCCGTGGCGCCGCCCGCGCAACCGATTGTAAATTCCGCCGTATCGTCCGCGACAACGCACCTTCCGGCCGGCTGGCGTCCCCATCAATAATCGCAGTAGGGAAATGCCGCTGGAAAGGCCTGGAAAAGGCCGGGGGAAGCAAGGTCTCAGCCTGAGGGGGCAAGCCAGAGTGACAAGCCAACACAGTCAGGTTGAGTTTGCCCCCTTCCCACTAGCTCCCTGCCCACCCGTTCGTATTTCCGCCAGCCTTCCGCGCTCGTGGGGCGTCGCATAGCGATGCTTGTATGACGATCTCCTAAATCGAAAAATTGGCATATTGACGCTGCCATCATTCTTGGGAAAGCTCATTTCTGTTATACTCCCCATCCTCGATCCCGGGTAACCCTGAAAAAACAATTTCCTTTCAGTTGTGTGGGCATATGGGTGCTGCTGCTGGCCGCATTGCTTCCCGCGGTTCTCTCCGCCAGGAACTTTACGGTCACGGTGCAGGATGAAAGCGGCGCCGCCATCCCGACAGCTACGGTGACAATCAGCTCGACGAACAGCGAAACCAATTCGCTGCTCAAGGACCAATCGCGGAGCGTGGGGGCGGATGGAATCAAAACCATTTCCGGGCTGGGCGAACACGAAGAAGTCACGTTTCTTGCGTCCGCCCCAGGTTACCTGCCCGGGCGAATAGCCGTGCTGATGGCTAATCCTTCCGTTTCGACAACCCTGGTCCTGCGTCACGGCGGAACGTTTGACGGCCAGATCATTGACCAAATCACTCACCAACCGGTGGCCGGCGCAGTGGTCCTTTGCTACAGTCAGTGGGACATTGCGAACTCCACCGACGAAGTTCGTGTTCGCACCGACGAGCGCGGCGTTTTCCATTTGCCTGCCATGCCCTATCGACGGATTCACGTCGAATTGCCCGACACCAGCTACGTGTATAATTTGGACGCGTTGTTTTCGGAGAACGATATGGGCCGGCTTCACGTCTTTTCCGTGCTCGCCCAGCCGGCGGACGCGGCGGCACTGCCGGGCTCGCGCATGGATCTTCAGTCCGCGACCGCGGCGGCAGATCAGATCGTCGTGGCGAAACTCACGCCCCCGCCGCCCGCCAGCCTCGAGAAAA
>CAZDAQ010000330.1:0-1809 GCA_964503425.1 uncultured Opitutales bacterium
TTTCAAAATTCGAATTTCACCCCCGCAGGGGGCAAGTGGGGGCGGGGGGACTCGAACCCCCGACCAACAGTTTAGAAAACTGCTGCTCTATCCGCCTGAGCTACACCCCCTGAATATCACCGCCAAAATTACCCATCACCAAAACCACTCGCAAGCAAATCCGCGCCCCCGTCTCCCCATAAAAGCCACCACCGCTTTCCACCTTCCACCTCTCACTCAACCTCTTCCATTTTTCATCTTCCATTTTTCATTCCCCCTCCCCTCCCCATCACACCAGCCGCTCATACAAATCCAGCGGAAACTCCCGCCGCAACTGCACCCACGCATGCGCCAACCCCCCCGGCTCCCGCTCCGCCCGGTCCAAATACGCCCGCACATACGCCTCCACCTCCGCCCGCATCACCCCATCCTTCCTTCCCTTTCCCGCTCCATTCTTTCCCGCCTTTCCCTTCGGCTGCGGCGCCTCCCGCCCATCCTTCCACCCCGCCTCCACCGGCCCCATCTGCGCCTCCAGCGCCCGCATCAACAACTCCAAATCCTCCAGCACCCGCCCCGCCACCGCCCCCGCTTCCGCGCCCCCCTTCCGCCCCGCTGGCCGCCCCTCCAGCAAATATTCCACGCTCACGTGGAAAATTTCCGCCAGCCGCTCCACCACCCGCTCCGACGACGGCATCCGCCCGTTCTTCCACGTCCCCACCGTGGACACCGCGCACCGCGTCCCCGCCGCAATGTCCCGCAGCGTCAGGTCGTGGTAGCTCATCAACAGGCGGAACCGCAGGGCAAACGGCCCGGAATTCGTCGGGGTGTGGAAAAAAGCGCGTTGCATGGAAAATTTCTATTGACGGGAGAATTCTTACATGATGATACTATATCTCTTCCAATACAATTTATTTTTATTCACCCTTATGTGCCCCGCGCCCGCCATGTCCCGCCCCCCTGCCACGCTCCCCAACTCCGCCCGCCGCCTCCTCGGCTACTTCCTCGCCAAGCTCGACGAGGAACCCCTCCGCCACCGCGCCACCCTTTGTGAAGACCTCGCCGCCTTCGTCCCCGACGAAGCCGTCGCCCGCCAGCTCCTCGAGCAGGCCCGCGCCCTCCGCCAGGCCGACCAGCGCACCCAGCTCCTCCGCCTCGCCCTCCAGCACCAACCCGGCCGCCGCGCTTGAGCGGCCGCCTCCCTCACCCTCCTCTCTTCGTCCCATGACCATTGCTTCCTCCAAAGACCACGACCATTTCGAATTTTTATTGCCTCCCGGCAAGCAGTGGTTTTCCGCCAAAGAGGTCGCCTCCGCCATTGGCCGCACCGACCAATACGTCCGCGACGCCTTCGACAACCAAAAAATTCTCGGCCACAACGCCAATGGCCGCGCCCGCAAAGGCCGCGAACAGCGCCGCTCCTACCAAGTCCACCGCGAAGCCCTTCTCCTCTTCTTCCTCGAAACCGCCAATTACCGCCCCGACGACTTCCTCTCCCGCCTCCAGGAACTCCTCGCCCATCGCTCCCCCCAGCAACTCACCAAACTCCAGCGCTACGTCGCCTCCCGCCTTGCCGCCACCCGCTGATTCTGCAAACCGTTGCCTGTCAACTCCCGTCCAACCAAATCCGACCTCATTCAATCCGATCTCCCCAATCCAACCCCAGTCCAACCCAGTAAAGGCCAATTAAGCCGAATTAAGCAAAAAATATTTCCCCTTCCACCCGTCCTTTTTACAAATCGCACCGCCGTCCTCATCGTCGCTCTGCCCGCTTCTTCTCATCCTTCATCCTTTCTTTCCCCCCCTCCGCCACCTTCCGGGCTTGACCCCCCC
>CAZDAQ010000331.1:0-1807 GCA_964503425.1 uncultured Opitutales bacterium
GGCCTGATTCTGCTTGCGCGGCGGGGTTTGGATGCCAAAACTTGCCGAGATTTTTTGACTGTCACAATCGCTCCCGCGTTCCACCCATGCCCAAGCGCACTGATTTAAAGACGATCCTGATTATCGGGTCGGGACCGATTATTATCGGGCAGGCGTGCGAGTTCGATTATTCGGGAACACAGGCGTGCAAGGCGCTGCGGGAGGAGGGCTACCGGGTGGTGCTGGTGAATTCGAACCCGGCGACCATCATGACGGACCCGGAGTTCGCCGATGTGACGTATATCGAGCCGCTGACGCCGGAGATGCTGGAGAAGATCATCGCGCGGGAGCGGCCGGACGCACTGCTGCCGACGCTGGGTGGGCAGACGGGGTTGAATTTGTCGCTGGAACTGTCGCGCCGAGGGATTTTAAAGAAATACGGGGTGGAGCTGATTGGGGCGAAGGAGGAGGCGATCAACCGGTGGGAGGATCGGGAGCTGTTCCGCAAGATCATGCTGGAGATCGGGCTGGATGTGCCGCGCTCGCATGTGGTGCATAATTTGGAGGAGGCGCGGACGGCGGCGGACGACATCAAAATTTTTCCGCTGATAATCCGGCCAAGCTTCACGCTCGGCGGGACGGGCGGGGGGATCGCCTACAACCGGGAGGAGTTTGAGACGATGGTGGCGTATGGGCTGGAAGTTTCGCCGACGCACCAGGTGCTGGTGGAGGAGTGTTTGCTGGGGTGGAAGGAATACGAGATGGAGGTGATGCGGGACCACAAGGACCAGTGCGTGGTCATTTGTTCGATTGAAAACTTCGACCCGATGGGCGTGCATACGGGGGATTCGATCACAGTGGCGCCGGCGATGACTTTGACGGACAAGGAATACCAACTGATGCGCGACGCGTCGTTCGCGGTGATTAGGGCAATCGGGGTGGAGACGGGCGGCTCGAATATCCAGTTTGCGACGAACCCGGCGGACGGGCGGATGGTGGTGATTGAGATGAACCCGCGGGTGTCGCGGTCGTCGGCGCTGGCGTCGAAGGCGACGGGTTTCCCGATTGCGAAAATTGCGGCGAAGCTGGCGGTGGGCTACGCGCTGGACGAGCTGCGCAACGACATCACGCGGGAGACGCCGGCGAGCTTCGAGCCGACGATTGACTACGTGGTGACGAAGATCCCGCGGTTTGCATTCGAGAAATTCGCCGGGGCGGACACGACGCTGACCTCCTCGATGAAGTCGGTGGGCGAGGCGATGGCGATTGGGCGGACGTTCAAGGAGTCGCTGCAAAAGGCGCTGCGGTCGCTGGAAATAGGTGCGCGCGGACTGGGCGGGGGCGGGAAATTTGGCGGACTGGAAGTAACGGATCCGAATGCGATTCGCGCGGGGCTGGCGAAGCCCTCGGCGGAAAGGATATTTTTCATCCGGTATGCGTTTCAGGCGGGGTTCAATGTGGAGCAGGTGCACGAGTATTCGCGGATAGACCCGTGGTTTTTGGAGCAGATCCGGCAGATTGTATTGCTGGAGAACACGCTGAAGGCTGCGGCGGGCGTGCCGCTCGGGCCGGCCCTGTTGCGGCGGGCGAAGGAATGCGGATTCATGGATTTGCAAATCGCGGAGCTGACCGGCACGGAGCCGGCGCTGATCCGCGAGGCGCGGACGAAGGCGGGGATACACACCGTTTACCGGCTAGTGGACACCTGCGCGGCGGAGTTCGAGGCGTACACGCCTTATTATTACTCGACCTATGGCGCGGAGAACGAGTTGAAGAAATCGGACAAGAAGAAGATCATGATTTTGGGCGGCGGCCCGAACCGCATCGG
>CAZDAQ010000332.1:0-1807 GCA_964503425.1 uncultured Opitutales bacterium
CGGATGGCGTCGAAAGCGGACAATTCCACTTCGCGCTCCTCTGCTTGTGCCCCCGTCTCGATGGCCTCGGGAAACAGCGAATTCTGTTTTGCTCTTTCCTTCATTGCCTGCATGTGGGCTTCATTGGCTTTGCTGTAAGTTGCCAAGTTGTAGGCCGCCAGTAAATACCAGCCCGACGCCAGCAGGCCCAGCAAAGCGATAGCTCGCACAAATATCGCTGCGTAATGATGCGGTTTCATTGGAGAATAGTGCGCTTTTTATTTCAACCACGTCAACTCCCCAAACAACCCATCCGCCACCTTCACCGCCTTCTCCAAATTCTCCTCCATCACCGTAAAATGCCCCATCTTCCGCCCCGCCCGCGGCTCGCCTTTGTCATAAAGATGCAGTTTCACCCGCGGGTCGCGCAGCAATTTCCCCCAATCCGGCGCCTTCCCCTTCTTCCACAAATCTCCCAGCAAATTGATCATCACCGCCGGCCGCAATAAGTCCGTCGCCCCCAGCGGCAGCCCCGCCGCGCAGCGGATCTGCTGCTCAAACTGGCTCGTCACGCACGCGTCGAAACTGTAGTGCCCGCTGTTATGGGGTCGCGGCGCCAGCTCGTTCACCAGCAGTTTCCCGCCCGCGTAAAACATCTCCACCGTCAGCAGGCCCGTCACTCCCAGCGTCTCCGCGATCTCCTTGGCCAGCGCCGCGCCTTCGCGCTGCGTCTTTTCCGGCAGCCGCGCTGGCGCGATGCTCCGGTGCAAAATATGGTTCCGGTGCTCGTTCTCCGCCATCGGGAAAACCGCCATCTTCCCGTCCGCCCCGCGCGCCACAATCACCGAGCATTCCGCCTCAAACCGTATCCACTTTTCCACCACCAAATCCTGGCTGCCCAATTTCCTCCACAACTCCGCCCATGCCTTCGCCCCGCCAGCCGGCGCCGCCGTCAGCTTCATCTGCCCTTTCCCGTCGTAGCCGAATGCCGCCGTCTTCAGTACGCACGGGTAGCCGACCTGCGCCACCGCCCGCTCCAGTCCGTTCGCCGATTCCGCCAGCGCAAACACCACGCAGGGGAACCCGTGTTTCCGCAAAAATCCCTTTTCCCGCTTCCGGTTCTGGCAGGTTTCCAGCACCCGCGCTCCCGGCCGCACCGGCACGCGCTGCGCCAAAAATTCCAGCGTCGCCGCGGGGATGTTCTCAAACTCCAGCGTCGCCGCCGCGATCCCCTTCGCGAACGCCGCCAGCGCCCGCTCGTCCTCCCACGGCGCGGTGCAGACCTTCTCCGCCACGCTCCCCGCGCAGCATCCCGTCGCCGGGTCATACAGGTGGAAGCGGTATCCCAGCCGCCGCCCCGCCAGCAGCGCCATCCGCCCGAGCTGCCCGCCGCCCAGCATCCCCAGCGTCGCGCCGGGTGGTATTGTCTGCAGTTTCTTGCTCATGGTTTCAGTGTATTCAATTTTTGGATACCACCGGGGCCGCTGGCAAGACAATCGGCGCGGGCGGCCCGCCCACTTTCGGCTGCCGGTTCAGCACCTTCACGTCCAGCACCGCCAGCACCCGCGCCAGCCACTCCCGCGCATGGTTGTGGCTGATCAATCCGTCCGGATCCGCCGCCGCGTAGCCCACCGCGTCCAGCCCCCAGTTCCTCGCCAAAAACACCGCGCGCGACAAGTGGAACCCCTGCGACACGATCACCAGCCCGCCCACCCCGTAAACCTCCCGCGCCCGTGCCATCGAGTCCAGCGTCCGGTAGCCCATCGGGTCCCGCGTGATCGCCGCGTCCGGCACGCCCCGCTCCCGCAACCCCGCCCACATGTCCCGC
>CAZDAQ010000333.1:0-1794 GCA_964503425.1 uncultured Opitutales bacterium
GCGTTTCCGGCGGACAATCCGCAGAGCCTTTACTGGTTCGGGATGCACGGCACGGTGGCGGGCAACTGGGCGGTGTGCGACAGCGACCTGCTGATCGTGGCGGGGGCGCGCTTCGACGACCGCATCACGGGCAAGGTGGACAAGTTTGCGCCGGCGGCGACGATTGTGCACTTCGACATTGACCGGTCGGAGCACAACAAGAACAAATTCGCGCACCTGCCGATCCACAGCGACATCAAGTATGCGCTGGGGCGGATGTGCGAGTTGATCACCCAGCGGCACTGGCAAAAGCCGGACACGAGCGCGTGGCTCAAGCAGATCACGGCATGGAAGAAGGAGCATCCGTTCCCCTTTAGTTACAAGCGGGACACGAAACACATCCTGCCACAGGAAGCCATCGAAATTCTCTTCGAAGAGACGAAGGGCGACGCGATTTTGACCACGGGCGTGGGGCAGCACCAAATGTGGACGCCCCAGTATTACCACTTCAAGGAGCCGCGGACGTTTATCAGCTCGTTGGGGCTGGGGACAATGGGCTTCGGCTACCCCGCAGCGCTGGGCGCGAAGGTGGCGCGGCCAGACAAGCAGGTCATTGACGTGGACGGCGACGGCTCGTTCCTGATGAACATCCAGGAGCTGGCGACCGCGAAAATTGAAAAGATCGGCGCGAAATGCCTGCTGTTGAACAATCAGCACCTGGGCATGGTGGTGCAGTGGGAGGACAACTTCTACAATGGCACGCGCGGGCACACGATTTTGGGCGACCCGGAAAACATCGGCGGGCCGCACAACCCCGGCGGATTGTATCCGGATTTTGTGAAGATCGCGGAAGGCTTCGGCGTGAAGGCGCGACGGGTGATCAAGCGCGAGGAATTGCGCGAGGCGATCCGCGAGATGCTGGCGCACGACGGGCCGTATGTGCTGGACGTGGTCGTGCCCTACACGGAGCACGTGCTGCCGTTCATCCCGCAGGGGAAGTCGGCGAAGGACATCATCTGGGAGCGGGGCAAATAAGCCGCTGCAGCAGGGTTGCCGTGCTGCGGAAGCCGGCGTTGATCGTGTTTCTTCCGCAAGGATTCAGGCCATGAAGCTCGCTTCCCTATTGAGTGGCTTGGTGCTCGCGCTTTCCGCGTGTGCGACGGCCCCCGCGCCGGTGGAAAAACCGATAACGGCAGCGCCGCTCAAGCCCTTGCGTATCGTGATCGTCGGGGACTCCACGGTTTGCAACTGGCCACTCGATGACAAACTGCACCGCGAGGGCTGGGGCATGCACATTCAGGAATATTTCAAGGGCGATATGACGGTCAGCAATCTCGCCGTTTCGGGGCGCAGCACCAAGACCTTCATCTCCGAAGGACGGTGGGCCAAGGCGTTGCAGGAGAAGCCGGACGTGGTGCTCATTCAATTCGGACACAATGACTCGCACGCCCCCACCCTGCCCGAAGCCACCAACGCCGCCACGGATTTTCGGGAGTATTTGCGTAAGTATATTGACGACACCCGCGCCGCTGGCGGCGTGCCGGTGCTGATTACACCCATGTGCCGCCGCAGTCCGACGGACAACCTGCAATCCTACGCCGACGCGATGAAATCCGTCGCCGCGGAAAAACACGTGGCGATCATTGATTTGCACGCCTCCAGCGCCAAACTCTATGCGGAACTCGGCCCCGAAGGGGTGAAGGCGCTGGAAGCAAATCTCGCCAATGGCCAATATGACCCGACGCATTTTAACGCCGCCGGCGCAAAGGCGATGGCGAAGCTGGTGATGGCGGAACTGCCGACGGAGGAGCCGCA
>CAZDAQ010000334.1:0-1786 GCA_964503425.1 uncultured Opitutales bacterium
TTGAGGGCCTTGGCGAGGATGCGGGCGGTGGTGGTTTTGCCGGTGCCGCGGGGGCCGACGAAGAGGTAGGCGTGGGCGAGGCGGTTTTGGGTGATGGCGTTTTTGAGGGTGCGGACGATGTGCTCCTGCCCGACGATTTCGTCGAACTGTTTGGGGCGCCAGCGGCGGGCGATGACCTGGTAGCCTTCGGGCATGGGAGCGCGCAAGGATGCGCGTCTTTAATGCAACGGGCCGGGGGCGCGGTGGAAAGAAAAAACGCGCGGGCGGGCGAAGATTTCAGGACGGCTTGGCCGGGGACGGATGCGGGGGGGGCGGGGGATGGGGGCCAAAGATGCGGGCGTGGCGGAAGCAGGCGTGGACGAGCTGGCCGTGAGAGGGTTGAAGAACGGTGAGCGATTCGCGGCTGAGTTCAACGTCGAGCCATTCGCCGGTGTGGTTGACGACGACCTGGACGCGGGCCCAGGGGCCGGCGGCGAAGATGTGGTGGACAACGACCTGGATGGAGTCGGGGGTGGGATGGCGGGTGAGTTCGATGTCCTGAGGACGGACATAGGTGATGGTGCCGTCGGGCCGGCCGGTTTGATGGGCGGGATTTTGAACGGAGGTTAGTTCGAGGCGGTTCACATTGCCGAGGAATTCGAAGACGAAGGGGGTGGCGGGCTTGTCGTAAACCTCCTGGGGCGGGCCGATCTGCTCGATGCGGGCGTTGTTCATGACGACGACCTCGTCGGCGAGTTCGAGGGCTTCCTCCTGGTCGTGGGTGACGAAGACAGTGGTGAGGTGGACGTGTTCCTGGAAGTCGAGCAGCCAGCGGCGGAGTTCCTTGCGGACCTTGGCATCGAGCGCGCCGAACGGCTCGTCGAGGAGGAGGACCTTGGGTTCGGTGGCGAGGGCGCGGGCGAGGGCGACGCGCTGGCGCTGGCCGCCGGAGAGCTGGTGGGGGTAGCGCTGGCCGAGGCCGGGGAGGCGGACGGTTTCGAGGAGCTTGTTGACGCGGTCGGCGATTTCCTTTTTGGGCGGGCGATTTTTGCGGCGGACTTTGAGGCCGAAAGCGACGTTCTCGAAGACATTGAGGTGGCGGAAGAGGGCGTAGTGCTGGAAGACGAAGCCGACGCCGCGCTCGCCGGGGGGAGTGTTGGTGACGTCTTCGCCGTGGAAGTGGACGCGGCCGTTGCTCTCGGCATCGGGGTATTCGAGGCCGGCCATGATGCGCAAGAGGGTAGTCTTGCCGCTGCCGGAGGGGCCGAGGAGGGCGACGAGGGAGCCGGTGGGGACCTTGATCTCGAGGTTTTCGAGGGCAACGTAGCGGCCAAAGGTTTTGCGGATGTTGACGGCGTGGATGCTCATGGAAGAGAGGATTTAAAATTTAAACTTTGAAAACGAAAGATGAAAGCCGGGCGGGGAAATCAGGGCGGGGGTTCCTGGTGGGAGCGGTGGATGCGCCATTCGATGAGGCTTTTGACGCCGAGCGTGACGAGGGCGAGCATGATAAGGAGGGAGGCGCAGGCGAAGGAGCCGACGAGGTTGTAGTCGTTGAAGAGAAGCTCGACGTGCAGGGGGAGGGTATTGGTCAGGCCGCGGATGTGGCCGGAGACGACGGAAACGGCGCCGAATTCGCCCATGGCGCGGGCGTTGCAGAGGATGATGCCGTAGAAGAGGCCCCACTTGATGTTGGGAAGGGTGACGCGCCAGAAGGTTTGCCAGCCGTTGGCGCCGAGGGTGAGGGCGGCGTATTCGGCGTCGTTGCCCTGGGTTTCCATGAGAGGGATGAGCTCGCGGGCGACGA
>CAZDAQ010000335.1:0-1784 GCA_964503425.1 uncultured Opitutales bacterium
CGCCCGATCTTACTCAACGCGCTCCGCGCAGCCCCCGTGTCCGCCTCGGCGGTTATGTGATTTTGCCCCGCATGCTCGACAAGGGTCGCGCCACCATCGCCGGCAAAAACGGCGAATACAAATACAACTGCCCGCTTGACCAGAACTTCCTCAAGTTCGTTGGCCTTGACGGCGACAAGCTCAAAAAGGAACTGGCCAAGGGTAAAGGCGACGGTGAAATCCTCGATTGGATCAACCAACAGGCCAAGTCCAAGCACGGCCCCATGGAAATCATCCAGTGGGCCATCTTTCACGAGCAGCGTTCCCCCTCCGACGTCGAATCGCGCGAATATTTCCACAAGCTGCATGCCAGTGTCGCGCCCAAGCGCGAGGATGTGAGCACCTGGTTCGATGTGCTGGACATTGACGACTTCGTGACGTTCGGCGGCAAAGCCTGAAATCTGCGCGGGAATTTGCTTTTCCCCGGGCCGTGAGGGCGGATACCTTGTCCACCTCATGCCCGCGGCCCCCAGCAATTTCCCGGATGCTCCCGCACCGAACAGCGCGCCCGTTCCTCCGCCTCGTCGCTGGGTGGCCGAAACGGTAATCGCGCTGGCCCGGCCGTTCGTCCGGCTGATTTACCGGATGGATGTTTCCGGCCTGGAAAACATTCCCCTCAAGGGCGGGATAGTCGTTGCCGCCAACCACATGTCCTATGTGGACGTCGTGCTTCTCTGCATCGCCGTCCCGCGGTTGTTGCGTGTCGTGGCCTGGGGCGGATTTCAACGTTACGCCTTTTTCCGCGCCATCTTTCGGATTTTCGGGTGTCTGCCGGTGACGCCGCAAAACGCCCGCGCCTCCCTGCGCGAGGCCGTGCATGCGCTCCAGGGCGGTGACGCCGTCTTAATCTTTCCCGAGGGCCACATCTCTCGCACTGGCGAAATGGCGCAGTTCGAGGGCGGCTTTTCCCTGCTGGCCCGGCGATCGGGTGTTCCCGTGGTGCCGGCGTATCTCGGGGGATTGTGGGGCTCGATCTTCAGCTACGAAAAAGGCCGCTTCTTTTGGAAGTTGCCGCGGAAAATCCCCTACCCGGTGACGCTGCGCTTTGGCCCGCCCATTGCCGTCAGCGATGCCACCGAGGAACGCCTGCGCGAAGCCATCGTGGCGTTGTCCACGCCCGCACTTCCGTCCGTGTCCTCCGCGAACCCAATTGCCCCAGACCGTGGTGCTGGCCAGCCGCTGATAGACTTCGGCGAAGCGGCCTTTCGGGATCACCCGGATCTAAAATTTCATTTAGGCGAGATGCTGGTGCGCGCGCTCAAACGGCAAAGCGGACGCGAGGTATTAGTGGATCGGACTTTTCACCGGCAAACGCTGAGCGGCGCAAAACTGCTGGCGGCTTCGCTCGCGCTGGCCGCAAGGCTCCGCCGCACCGTGCCGGATGCGCGAGTGGGCATCGTCCTGCCGCCGGGCCAGGGCGGCTTTATCGCCAACCTCGCCGTGGTATTCGCCGGCAAAACACCGGTGAATTTAAATGTTTCCATCGGCAAGACCGCGCTGGAGTCCTCCCTCCGCAAAGCGGGGGTGCGCACCACGCTTAGCGCTGAACTCTACCGCAAAAAAATCGCGGAGCGATTCCCGGACCTGCCGTGGTCGGAAAAGGTGTTGGACATCGGACAGGAGATTAAATCCATTGCCAGCTTCAAACTCGCTGCCTGGTGGGCGATGGCCAAACTTCTGCCCGGCGGGTTGCTGACCCGGTTGGGCGGAATCCCGCGCCAGGGTGGCGACACGGAGGCGGGCCT
>CAZDAQ010000336.1:0-1761 GCA_964503425.1 uncultured Opitutales bacterium
GTCCCGCTTATGTAACATGATTGAGCCCAAGCTACCCCCCATGCCCCGTATCCCTGTGCATTTGGCTTTGCCGCCGACAGTGACCGTTGATTCACGGGCTGGGTGTCGGCGCGTATAATTGGTGAGCAACTAATACGGTTTTTACCCCCCCATTGATGCATTGTCCACGCATGGTTTCTCCCTCGTAAAACAGCCCTTCCCAGACTTTGTTCCCTGTTTCTCAAAAATAATTTCAACCCCACCTTTGGAATCCCCTCAAACAACTTCAAATCAGCTTAACCGCTCAGATCCCATGACGAACTCCACTACTCCCCGCCGCTCCCGCTTGTTTCTCTCCGCCGCCCTGCTTGGCGCCGCGCTTCTCGCCATCAGCCCGCCGGTTTTCGCGCAGACCACGTGGACGGGCGGCGGCACCTTCAGTTCGACGACGGGCTGGAACGACCCGACCAACTGGAACAACGGCGTGCCGAGTTCGAATGCGGTTTTCTTCGACGGCTCGACCGGGCTGACAAACGGCAACGACATCGGCAGCCTTTCGATTACCGGGCTGACTTTCAACAGCACCGCCGGGGCGTTTGTGCTCGGGGGCACCACTTTTACGACCACGGGGACCATCACGGATCTTTCGGCGACGAACACGGAGACGATGAACGTGGGCATCACGCTGGGTTCGAATCCAATTACCTTTAATGTCACCAGCGGCGGAAGCCTGGTGGTGAACGGCCCGATTGGGCAGTCCACGACGGATGGGTTGACCAAAACCGGCAACGGCATGTTGACATTGACGGGTTGCGTCACGGGGACCAGCAATACCTACACGGGCGCGACCACCGTCAACCGCGGCACCCTTAAGCTTGACTATTCGGCCAGCGGCGCGCCGGCGACCAACATCATCAGCAGCAGTTCGATTTTGACCATGGGCGGCGGCACGCTGTTGGTAAACGGAGCGGCTTCGGGCACCAGTGCGCAGACGTTTGCGAGTACCACGTTCAACGCGGGGGCTTCGACGATTTCCGCCGTTTCGGGCGCGAGCAACACCCTGAATCTTACGTTGGGCGCGATGACGCGCAACACCGGCTCGATGGAGAATTTTATACTGCCGGCGACGGGGTCGATTGCGGCCACGGTCACGGCAAATACGCTGCTCGGCAGCGGCGCGTTCGTTACCAACAGCAGCGGAACCATGGATCTGGCGGCAGGCAACGGCGCGGCAACCGGTATTACGGGGGGCCTTTCGACAACGGTTTCTTATACGACCAACGCGGCCGCCTTGCCTGCGACGACCGTGGTGCATTTTACCAATACCGCGGCGGCGACCACGAGCAGCATCACGACCAATCGCACGCTTGGAATGCTCCTGTTTGATACAAGCAATGGATCCACCGGGTGGAGCTTCTCCTTTGGCGGCAGCGTCATGTCGGTTACCAATGTTTTGGAGACTCCGGCTGTCGGTGCGGGAAATGTCACCATTACCGGAACTGGCAATTTTCGAAATGGTTCTGGCGCCGGCACAATTTATTTTGGTCAATATAACACCGGCGGTTTTCTAAATATCACCGGACCGATCGGCCAGGGTTCTTCGGCGCAGCCCTTGGTGCAAGCAGGCAACAGCACGCTGGCATTGATGGCGGTGAATACTTTCACCGGCCAGCTTTATCTGAATGGCGGCGTCACCTTGATCCAGGCCGACAGCGGTTTGGGTGCGATCGCCACGGGGGCCCAGATAAACATGAACGGGGGCACGGTGGTCTCCAATACATC
>CAZDAQ010000337.1:0-1756 GCA_964503425.1 uncultured Opitutales bacterium
GCGATGCCATTACGCAAGGAAAGTATTCGCGTGTACCATCCACCCTGGAAAACCTTTTCCTTCCGCCAAAACCCGGATTTGACGCCCACCCGCGCCTGCCTCTACCGTGGGCCATGGCTATTACCCTCGGCCTCGACTTTGGCACCAACTCCGTGCGCGCGCTCGCCGTGCGCTGTCGCGATGGCCGCGAGCTCGGCTCCTGTGTCATTGATTACCCCAGCGGCCACCAAGGCGTCCTGCTCGACGACCGCGATGTCCACCTCGCCCGCCAGCATCCGGGCGATTACCTCTTCGGCATGGAGGCCGCCATCCGCGGCGCGCTCACTCAAGCGGCGCAGGCCGAGCCGGGCTTCACTCCCGCGCAAGTCGTCGGCCTCGGCGTTGACTCCACCGGCTCCAGCCCCCTGCCCGTGGACGCCACCAACACTCCCCTCGGGCTGAACCCGCGCTTTAAGGACAACCTCGCCGCCCAGTGCTGGCTCTGGAAGGACCACACCGGCCACGCCGAGGCCGCGCGCATCACCGCCCTCGCTCGCGAAATTCGCCCGCAGTTCGTCGCCAAGTGCGGCAACACTTATTCCTCCGAATGGTTCTGGAGCAAAATCTGGCACTGCCTCAACACCGCCCCCGAGGTCTTCGACGCCGCCTACTCCTGGGTCGAGCTGGCCGACTGGGTGCCCTCCGTTCTCGCCGGTGTCCACGACCCCAAGGCCATCATGCGCGGTGTCTGCCCCGCCGGCCACAAGGCCTTTTACGCCGAGGATTGGGGCGGCCTGCCAGACAAGGAATTCCTCGCCAAGCTCGACCCCAAGCTCGCCGACTTGCGCGACCGCCTCTACGAAAAGGCCTACGACGCCTCCACCCCCGCCGGCAAACTCTGTCCGGAATGGGCCCAAAAACTCGGCCTGCCCGCCGGCATCCCCATCGCCATCGGCGAGTTCGATGTCCACTACGGCGCCATCGGCTGCGGCGTCGAGGAGGGCGTCCTTGTCAAGGTCATCGGCACTTCCACTTGCGACTGCGCCGTCGTCTCCGCCTCGAAAACCGTCGCCGACATTCCCGGCATCTGCGGCATCGTCAAGGGCGCGATTCTCCCCGGCTTCTACGGCATCGAGGCCGGCCAGTCCGCCGTCGGCGACATCTTTAAATGGTGGGTCGAGGTGGTCTGCGAGGGCGATGCCGCCATGCACGAGCGCCTCACCGCCGAGGCCGCGAAACTCTCACCCGGCCAAAGCGGCCTTCTCGCGCTCGACTGGAACAACGGCAACCGCACCATCCTCGTGGACCAGCGGCTCACCGGCCTCCTCGTCGGCCAGACTCTCCGCACCTCCCGCGCCGAAATTTACCGCGCCCTCCTCGAGGCCACCGCCTTCGGCGCCCGCGCCATCCTCGAACGCATCGAGGAATACGGCGTCCCCGTCACCACCGTCGTCTGCGCCGGCGGCATCGCCGAGAAAAACCCGCTGCTCATGCAAATTTACGCCGACGTCACCGGCCGCGACATGCGCGTCGCCCGCTCGGCCCAGGCCTGCGCGCTCGGCTCGGCTGTCGCCGCCGCTGTCATGGCCGGCCCCGCCGCGGGCGGCTATGCCGACTACCCCACCGCGCAAAAAGCCATGACCGGCCTCAAAGACGTCATCTACAAACCCAAGCGCTCCGCCCGCGCCACCTACAACAAACTCTTCAAACTCTACCTCAAGCTCCACGACAACTTCGGCGGCGTCAAAGGCGGCTCCCTCGGCTCCATCATGAAAAA
>CAZDAQ010000338.1:0-1704 GCA_964503425.1 uncultured Opitutales bacterium
GCGGCCTCGGCTCGCACCTCATTGACACCCTCGCCACGCCCCCGCCTCCGGCCAACACCACTGTCGCGCCAGCCCCTGCCAACACGACAACGGCCCCGTTACCCGCGCCTGCCACTTCGCAATAGTCGGCTGCTCTCTTCGTAGCGCGGAGCTTGAGCCCGCGCGCTCTTGGGTGGGGCGTGGCCTCCGGACCGTTCGCTCTTTTCTCCTGGAGGGACGATTCTCCCACATGGGAGAATGTCGTCCTCTTTTGCCGGAATCCCCTCCACTCCCGGCTAATCCATCTCGCTTCTGCTCCCCTGTTTTTTATTCGCCGCCCATCGCCGTTTTGTCATAATCCCGCCGTGGGAATTATTTCCCACGCTGCCCTTCCTACAATCTAAACACCATGCATCACTCACCCGTCTCCCGCCGCCTCCTCGCCAGTCTCACTGTGCTCGCCTTCGCTTTCGCCGCCCTCAGCGCCCCTGCGCAAAACACGACCGTCGCCGTAAACACCAGCGGCGCCGTCGTCCAGCCCGCCTCTGGCAAGGTCGTCAACTTCGCCACCAACCAACTCCAGGTCAACGGCGTCGCCGTCAAAGGCGGCGCGGGCGCCACCGGCCCCCAAGGCCCCGCCGGTCCCGCGGGCCCCCCCGGCAAAACCGGCGCCACCGGCCCCACCGGTGCCACCGGCAAGACTGGCCCTGCCGGTGCGACTGGCCCCGCCGGCCCCACGGGCAAAACTGGCGTTGCTGGCCCTGCCGGTCCCAAAGGCGCCACCGGCCCTCAAGGCCCCGCCGGTTCCTCCGGCTCCATCGGCACGGATTTGAAAATGGGCAGTTGGGATATCAGCGTTACCAACTTCAACGCCGGCGGTTCGGGCACTATTGATAATGTCCTCGAATTCAGCAATGGCGGCACCGGCCAGGTCGTCATCTTTCCTCCCGGCCATTCCATCGGCGACAACAGCCCCATTCAACTGGGCCTCGGGGCCAATACCATCTCCTGCAATGACCTCCTCGTCACCGGCAGCACCTTGGAATTGGAATCCGGCGTCCACCTCAACGTTGATGGCGGCGACGTTCATGTCACCGGCAAGGTTATTGTTAATGGCAACATTGACGCCGACTTCGTCTTCGCTTCCAACATCCAGCAGAACAGCGACCGCAACCTGAAGGAAAAATTCACCCCCGTTGACTCCGTCGCCATCCTCGACCGCGTCATCAACCTGCCCATCACGAGCTGGAATTTCAAAACCGACGCCACCGAGCGCCACATCGGCCCCATGGCCCAGGACTTCTACACCGCCTTCAATGTCGGCCTGGACGACAAACACATCGCCACCGTGGACGAAGGCGGCGTCGCCCTCGCCGCCATTCAGGGCCTCAACCAAAAATTGCAGCAGCAGCTCCTCGAAAACAACGCCCGCCTGAACGAAGCGCTCCAGGAAAAGGACGCCGAACTCCAGGCCCTTGAAAAACGCCTGTCCGCCCTCGAAGCCCAGGTCAAAGCCTCCGCCGCCAAATAAGCCCGGCCCCCCGGCCGTTTCCGCTCGCCGCATTTTTAGCGTTTCGCGTTTGGGGTTTAGCATTTATCGTTCGGTCATGCCCGCCGCCCCCGCCGCCCGCCTCGCCCAGTTGCGCGCGGAAATCGCCCGCCACGACGAGCTCTATTACCGCAAGGCCAATCCCGAAATCACCGACTTCGATTACGACCGCCTCA
>CAZDAQ010000339.1:0-1701 GCA_964503425.1 uncultured Opitutales bacterium
GGTCCACAGCACTTTGGGTTCGGGGTCGGACTTGGTGTGGTCGGGGCCGTTGTATTGTTCGAGGAAAATCATTTCGAGGGTTTGGACTTGTTCGGCGGGGGGATGGGTTTGATTCCATTGGCGGGCGAGGTAGCGGAGGTAGCCTGCGCGATAGTCGGCGTATTCGTCGAAGGTGAGGTCAATGAGCAAACTGGCGGAGCGTTCGTCGCCATAGGTGTCGGGGACGGAGGCGGGCTTGGAGAAGTCGGCGGGGGAGGCGCCGGTGAGGAGGTCAACATCCCGGCCGTTTTGGAGCCAGGCGCGCAGGACAAACCAGCCGTCGAGCGTCTGCGGGTTGGGGGCGAACATGTTGAAGTATTGGTCGAGGCCGATGGTGGCGATGAAGGTGTTTACGCGGGCGGGGAGCCGGACGCCAGGCCCGGGGAGCGAAGCGAGGTTGTATAAAATGAGGATGAGAGTGAGGCCGAGCAGGCAGGCATCCCGCGCGAACGTGACGGCGCGGCGGAGCCACGTTGGGAGAAGATGGGGCGGCGACGGATCGGTGGCGGGGGATTTTTTGGCGGGGACGGGGTGGGCGCGTAACGAGGAAAGGAAACGGATGTGAGTGAGGCGGCGACCCAACGGTTCCGCGAAGCCGGTCCAGAATTCCGCGGGCAGGAGCATGAAGCTGAAGGCGATCATCACGGGGCAGAAGAGGCCCATTTGCATGGTGGTGGCGAAACCGATTTGGAGGCCGGTGAACACGGCAAAGCCGAGCAGGCGGCACCAGGGGCTACGCAACGGAAGGATGAAGAGCAGGGGGCCGTAGATTTCGAGGTAAAGGGTGCAAACCGTCAGGAACGCCGTGAGGCGGTCGAACTGGTTGAGCCAGTGGCCGAGCGGGCGGCTGTAGATGTCGAGGGAGAGGGCATAATAGACGGCGGTGTGGTCCACGAGCCAGGTGTCGCCGGTTTTCATCAGCGCGCCGATGAGGTAGATGAGCAGGAATTGGGTGATGGCACCGAGGCCGGCGGCGCCGAGATAATTCGGTTCGGCGGGAGGGCGAACGCGTCCCAGCGCGGCATCGAGCGAGAGGCGGCGGTTGAGCGGGAGGAACATCGCCCAAAACAGGGTGAGGCGCAGCACCATGTCTGCACCGAAGAGCAGCAGGGGATTGCGCGCCTGCCGGGAGAGGAGCAGCAAGTAGCAAGTCGCGGAGGCCAGCCGGGTGCGGTAGCCGACGAGCAGGAGCAGGGCGCAAACCGCCTCGAGCACGAACAGCACGGCTTCGAACCCCAGGCTGCCGCCGAACAAGTGCAGGCTAAAAAAGGGATTGCACAGCGCGATTAAGTCGGCACGCGGCAGGACGCCGTCGTCGGTATAAAATTCGCGCAGGTGGCGGGCGCAAATCGCGAGGTCGGCAAGGATGATGGAGGCCACGCCGATGCGCAGGAGGGCGAGCGAGCGCCAATCCAAGCCGAACATGGCGCGCAAGATTTTCCGGCCGGACATGGTGGGAGGTTGAGTCGGAGGGTTGCTTACAGGAAAGCTAACCTGTGGGAGCGCATTTGGTTGCGGCAATTTATCCACCCCACCTTCTATTCCACGGTCCGAAAAAGGCAATTTGGCATTGGCGGGCCGGGAGAACGAATTTGACGGCGGCGGGGCGGAGGCTCACGCTTCGGGGGCACAAGATGAAGCGTAAACTACGATTTGGCATGA
>CAZDAQ010000340.1:0-1693 GCA_964503425.1 uncultured Opitutales bacterium
GGAGGGCGCCCGAGGGTGGAGACAGGCGCAGGGGACGGGGACATGGGGGGAGAGGGCGGGGTGGATTTCGCCTTGATTGGGCGGGCGGGGGCGGGCAAGTTGGGGGTTCGCTTTTATCCCATGACACGCGTATTGGTTACCACCACCTCGTTGCAAGACACACCCGGCCCGCACCACGACAAGCTGGCGGCGGCGGGCATTGAACTCGTCCGCGAACGCGGGCCGCTGCCGGAGGCGCGGATGCTGGAGCTGGCGGGGGGCTTCGACGCGTTTTTATGCGGGGACGACGCGATCACGCGGGCGGTGATTGAGAAGTCGCTCCCGCGGCTGCGGATCATCGCAAAATACGGCATCGGCGTGGACAAGATTGACGTGGCCTGCGCGACGGAGAAGGGGATACCGGTGACATTCACGCCGGGGGTCAACCACACGACGGTGGCGGAGCATTGCTTTGGGCTGATGCTGTGCTTGAGCAAGCAAATCGTGGAGCAGGCGACCTACGTGCGGGCGGGGCAATGGAAGCGCATGACGGGACACGAGCTGTTCGGAAAGACGCTGGGCATCGTGGGCCTGGGGCGTATCGGCAAGGAGATGGCGATCCGGGCGAAGGCGTTCGGGATGAGCAGCGTGGCGCTGGATTTGCATTTTGACGAGAAATTCGCCGCGGCCAACGACGTGAAACGGATGAAGACGCTGGAGGAATTGATCGCGGTGTCGGACATTATTTCGCTGCACACGAATTTGACGGCGGAGACGCAGGGGATGATCAACACGCGGACGATCGGGCTAATGAAGCCGGACACGATGCTGATCAACTGCGGGCGCGGGGAACTGATCGAGACGAACGACGTAATCGCTGCGCTGGAAAGCGGGAAGCTGGGCGGGTATGGGGCGGACGTGCTGGACGTGGAGCCGCCGCCGCCGGACCACCCGCTGCTGAAGGCGAAGAATTGCGTGATCACGCCGCACGTGGCCTCGCGCACGTATGAGAGCGTGCAACGGCAGGCCGGCATGGCGGTGGATAATTTGCTGCTGGCGTTGAAGGGCGAGAAGCCGCTGGCGCAGGTGAACCAGGTGGCGATACCGAAGCCGCGGTGAGGGGAAGATTAACCGCAACGGCGCAAAAAAACCCTGAGAACATTTTAAAACTTATGGCAACAGAAGCATTCTATGTGGTGCCGCCGGCGCGGCATAAGGCAACGGTGGTGGCGGCTTACCGGAAGCGCGGCTACACGACGGCGGAGGCGGAGGCGGCGACGAGCGTCGCAGAGAACGCCTCGCGCCACGGCATCCGCACGCACAACGGGATCAAGGCGCTGCACTTGGACGACCACTTCGGGTCGGGCGCGGGCGGCTGCGTGCCCGGCGCACAGATTGAGAAGAAGGCCAGCCGGTTTGACGCGGCGGAAATTTGGAACGCGAACAAGAAGCTCGGGCAGGCGGTGGCCGTCGAGGCGATTGAGACCTGCATCAAGCTCGCGGACAAGCACGGCGTGGGGATGGTGTCGGTGGACAACGCCTTTCACTATTTGTGGGGCGGCGGTTATGTGATGGAGGCGGCGCGGCGCGGCTACATCGCGTATACGAATTGCACGGCGGCGCTGGCGGAAGTGGTGCCGTTCGGCGGGCGCCGGCCGACGCTGGGAACGAACCCGCATTCGTGGGGATTTCCGACGACGGAGGCGGTGGGCTT
>CAZDAQ010000341.1:0-1524 GCA_964503425.1 uncultured Opitutales bacterium
GCCAACACCGCCCCCGGCCAAATCCGCGTCGAGTCCGACTCCATGGGCAAAATTGACTGCCCCGCCGACCGCTACTGGGGCGCCCAAACCGCCCGCTCCCTCATCCACTTCTCCATCGGCCCCGACCGCATGCCCCTCGAAGTCGTCCGCGCCATGGGCATCCTCAAAAAAGCCGCCGCCCTCGCCAACGAAAAACTCGGCAAGCTTCCCGCCGACCTCGCCAAACTCATCGTCGCCGCCGCCGATGAAGTCATCCGCGGTGAGCTCGACGAACACTTCCCCCTCTCCGTCTGGCAGACCGGCTCCGGCACCCAGTCCAACATGAACGCCAACGAGGTCATCTCCAACCGCGCCATCGAACTCGCCGGTGGCACCCTCGGCTCCAAAAAACCCGTCCACCCCAACGACCACGTCAACCAGTCCCAATCCTCCAACGACACCTTCCCCACCGCCATGCACGTCGCCGCCGCGGTGGACGTCCGCCGCCGCCTCCTCCCCGCCGTCCGCGAACTCCGCGACGCCCTCGACGCCAAAGCCCGCGAATACGCCAACCTCATCAAGTCTGGCCGCACGCACTTGATGGACGCCACCCCCATCACCCTCGGCCAGGAATTCTCCGGCTATGTCTCCCAACTCGACGACAACCTCAAACGCCTCGAGCAATCCCTCCCCGACCTCTACCAGCTCGCCATCGGCGGCACCGCCGTCGGCACCGGCCTCAACACCCATCCCCGCTTCGCCGAACTCGTCGCCGCCGAAATCGCCCGCGAAACCCGCCTCCCCTTCGTCTCAGCACCCAACAAATTCGCCGCCCTCGCCGCGCACGACGCCCTCGTCTCCGCCTCCGGCGCCCTCCGCACCCTCGCCTGCGCCCTCATGAAAATCGCCAACGACATCCGCTGGATGGGCTCCGGCCCCCGCTGCGGCCTCGGCGAGCTCAACCTCCCCGAAAACGAACCCGGCTCCTCCATCATGCCCGGCAAGGTCAACCCCACCCAGTGCGAAGCCATGACCATGGCCTGCGTCCAGGTCCTCGGCAACGACGCCGCCATCGCCTTCGCCGGCTCCCAGGGCAACTTCGAGCTCAACGTCTTCAAACCCGTCATCATCTACAACTACCTCCACTCCCTCAAGCTCCTCGCCGACACCGCCCACCACTTCACCAAATACTGCATCGCCGGCATGTCCCCCAACGTCGAGAAACTCCACCACAACATGGAGCACTCCCTCATGCTCGTCACCGCCCTCGCCCCCGAAATCGGCTACGACAAAGCCGCCAAAATCGCCCACCACGCCCACCACCGCCACGTCACCCTCAAAACCGCCGCCCTCGAACTCGGCTACCTCGACGAAGCCACCTTCGACCGCCTCGTCCGCCCCGAAGACATGCTCGGCCCCAAGGAATAACTCGATCTTCAACCATCACCGCAACGCAGCCCCCACCCCGCTCCGCCTTTGCCACGCGGCAAACCCCGCCTCCCTCCACTCCGCCCCGACCCGCCGCCTCCCGCTCAATCATACTTC
>CAZDAQ010000341.1:1534-1674 GCA_964503425.1 uncultured Opitutales bacterium
ATTTTTGGAGGGGCAACCACCGTGTCGTTCTCTCTTGTGGTGCAGAGTTTTAGCCCATGCTCTGTGAAAGGCATCGCTCACCCCGCTCAATCATACTTCCCCGCGTGCACCAGCTGGTGAATCTCCTCATGCGTCCCCAG
>CAZDAQ010000342.1:0-1563 GCA_964503425.1 uncultured Opitutales bacterium
GGCGGTATATATACCGCTCTATGCACACACCCTGTTTCCCCGCCTTCCGCTCCCGGCTGGCCGCCCTGGGCCGCCGCACCACCCAAAACCTCCGCCAGTCCACCCTGGCCCAGCTCCAGCAGCACCTGCGCGATTTCTTGCCCGTGCCGCTGCTCTCGGCTGAGCAGGACGGCCCCAACAGCCGCGACCGCGTCTTCAGCCTGTGCCTGACCTTTGAATGCTTCATCTGGCAACTGCTCAAACCCAAAACCTCCTGCCGCGAGGTTGTCCGTCAGGTCCAGGCCCTGTTGCGCCTGCAGGGCCACTCCCCCATCGATGAGGGCGACTCGGCTTATATCCAAGCCCGCCAGCGTTTGCCCAAGGAGCGCCTGGAAAAGGCCTTGAGCGCCACCGCCCAAGCCGCTGAACGCCGGGCCGGCTCGGGTGGCCAACTGCACCATCGGCCGGTCAAAGTGGTCGATGGCTCCACGACGCAATTGCCCGATACGGCCCGAAACCAGAAACGCTATCCGCAGCCGACGGGCCAGAAACCTGGTTGCGGCTTCCCGATGATGCGCTTTGTGGCGCTGTTAAGCCTCAACAGTGGGGTCATTCTCAAGGTCATGATGGATAGTTTGCGCAGCCACGACCTGCGGCTGTTCCGACGCTTGTGGGAGTATTTGCAGACCGGGGACATTGTGTTGGGCGACCGGGCCTTCGGAGAGTACAGCACCCTGGCCCAATTGCCGCAGCGGGGCGTGGATGTGGTGGCGCGCTTGCACCAGAAGCGCAGGGTGGACTTTCGTAAAGCCAAACGACTGGCCAAAGGGGACGGCCTTTTTGTCTGGACCAAAGGCTGCCAGCAGTCGGACCTCTCGACCGCTCGACAATGGCGAAGGATGCCGGCCCAAATCACCGTGCGGATCATCCGCTTTACCGCGACCCTTCGCGGCTTCCGCAACCGCCGCCTCACGCTGGTGACCACGTTGTTGGATCCCCAGCTCTATCCCGCCCGGGAGATCATCGCGTTGTACGCCCGCCGCTGGTCCTTGGAGTTATGCTTCCGCGATCTCAAAACCACGATGGGCATGGAAACGTTGCGTTGTCAGTCGCCGGAAATGGCCGAAAAAGAACTTCTGGCCTATCTGGTCGCTCACAATTTGGTCCGCTGCGTGATCGCCGAAGCGGTGGCCCGCTATCAGGTGGATTTGCCGCGGATCAGTTTCAAGGGCACGGTCGATGCGCTCCGACAATACAGCGCCGCCATCGCTCAGGCGCCCAACCGCAAACTGCGGCGAATGTTGTGGGAAGATTTATTGCTCAACCTGGCCCGCGATTTGGTTCCCTCCAGACCCCATCGTCGCGAACCGCGCGCCGTCAAACGCCGCCCAAAAGCTTATCCTCTCCTCAACCAACCGCGCCGCCGCTTCGTCGAAATCTCCCACCGCAGCCGCTACTGGAAAGGCAGACCCCGCAATTATCGAGGCCTTAACTAAGGGCCATTCAGGACTGACCCCTTGCAATACTCGGGACTGACCCGAATGGCCCTTAGTTAAGCCTCCGATAATTGCGAGGGCGACCTTT
>CAZDAQ010000343.1:0-1559 GCA_964503425.1 uncultured Opitutales bacterium
CTCTATTACCGCAAGGCCAATCCCGAAATCACCGACTTCGATTACGACCGCCTCAAGCGCGAGCTCGCCGCCCTCGAAGCCGCCCACCCCGAGCTCGCCTCGCCCGACTCCCCCTCCGCCCGCGTGGGCGACGACCGTGCCGAGGGCTTCGCCTCCTACACGCATCGCCTGCGGATGATGAGCCTCGACAACGCCTACTCCGAAACCGAGCTCCGCGACTTCGACTCCCGCCTCCGCCGCTACCTCGCCGAGCAGGACGCCGCCGCCAAAAACCGCGTCTTCGATTTCGTCATCGAGCCCAAAATTGACGGCCTCGCCATGTCCCTCACCTACGAGGATGGCCGCCTCGTCCGCGCCGTCACCCGCGGCAACGGCCTCGAGGGCGACGACATCACCGCCAACGTCCTCACCATTCGCGACCTCCCGCGCCAGCTCGCCGGAAAAAACCACCCCGCCATCATGGAGGTCCGCGGCGAGCTCTACCTCACAACGCAGGAATTCCAGCGCATCAACGCCGAGCGCGAGGAAGCCGGCCTCCCGCTTTACGCCAACCCGCGCAACCTCGCCGCCGGCACCGCCAAGCTCCTCGACCCCGCCGAGGCCGCCCGCCGCCAGCTCCGCCTGGTCTTCTACGGCCTCGGCTTTGCCGAGCCTTTCCCCTGCGCCACCCAGCACGAGTTGCACGCCCTCCTCCACCGCTGGGGCTTCCCCGGCCACGAAAAAATCTGGCGCGCCTCCGGCCTCGACGAGGTCTGGAAATGTATCCAGGAACTGGATACCGCCCGCCGCGCCTTCCCCTACGCCACCGACGGCGCCGTCGTGAAGCTCGACGACTTCGCCTCCCAGCGCGCCGCCGGCGCCACCTCCAAGGCCCCCCGCTGGGCCATCGCCTACAAGTTCGCCCCCGAGCAGGCCGAAACCACCGTCAACCAAATCCTCATCCAGGTCGGCCGCACCGGCATCCTCGCCCCCGTTGCCGACCTCGCCCCCGTCTTCCTCGCCGGCTCCACCATCGCCCGCGCCACCCTCCACAATGCCGACGAAATCGCCCGCAAGGATGTCCGCGTGGGCGACACCGTCGTCATCGAAAAGGCCGGCGAGGTCATCCCCGCCGTCGTCAAAGTCGTCCTCGAAAAACGCCCGCCCCACTCCCGCCCGTTCCATTTCCCCGCCACCTGCCCCGCCTGCGGCACCAAAGCCGTCCGCCTGCCCGATGAGGTCGCCTGGCGCTGCCCCAACTCCGCCTGCCCCCCGCAGGTCGCCCGCCGCCTCCAGTTCTTCTGCACCCGCAAGGCGCTCGACATCGAGGACGTCGGCGAAATCGTCGCCGACAAGCTCACCGCCCGCGCTTGGGTCAAAGACCCGCTCGACCTCTTCTCCCTCCCCCTCGAAAAACTCGGCGCCCTCAACCTCGGCGACGACGAACACCCCCGCATCTTCGGCGAGAAAAACGCCAAAAAAGTCCTCGACGCTGCCGACCGCGCCAAAACCCTCCCCCTCAACCGCTGGCTCTACGCCCTCGGCATCCCCAATGTCGGCGACGCCACCGCCAAGGAGGT
>CAZDAQ010000344.1:0-1553 GCA_964503425.1 uncultured Opitutales bacterium
TAAACCACGCGCCGCCCAGTTGGCCGGTCCGCAGCCGTCCGTTAGCAAACTCACGCGCAAAGCCCGCTTCGCCCCTCACCTGGCGAATCCCGCCCAACGCCCCGCGACCACGGTTAAGACCAGGAATTCCCCCGCGCTCTCGCTGTTTATCATTCATCACTTATCATTTATCGTTTCTTCTTCGCTTGCCGCCCTCCGCCTCTCCATTGTTTCATGCCGGATGGAAATCTGGTTTCACCCGGCCCGCGAACTCGATCAGGCCCTCCGCGCCGCCGCCGTCAACGTCCCCAGCTTCGAGGCCGACTTCGCCCCCGATGTCCGCACCGCCGACCCGCGCCACGGCGACTTCCAGGCCAACGGTGTCCTCCCCTTCGCCAAGTCCCGCAAACAAAATCCCCGCGCCCTTGCCACCGCCCTCCTCGAAGCCCTCCTCGCCTCCGGCACCCTCGACCCCGCGCTTGTCGAAACCACTGTCGCCGGCCCCGGCTTCCTCAATTTCCGCTTCACCCCCAAGTTCCTGCTCGCCTGGCTTCAGCGCTATCACGACGAATCCGCCTTCCGCGCCGCCGCCGCCGCGCTTCACGGCGGCCACACCCTCGTCATTGACTACCCGTCGCCCAACACCGCCAAGCAAATGCACGTCGGCCACCTCCGCCCGATGGTCATCGGCGAGGCCGTCTCCCGCCTCCTCCAGTTCTGTGGCGCCCAAGTCATCCGCGACAACCACCTCGGCGATTGGGGCACCAACTTCGGCGTCCTCATCCTCTCCCTCAAGCAATCCGGCGAAACCCTCGCCGCCGATCCCGAAGCCGCCCTCGCCCAGCTCGACCGCCTCTACAAAGCCGGTGCCGCCAAAGCCCTGGACAAAAACAGTGATTACAGCGACGCCGCCCGTCAGGAACTCGTGAAGCTCCAGCACGGCGATCCCGAGAACACCTGCCTCTGGCAGGAAATTATCGCCGTCAGCAATAAATCCGCCGACGCCGTTTACCGCCTCCTCGGCGTCACCATCGAACACACCCTCGGCGAATCCTTTTACCGCGACAAAGTGGATCGCATCTACCGCGAGCTGGCGGAAACTGGTCTCGCCCAAGAAAGTCAGGGTGCTCTGGTTGTCATTCACCCTGAACATCCGCGTTTCAACGAGAAGCAGCCGTTCCTCATCCGCAAAAGCGACGGCGCCAGCAACTACGCCTCCACCGATCTCGCCACCGTCCTCTACCGCGTCGAACATTTCCACGCCTCCGAAATCGTCTACGTCACCGATGGCCGCCAGCGCGACCACTTTGACCAACTTTTCCTCACTGTGGATAAATGGTTCCGTGCCACCCACCGCCCCGTTCCGCAACTGCGCCACGTCTGGTTCGGCACCATCCTAGGTGAAGACGGCCGCGCCATCAAAACCAAGAGCGGCGAATCCCTCAAGCTCCTCGACGTCCTTGCCGAGTCCCAGGCCCGCGCCCTTGCCATCGTCACCGAAAAAAGCCCCGAACTTCCCGACGCCGAGAAGCACGAAATCGCCCGCATCGTTGGCCTCGGCGCCGTGAAGTATG
>CAZDAQ010000345.1:0-1547 GCA_964503425.1 uncultured Opitutales bacterium
GCGCGCAGCAGCAGCCAGCTCGACAGCCCCCCGCCCACCAGGCAGCCCACCCCCGACGCCGCATACGGAATCCACCCCACGCTGCTCGCCGCGGTGAAATTAATCTGAAACGTTTCCATCAAAAACTTCGGCAGCCAGAACATGTAGAAATACCACGCCGCGTCGCTCAGGAACTTCGCCATCACCATCGCCCACGTCTCCTTGTGCGCCAGCAACTCCTTTAACGGTATCGCTGGCGCCTTTTCCTCTGCGATTTTCGCCGCCCGCGTCTGCCCCGCCAGAATATGCGTTCGCTCCGCCTCGCTCAACCGCGCGTGCTTTTCGGGCACCTCATAATCCCGCAGCCACCACGCCACCCACAGCAGCCCCAGCACGCCCGATAAAAAAAACACCCACCGCCACGGCGCCAGCCCGCCCCAGCCCGTGTGCTGCAACACCAGCCCAATCAGCCACGGCGCCGCCACCGCCCCCACCGCCGTCCCCATGTTCATGATCCCCATCGCCGTCGCCCGCTCCTGCACGGGAAACCACTCGGTCACCACCCGCGTCGCCGCCGGGAAGCCGCCCCCTTCGCCCATCCCCAGCAGCAGCCGGCTCGTCGCCAGCATCACGAGTGCCACCGCCATCCCTGCAATCGGCGCCAGCCCGTAATTCCCCGCCAAACCCTGGCTCGCGCACGCCAGCGACCAAAATACCATCACCACCGTAAACCCCCGCCGCGTGCCCAAATAATCCAGCAGCCGCCCGCCGCCCAGATACATCAGCCCGTACGAAATCAAAAACGCCGAATCAAACAACGCCTTCACCTGGTCCGAAAACGGATAGTCCGCCTTGATCTGGCTCAGCGTCCAGGGCAGCGTTTGCCGGTCCATGTAGCTCAACGCAATCGCCACGCTCACCAGCGCCGCCATCCGCCAGCGCAACGCCGGTAGCGCAGTGCGTTTGTTCGCCAAGTGCTGGGGCAGGGGCATGTAGTAAGCCATGATGCGCCGGGGTTTGCTCGCCATCCGCCGGGGTGGGGTGGGGGGATTCGTTCAACGCCACTGTGCTGTTTCCCCGCCCAACGTCAGCATTATTTCCCCGCCATTTTCTTCCTTCGTTTCTTCCTCGAAATCCTTAACTTCCCCCTTGATGGACTTCTCCACCCGCCTCCCCGCCATCCTCGACGACAACCCGCTCGCCCGGGCCGTCGCCGCCCGCCGCGCTAGCGGTTTGCCGATCCACGACCTCACCCTCTCCAACTCCACCCAGGCCGGCCTCAATTACCCCACCGCCGAAATTGCTGACGCCCTCGCCCGCGGTGCCACCGCCCCCTACGAGCCCAACCCGCGCGGCCTCCGCTCCGCCCGCGAAGCCATCGCCGCCCAGTATAATAAACGTGGCACCCACGCCGTTGACCCCGACCGCCTCCACCTCACCGCCAGCACCAGCGAAGCCTACAGCCTCCTCTTTAAACTCCTTGGCGACCCCGGCGCGGAAATCCTCGCTCCCCATCCGTCCTACCCGCTCATCGAGCACCTTGCCGCCCTCGACGGCTGGCGCGCCCG
>CAZDAQ010000346.1:0-1545 GCA_964503425.1 uncultured Opitutales bacterium
TGGGTGTTGTTGGGGGCGACGCTGATTTATGCCGGAGGGGCCATTTTTTGCGAGGTGCGGGATGTGGAGTTTGATCGGAAATTTAGGGCTGAGCGGCCCTTGCCCGCAGGACGCATTTCAATTCGGTGTGCAGCGATAGTCGGAGTTGTGTTTTGTTTATCGGGTGGATGGCTGATGCGGATGGATACTTGGGAGAGCTCCCGATTGACCGTTTCGGTAGCGGGGTTAATCGGGGTGGTTTTCAGCTATGCGATTTTGCACAAGTATTCGCCGTGGTTGGCGGTGCCGCTAATGGCGCTCTGCCGACCGCTGTTGGTGCTGGTGATACTCTTTCGGACTAGATTGAGATTAGAAGAAAGTGGCGATTATTTACCTAGGATTGGTACGAGTGGGTGGGTATACATGGTAGCATTGGGATTGTATGTCGGATCCATTTCGTGGATGGCGCTGGGCGAGGCGAAAGTCTGGCGGCGAAGGGCGGTGGGGGTGATGCTGGCAGCGTTGCCGTTGCTGGATGCGGCAATTTTGACATGGTTTTATTTGGTTCTGGTGGATTCGCCCGTATCTTTGGGCATGCTGTGGGTGCCGGTGGGGTGCATGGCGCTGGCGATTGGGTTGAGGAAGGTGGCGGCGGCGACGTGAGGGGGAAATAGTGAAAGGTGAAAAGTGAAAGGGGAAAAAGGGAAGAGGAGGGTGGAAATAAAAATTTGGGGTGCGTGGGGGCAGCGTTTTAGTTTAGGGTTTGAGGTTCATGCGCATTTTTCGTCATTGGGTAAGGCCGGAGTTTCGGCATGAGGTGATTTTCACGCGCGGAGCGTTGCGGGTGGAGAAAGGGGTGCTGGCGGGGGTGTTTGCGCGCGAGGGCGGGCGGGCGGCGCGGGTGGTGGTGGTCGTGGATCGCGGAGTGGCCGAGGCAAAACCGAAGTTGGTTAAGGAATTAAAGAAGTATTTTGAGAAGCACGCGGGGCGGGTGGAGTTGGCGGGGGAGCCGATGATCGTGCCGGGCGGCGAGACGGCGAAGAATGATTGGCGGCTGGTGGAGAAGTTGTGGGCGGCGATGGAGCGGCACGGGTTGTCGCGGCAGTCGTACGTGCTGGCGATCGGGGGTGGGGCGGCGCTGGATTTGGCGGGGTTTGCGGCGGCGACGGCGCACCGGGGCGTGCGATTGGTGCGGATGCCGACGACAAGCTTGAGCCAGGCGGACGGCGGGGTGGGGGTGAAGAATGCGGTGAATTTTTTCGGGAAGAAGAACTGGGTGGGGGCGTTTGCGGTGCCGGCGGCGGTGGTCAATGACTTTGATTTTTTGCGGACGCAGAGCGCAGCGGCGGCGCGGGGTGGGGTGGTGGAGGCGTTCAAGGTCGGACTGATTCGGGACGGGAAGCTGGCGGACTTGGTGGCGCGGAACGCGGGGCGGCTGGGGGTGCGCTCAGGGCGGGCTTCGCCCGTTTACGAGAAAGTGATTGAGGAGAGCGCGCGGCTGCATTTGCGGCATATTGCGACCGGCGGGGATCCGTTTGAGCAGGGGACGGGACGGCCACTGGATTT
>CAZDAQ010000347.1:0-1516 GCA_964503425.1 uncultured Opitutales bacterium
CACCTGTTGCCCTACCCTGCGCCCCCGCCCGCCACAAGGCAAAACCACCATCCCAGAATGCAGGGGCGTCGCTTGCAACAGCCCATCTTCCCTTGTAGGGGCACACGTTAGCGTCAGCTTTGTCGGCTGCTCCCTCTTCTTCCCCTCTTCGCGCCTTTGCGGTAAAAAACTACAACGCCGCTTTGCCCTTTTCGTCCGTCCGAATGCGAATCGCCTCCTCCAATGGCAGCACAAACAACTTCCCGTCCCCGATTTTCCCCGTCTTCGCCGCATGCGTGATGGTTTCCACCACCTTCGGCGCCAGTTCGGATGAAACCGCGATGTCCAGCATCACCTTCGGCAAAAAGTCCACGGTGTACTCACTCCCGCGGTAGATTTCCGTGTGGCCCTTCTGCCGGCCAAAGCCCTTGACCTCCGTCACGGTCATGCCTTCGACGCCGATTTCGGCTAGTGCTTCTTTGACTTCTTCCAACTTGAACGGCTTGATAATCGCTTTGATAAGTTTCATACAGTAAAAGACTTAAGGTGGTTCAGGGGTGGGTGAATGGGTGTGGATTTTGATGCGCAATCACAGGCCCAACGACCAACCAGTCGGCGCGGGTCTGGCCCGCCGTCGGGCACGCAAGAACTAGCAAACCCTGTGCCAGTTAAGGCGTTAAAAGAGCTCACTCCTTAGCCAATTCCTTCAACTTCTTCAAATCCAGCTTCCCCGTGCCGAGCACCGGGATGGCGTCCACCTTTTTAATAATCCGCGGAATCCACAAATTCGCCAGGCCCGCGGCGGCGAGTTTCCCGCGCAGTTCGTCCGCGTTCACGTCCACCGTCGTCAACAGCACCAGCGCCTCGCCCTTGGCCGGGTCGGGCCGCGCGCTCACCGCCACCGTCAGCGCATCGCCCGCCTTGTGCCCCAGCACTTCAGCAATCTTGACCTCAATCGTCCCGTGCGGCACCATCTCGCCGCCAATCTTTGAAAAGCGCGACAGCCGGCCCTCAATGTATAAAAAGCCGTCCTCGTCAATTTTCGCGAGGTCGCCGGTCACAAACCACCCGGTGTTGAACGCCTCCGCTGTTTTGTCCGGCTGGTCGAGGTAGCCCGGGAAAATATTCACGCCCTTCAGGTACAGCATCCCCGTGTCGTTAAAACCCTTCTCCGCCCCGGTGTCGGGGTCCACCACCCGCGCCGCCGAACCGGGGAACAGCCGCCCCACCGAGCCCAACCGCTTCTTCAACCGCACGTCCTCCGCCTTCTCGCCCGGGTTTGCGGGGAGGTTGACGGCCACGACCGGCGAGGTCTCCGTCAGCCCGTAGCCCTCGCAATACTGTCCGCCAAAGCGATTTTCCCATTCCTCATGAAAACCCGCGGGTGTTTTCTACGCCCCGGCGACGACGAACCGCACGCTCGCCAAATCCGTCGGGTCCGCGCGCTTGAGGTAGGGCCGGAAAAACGTCGGCGTGCCGAGCAGCACCGTGACCTTCTCCGCCTTGATCGCGTCAATGCACTTGTGCAAATCCAGCG
>CAZDAQ010000348.1:0-1504 GCA_964503425.1 uncultured Opitutales bacterium
ATGGTGATCTTCTGGTCCTTGCCGGTGCCCTGGTCCTTGGCGGTGACGTGGAGGATGCCGTTGGCGTCAATGTCGAAGGTGACTTCGATTTGCGGCTGACCGCGGGGGGCGGCGGCGATGCCGTCGAGCCGGAAGTTGCCGAGGGCCTTGTTGTCCTTGGCGAGGGCGCGCTCGCCCTGGAGGACTTTGATATCCACGGCGGTCTGCATGTCGGCGTAGGTGGAAAAGGTCTGCGACTTTTTGGTCGGGATGGTGGTGTTGCGCTCGATCATCGGGGTGGAAACGCCGCCGGCGGTCTCGATGGCGAGGGTGAGGGGGGTGACGTCGAGCAGGAGGACGTCGCGGACTTCGCCCTTGAGGACGCCGCCCTGAATGGCCGCGCCGATGGCGACGACCTCGTCGGGATTGACGCCCTGGTGCGGCTGTTTGCCGGCGAGGCCCTTGGCGATGTCCACGATTTTGGGCATGCGCGTCATGCCGCCGACGAGAACGAGTTCGTCAATGTCGGTGGTTTTGACGCCAGCGTCCTTGAGGCAGGCTTCGAAGGGCTTGACGGTGCGTTGGGCGAGGGAGTCGGTGAGTTGCTCGAGCTTGGCGCGGCTCAACTGCATGTTGAGGTGCTTGGGGCCGGTGGCGTCCGCGGTAATGAAGGGGAGGTTGATGTCGGTGCTCTGCGCGGAGGAGAGGGCGATCTTGGCTTTCTCGGCCTCTTCCTTGAGACGCTGGAGGGCCATGGGGTCGGCGCGGAGATCAATGCCGGATTCCTTGCGGAACTCGGCGACGAGCCAGTCAATGATGGTTTCGTCCCAGTTGTCGCCGCCGAGATGGGTGTCGCCGTTGGTGGCTTTGACTTCGAAGACGCCGTCGCCGATTTCGAGGATGGAAATGTCGTAGGTGCCGCCGCCGAGGTCGTAAACGGCGATGGTTTCGTCGGCCTTTTTGTCGAGGCCGTAGGCGAGGGAGGCGGCGGTGGGCTCGTTGATGATGCGGACGACTTCGAGGCCGGCGATGGTGCCGGCGTCCTTGGTGGCCTGGCGCTGGGCGTCGTTAAAATAGGCGGGGACGGTGATGACGGCTTTCTGGATTTTCTCGCCGAGGTAGGCTTCGGAGTCGGCCTTGAGCTTGGCGAGGACCATGGCGGAGATTTGGGCGGGGGCGAAGCGCTCAGGCTTGCCGGAGACGTCAACTTCGATCATGGCATCGCCATTTTTGCCCTCGACGACCTTGTAGGGGAGGCGCTTGATTTCCTCGGCGACTTCGGAGAACTTGCGGCCAATGAGGCGCTTAGCGGAGAAGACGGTGTTGCGCGGGTTGGTGACGGCCTGGCGCTTGGCGGCCTGGCCGACGAGGCGCTCGCCGTTTTTGGCGAAGGCGACGACGGAAGGGGTGGTGCGCGCGCCCTCGGAATTGGGGATGACGACGGGCTCGCCGCCTTCCATGATGGCGACGCAAGAGTTGGTGGTGCCGAGGTCTATGCCGATAATTCTGCTCATTGTGCCGAATC